>JBKPSP010000127.1:0-27952 GCA_046735175.1 Acidobacteriota bacterium
GGGCCAGATCGAGATTGTGGAAGTCCCAATCGCCGTCTGCTTGATTGATGAATTTCACGGCATACTGCACGCCCTTCCGGTCCGAATCGTAATCCTCCACTTTCGCAGCTGCCCCGTCGCTACGATTGCCTGCCATCGACATCCACAAATCCTCGATGTACTGAGCTGTTACGACAGAGGGACTCGTCAACAGAAGGTGGAAATGTCGAGGGCAGACTGACAAGCCGGTGCCCGGTAGCCTTCGTTCAGACCCGCGGACGTAAGTCACGCTAGATCGCAGTGCGCGTTCGACCCGATTGATAAATTCTTTGAAAATCTCTTCAGCTTGTAGATCACTCACTGACCAGCTAAATGTGAGTGTGCAAAAAAACATCCAGCGAATCTGGTTCAACCAGTTCGCGTACTGCTCTAATCTTTCCCGGTCACGGGCATAAGCCCAACGTTCACGGTGATACCACCGAACTATTGTTTCCATTGATTTCTCCTAATTTCAATAAACCAGCTACGCTGGGAAAGCGAGCTTGCGCTCGCGGCAAACTGCGAGAACTTCAAAACCAAACCCCAGAAGACACGATCTTCGTCTCCGCGCCCCAACGCAGATTTACAACCAGCTCCACGGCCCGGATTCCTGCCCAGATATTCCGCTGGCCAAGTTTTCGGCCCATCTGTAAGTTCCATCTGCTCATTCCACCTCGGGACCCGACTTTTTTTCCCTGATGTTGGGTTTACCCGCCCACAACCGGTAGATAAATGAGTTCCCGTTCAGCAACGAAGTAACCCGCAGCCATGCGGATTCTTTAACGATCGGTCTCGCGAATGCCACTGCAGTCCGCCGATGATCCAGCGCTACATGCAAAAAATCTCGGGACCTTTGATGGACCGCATCGACATCCACATTGACGTTCCCGCAGTCAACTACAAAGAGATGCGTGCGGCGACAGAACCAGAAGGGTCAGAGTCAATCCGTGAGCGCATCATGCGAGCGCGGGAAACACAACTCAAGCGGTTTAGAACTGATGCGCCAACCTCAAGCAACCATGTGCTCAAGGGTTCGGACAAGAATAACCGTGCCTTACGGCCAGTCTTTTCTAACGCGCAGATGACCCCTCGCCACATTCGTGTGTTCTGCGAACTATCTCCCTATTGCGAACGATTGCTCGAACGCGCCATGACCCAGCAGGGGCTGACAGCGCGCGCTCATGACCGCATCCTGAAAGTCGCGCGCACGATTGCAGACCTCGAGGGCGCCCAATCAATCGAGCCCAAACACATTGCCGAGGCCATTCAGTACAGGACGTTGGATCGCACTTTCTGGGCCTAAACTCGCAGTCAAACCGTCGTGCTATGCTTCCCGCCATGGAAGCCCATGGCGTAACACCAATCCTAAATATCTCCGACATCAACGCCAGCTTCGCCTGGTTCGAAAAGTGGGGTTGGAAGAAGTGCTGGGACTGGGGATCTCCCCCAACCTTTGGCGCGGTCGGCTCTGGGAAATGTCAGATTTTTCTATGCCAGGGAGCACAAGGAGGGCGCGGACGCGGATTGAACACAACCACGTTCCAGAAGGATGGCGATGAAGCGGGAGACAAAGGGGTCTGGATGTCAGTATGGGTGGAAGACGTTGATGCCGTGCACAAGGAATGTCTGGTTGCCGGCCTTGAAATAACATTTCCCCCGGCCAACATGCCTTGGAACGTACGCGAAATGCATCTTCGCCATCCTGACGGCCATGTGTTTCGGGTGAGCCAGGGTAGTGAGTAAAGCCGTGTAGTAAGAACTCATGCGTTCACCGCAGAGAGCCTCGGGTTGAATCCTGATGTAACCGACCATTGCCTTGGGCGCGGCATCCTAGGGCCGTGACTTGGGTCGGCCTTCGTCGAGCATTCACGGCCACCTACCGTGACCTGTTGAGCAACCACACGCTTCAGGTTTCGGCAGCGCTTTCGTACTATCTGGTTTTGTCGGTGTTTCCTGCACTTATCTTTTTGTCTGCGATGATGTCATCGCTTCCCATACCAGACTTGTTCGGCCGAGTCATGGCTTTGATGTCGCGCCTGCTGCCGCCTGACAGTATGCACATGATCCAATCGGTTCTCACCGATCTACTAAAGGCCAACCGCACTTCATGGCTATCATTCGGCATGATCGGTACGATTTGGGCGGGAACTGCGGCTTTCGATGCGCTGATCGAAGCTCTCGACATTGCTTACGACGCGAAAGAGACGCGGCCATGGTGGAAGACGCGATTGTTGGCAATCGGGCTTGCCGGGTTGACCGCTGCGCTGCTTCTGTCCGCGCTGGTGGTCATGATCCTGGGACCGCAATTCGGCATGTGGCTCGCTGAGCGCATGTACCTGTCGCATTTGTTCGTTCTGCTGTGGCCCGTTCTGCGCTGGGCGATCGCCATCACCTTCACGCTGTTTACGGTCGAGGTCCTGTATTTTCTTGCGCCGAATGTCAGACAGCGATTTCCAGCAACTCTGCCCGGAGCGATTCTCGCTGTGGCATGCTGGCTGGGATTCTCGTTCGGTATGGGGTTCTATTTTCGCCATATCGCCAATTACAGCCGTATTTACGGGACGCTGGCCGGATTTGTGGCTTTTATGACGTGGTTCTATTGGAATTCCTTGGCCTTGCTGGCGGGCGCGGAGCTGAATGCTGAACTGGCGAAGGAGAGCGAGGCCGGGCAATTGCGCCCGAAGGAACCGTCTGCTGATGAAGCACCTTGGCAGAAAGCTGCCTGACAGGCGGTCCCTCAGAAGGTCGTGTGGAACTTTCCGTCGATTGAAACTCCTCCAAGTTGGTCGCGAGCCACGCTGACTGACCATCGTTTGTTAATCTGATAATCGCCCTGCACCAGTTCGCTTCCAGGCTGAGATACATCGGTGGAAAATGTAAAAAGAAAATTCTTCGTCACTCGTTGTTGCAGGGCGATTCTCGCTCCTGGATTCTGATTGTTGCCACCCAGAAGGGGGTCGATCTGCAGGCTGGAAATTCCCGCCAGCTTCTGAATTCCTCCGCTAACCTGGCTGACAGCCTGCGAAGCGACCATCGAATCGGTGCTCTGGCTGGAAGCGGCCTGCTCAGAGGTGGTCTTCCCGCGGGCGATCAAGTTGATGATGTCGGCGGTGGCGAGCGGCGGGTCAGAGGAGTACGCAACTGTCAGTGCCTCGAATGGACCGCGCATATTGATGCTGAGGTTGTACTGCTGGACGATCGTCCCGACTACCACGTTCAAGATCGGATGGGTCTGAGTTGGATTGTCGAAGGTGATCACGCCCCGCTGCAGGGTGTAACGCACATTGCGATAAAAGAGTTCGCCGGCATTCAGGTCGGTGCGTCCGGTAATCACCGGATTCGCCGCCGTGCCACCCACTCGCAAGTCCGCATTCCCTTCAAGGCTGACTTGCGAACTGGTCGCGCTGAGAGTTCCCTTAGACTGCACCGCGATCTGCAGATTGATGGTATCCGCAAAGCCCGGTTCGGCTGGCGTGGAAGCATTCGTGCTGAATTGATCTCCAAAGCTGGCGAGGTCGAAATCGGGAGTAAACGAGAGACCGCCGATGAGCACTCGCCCGTTGAGGCTGGAGCCCTGCATATTACCGGTCCATGCGAGGCTGCTGTCGAGGACTGTGCGGAGTCCATCTGGGTACCTCAGGCGAATCGAATTGCCTTTCAGTGCGATATTGAATTGCACCGCCGGCCGATATGTGACCGAGCCTCCTGCCGTAAGCTTCCCGCCTCCGACCTGCGCTTCCATGTTCGAAATCTGCACGCGCTCATTGCTGATGTCCAGGGTGCCGTTCAGATTTTGAAGGCTCATAGGCGCCGTGGAGGTTGAAACCGAAATATTCTGCAGGCGCACTTGACCGTTCACCTGCGGCGCACTCCCTGAGCCGGACGTGCGAACATCGAGAGCGACGATGCCCGAGCTTTGCAATTCGGGATCTGCGATGCGCAGAATCTGTGCGTCAACGGAGCCTTGCGCAGTAAGCGTAGGAGTGGCATGGCCGGTCAGGGGTACCGATCCCTGAATGCGAAGAGAGGTTCCGGTCCCCCGAATCTCGGCGGGTTGGATGGTAACAACTGAACGCACATAATCCGCTTTGATTGGCCGCACCGCGCCGAGCTGGAGCGACTGATAGCTGGCGTTCAAGGTCGGAATCGTGAGATGCGCCTCGAGTCGGGTCTTGTCCTTCAATGGGCCCTTGACTGTGAAGTGAGCTTCGGTCTGTCCCTTGAAACCTTCTGGAACCGTCGCAAAAGCTGCCATGACGGCATCGAGCGGGACAGCGGAAGTATCGAGTGAAGCATTGGCTTCGTAATCGCCCGTCAGGTTGACATGGCCGCGAGCGCGGACCGAAGCTTCCATCACTTGCGAATCCAGGGCGAAGTCAGCCTGCTGGTTAGCGACCCGCAGATTGGCCTTGATGCCGCTGATGGCTTTGTCCTTCATGGCTAAACGCGGCGCCTTGACGGAAGCGTCGAGTTGAGGATTATCCAGCGTTCCCTGACCATTAGCCGAAATCCTGACCGTCCCATTTACCGCCAGGTTCTTGGCCTGCACCGTATGCAGCTTCTGAAGGTCAATGCCCGACGAAGTCAGGCTGACTTTGTAGGCCTTGCTCTTCGGAGTGAATGTCAGATCAGTGGTTGCGGAGCCGGCAGGCATTGCCACGTTCAGAGTAGAGGTGATTGAGCCGCTCTCGGCGTGGAAGTTTAGTGTCAACTTCTGCATCGCTTCGTCATAGACGCGGGCGTTTGCGATGTTGAACGAACCCGACCCGCGGGGATCGTTTTGTGATCCGCTGAGAGAAACGTTGGCCGAAAGATCTCCGCTGACCGGATAATGCGCGTTCGCGAGACGCTGCAGATCAGCAATGGGCATTTGCGTGACGTTCAGATTCGCCTGAATGGCGTCAGATGGTGCATACGACCAATGGCGCAAACGCACGTTCCCGCTGAAAGACGCGCGCCCTTGTCGCGTCGCCACGAGTGTTCCGTTCGAAATGGAGGCGTTTGACGCGTCGGCTTGAACAGAGAAGTCTGCGCTCTTCCATTTGCTTCCCTGAACCTCGATGTTCTGAGCACTCGCACGTCCAGTTATTTGCGGCGCCTGCATTGAGCCTCGAACCGTGGCATTCAAAGTGGCCGAACCGGAGACCGCCGCTCCCGCGCTCGGCTTGGAACTGAACGACGCAGCCAGCGCGGCGAGCTGATGCAGGTCGCTTGCAGTTGCCTTGATTTGCAAACTTGAGTTTTTGCTCACCTCGCCGTTTGCGGTCACGGTCGCGGATGGGATGGTGACGTTCGTGTCACGAAGGGTAAGCGTGCTGTGGCGGCCGTCGTAGTCTGCATGAATCGTGCCATTCACGGGCACGTCCTCCGCGGAGGATGCATTTGCCTTGGTTGCCGCGCGGATGAATAAATCAGAGTGCGCCCGCACGTTGCTTACGCTGCCGGTCCAGACTGCGCTCAATGTTCCGCTGAGGTCCCCTGTAACCGTCACACGATTGAGTTCCGGCTCCTCGGCGACCGTTTTCGCGGCTTGCAAAGAAATGTTCCGCAACTCGGCGCTGATCCGGGATGAGGGCGTTGCATCCAGATTGCGCATCTCTGCCTCGGCGTTAATTTGACCCCCTAGCAGGTCGGCCACCATTCCCGTAGCGTGAAGTGTGCCGTTCGCGAACTGGTAATTACCGCGCAGTTTCCGCACATCGATGCGTCTGCCGGAGGCGACTGCCGATAATTCTTCGCTCACAATCTGCCCGTCCAACGCCGCATTTCGCAGCGCAGGCTGATTCGGATCGTTCTGATAATGCAGTTGCCCGGCCAGAACAATGTCGCCGGCAGGCTTTGCAGATGGAGACATGGTCGCGAAATCCTGCGTGTGCAGGCGAACGTCATAGGTGCCGGACACCGAGGGGTTGCTGTAATTCGAGACGATCGCGTGCAACGTTGCGGTTGAGGACGCAACTTTGAAGATCGCCGACTCAAGCGCAAATGCTGAAGGCGTGGCGTTGAATTTTACGTCGAGACTGTGCGGCATGGGCGCGTACTCGCCATACTGCAGGCGACCGTTGTCGTATGAGATAGAACCGGCATAGCGTGTGTTGACAGGCTCGAACCTGACATCCGTGGTCAGATTGTGGAGGTCTGCGTCGACCAGCATTTTTCGATCTTTGTAGTTCACCTCGCCGTTGGTTATTCCGACGTGACCAACCGCAAGGTCGAACACGTTTGTTTTGCTGTTGGACTTGCTCGGAGGTGCTTCGGGAAGGTTCGTTTCGCCTTTCCAATTCACCTGGAGGTTTGCTACCGGATGATCAATCACCAGCTCGCGAAGATTGATCTTGTGGTGCAGGACCGACAATATTTTTAGCTTGACGGTCAGCGAGTCGGCTGCCAGCAGGGGCGGCGCATCGGCCGGCTCCTTGCCGCGTACCACGATTCCGTACAAATGGGCTGTCAGGGTGGATAGTTGAAAGTCGAAACTCTGCAGCTGAGTGTGCCCGCCGGTGGCCTGGTCTGCCTGTGTGACAATCTCCCGCATGGCGAACTGACGGAACGAATTTGTCTTCAGATAAAAATATCCGCCCACCACAGCGAGCAAAAGAATCGCCCCGACCGCTACGGCCACCCATCCGATGATCGACCTCCACTTCATGACTGCAACTCCTAAAAAGCCTGGCCCAGAGTGATGAAATATTGCGTTGATTTGATTCCGGTGACCGGGTTGACGTTGTGGCCGATGTCGAATCGCACCGGCCCGATTGGAGTGGCATAGCGCAAGCCAATGCCAAACGTGTTCGTATAGTTGTCCACAAAGTTACGGAAATTGATTGCGCTGTAAACGTTCCCGCCGTCATAGAAGAGAACTCCGCCCAGATTTTTCATAACTCCAAGCGGGAATCGAATCTCAGAATTCAGAATGAACAGCTCGCGTCCGCCCACAGGAACCGTTACATTCGTGCACTGATTCGAGGTTTGCCCCTGGAGCACTCCGCAGAAGGGAACCAGGCGCTGCGGCCCGGCTGCATCGATGGGGAATCCGCGAAGCGAATTGCCGCCGCCTGAGAAGTAGAGCTGGCTTGTAGGGACGAAACTGCCTGCCAGCGCCTTGGCCATGCCTAGACGAATACTGTTTGCAAACACGATCGAATGAAAAGGCTTGTAGAACGCGTACTGTCCGGTCAGTTTGCCGAAACTGGCGCTGGAACCAAGTGGCTCAGGGGTAAGGGCCAGCGTAAGTGTGCTGAACTGCCCGCGGTGCGCGTCAAGCGGCTTGTCCCGCGTGTCATTGATCAGGGTGCCGGAGAACGTCGAGAGGTGCACATTTCGGTCGCGCTGCAGCACCAGTGCAGGCACCAGCAGGTGAGACAGGTAAGTTTTGTTGAAGTCATAGCGCACCTGAAGGCGCGTATTGTTCTTCTTGCTGATCAGTCGCTCAACCTGGAACGACGCATCCCCGAGTCCTGCGGCAAACAAGGGGTTCTCAGAGTTTCGCTCGATCGAAAAGCTGCTCAGGGAACTCCACTGCGATCCAAAAAAGTGCGGCTGGGTATAACTGACCAATCCGCGTTGATCGAGACGCGCTCCCAACAGAGATACGCTGAGAGTTTCCGCCAGCCCGCGCATGTTGCGCCGATTCCATTCGATCGAGCCGCGAGGGCTGGCGAACGTGGACTGACTCGGCGCAATCTTGCTTCCGCCGAGTTGCACGGGCGGACCGCCCGGTACTGCAACGCTGCCCGAGGGCACATTCCCTCCTCGATGCGAGACCTCAAAACCGAATCCATACGTGATCTCGTTACGCTTGGCCTCATGCACCTTGACGAGCGCAACTTCCTCGGTCTGATCAGTGATTGGTCTTCGCGGGCCAACGCTCGACCAGTCGAAGATGTTCAAATCGTAAAGCCGGCTCTCGGCCGCCAGTAGGTCCGCGCGCTGCATCGGCGCTTCGGCTGGAATCTGCGCGGTTGTCGTGATCAGCGAGTCGCGCGTCCGCTTCTGTCCCACATATGTCACATCACTAACCCGGACGAGTTGATGCTCGATGATCGCGTAAATGAGATTCACTTTGTGCGGGTCATTGGGATCGCGATCAACTTTGGCCTTCACCTCGACATTGAGATATCCATGATTGAGATAAGTGGCGGAGATGCGATTGCGGTCTTCGTTAAACAAGCGAGGCGAAAATGGCGCTCCGGGGTGCATTTGAATTCCGACGGGGGGCGCGAGTTTGTTGTAAGGGATGTGTTCGTTCCCGGTGACCTCGGCATTGTTGACGACTGTCTGGGCGCCCTCGGTGACATTGAATACGACATCGATCTTGGGCTCGCGGTCTAGCGCCTGCGATTGGATCTTTACGTCTTCATACCCGCGGTCGTGATAAAGCGCTTCCAGGTTTTTCTCGCTTTGCTTCAAGAGCTTCTGGCTGAAGCTGCCGTGGTTCCAGAAATGCGCTTTCTTCACTATGATCTGCGGAAGCAGATCTTTTTCCGGAATCTCGTGATTTCCACGCACCGCGACCCGATCGACCTTGTGCTTCTTGCCCTTCTCGATCTTGTAGACAACTAGGATCGCGTTCGGCTTGCGATCAAACGTGGTCGTGACTTTCGCGTCGAAATAGCCCTTCTTTTCGAAGTAGTCCACCAGATTGCGCTGCCCCTCTTGCACCAGGTCTGGATCGATCGCACCCTCCGAGTAGATGGGGATTTGTTTTTTCTTCGCCCGGCCGGACATGAAGGGCCAAATTGAAAGCTTCGCGCCTGTAACCTGCACGTTGACCACCGGCCCGACATCTACGGTGTAAATCACGTCCGCACGGTTAGTTTCCGCATCGTATTGCGGAGGCTCTTCAGTGACGTGGCCTGCCAGTCGGTGCTCATTCTTGAGTTCACGATGAATCAGGTTCGTGGCTGTCCTGATCCGTTCGCGCGTATAGACCTTGCCTCTCTTGAGAAGTCCTCCGGTGAAGCGGGCGCGCAGCGATCGAATGGAGTGCTGCAGTTGGCTGTTCTCCCGCGTTTCAACGCCCTTAAAAATGACATCGCCCACGCGGGCGCGTTTGCCCAATTTCACCGCGAAGGTCACATTCACGATCTGATGCGCGTCATCAATTTGCGAACTGCTCTGTACCGAGGCCTGAAAAAACCCATTTCGTTGCAGGAACTGCTTCAACACATCCTCAGCAATTCGGACCCGCGCCGGAATGTACGGATCTTCATCAGGAAGGTTGATGACCTGCAGCAGGCGAGTGTAGGGGAACTGTCGACCAGTACCAGGAAAATCAACCATCCCCAGGAAATAAGCAGGCTCGAGCAGGAAGTCCAGCCGCAATCCGTTGGGATCGGGAATAACACTGACCTGCACCTTAGGAAAGTGCTCAGTCAGGGCTTTGATGCTTGCTTCGACCTTTTCTTGGGAATACGGTTGCCCGGTTTTTTGCGCGAGCAAGGCACGCAGTGGCTCGACGTCGCGATGGGGATTTGCGACCAGGTCGATTTCGGCTACATTCTGCCCTTCATAGACCGATTGCGGCCCTTGCATGGCAACCTGGGCCCAGGCTGCGGCTGCGAACAGGCAGTAAACGAAATATCGCAATCGCATTTGTGTACAAATCCGGTGTCCGCAAAGTTGTTTCCGGTTGGCCTGCTCATAGATGCTTGCAAGCTGGCGCAATCGCGACTGTGATGCCGCGAAAAATGAAAGCGTTGCGAGAAGGTGGAAAGTTGTTACAGAGATGCGACAGGCGCGCGAAAATCTTGTCTAAGCGGCAAACTGGTCGTGCTGATTTTGCGCCACACCGAATTTCTGCAAAGTTTCGAAATCGGTACACTTCAACAGCAGACGTCTCCAGCCAATACGGTGGCGCAACCATTGCGCAACCACGGTATTCCGTTCGACATGGTCGGCCAATTCGTGAGCAGAAAGCGGGTGCCAGTCAAGGTCATAGTTGGTTGAGCGATCGACGGGGCGGAACTCAACCTCGCCTTCACGTATGCGGTATTCTTCGCCGCCCGAGCCGTTGATAGCTTCGAGGCGGAGGTTCATCGGCATTAGGGCCATGTCCTGGGTCCTCGTTTCGCGGCCAGATGCTATAGAAATCGCAGATTGTATGGTTCGGGACAATCGGGGAAAAGCCCAGATTTTGGGGTCTGAAACTGTATCTCAAGAGTACGTGTATGGTAAATAATTTTCGGATGATAGCAAGGCAGCTAAAGCCGAATGTTTGCTGCGCGCAAGCGCCGGGTCCTACATTGTTTACTGTAGTTTCAGCTTACCCGGCGCTTGCCTTGAAGGATTTAGTTCGACGCGCACTATTCCGCCGACGCCGGCGGTTTTAGTTTGATGGTGAAGGGACCGCCTTTTTCCTCCACGATTTTGTAGTCCGAGGGAACCGCGAACAAGGACGCGTCGGGTTCCGCCGTATTCACGTTAGTGAACTGGGTTTTCATTTCTCCCGCCCAGGGATCGTTGTGCTTGGTCATGATCGTCGCCTTCAACTCCGGCGAATACCAACGCTCTGAGGTCACAAGGATCGCCTGCTCGTTGCCCATTTTCCCCGCCGGGATGGTTGTTGTCATGCGCGTTCCCGTCGCGTGAATGCCGTCGAAGGTTTGATCGCCAAGGTTTTCACTGTTGCCCTGCGGACCACCCGGGCCAACTTCGGTGTTGATGAAAACGTTGCCGAAGTTCACATCGCCCTCCGGCTGGCCGGGTCCATGGAAGATCATCACGCGGTCCTCTTTGATCACCGGGCCGGCGTGGTGCAAATCTTTGTCTGTGACCATTGTCAGCGGCTTCGGCAACGGCATTTTGCGCGCAGTTTTGGTGTTCGTATCGAGAACATAACGCACACCTGCAGCCGGGTCCACAATCGTAATCAGCTTCGTTGCTGACTTCTCCGGAGCCGCGCCCAGCAAATTCAATCCAGCTTCACGACGGGTTCGGCCTTCGCTATCGCGACACAAGGTCGAGTTCTCGACAGTATGAATGCGATTGCCGTCGGCAAATGGCTGGGTGTGCTCGGTAGTTATGGTCGCACAAAATGGTGCCCCTTTTACCGGAGTCATGTCGAAGTTTTCAACTTGTACAGCCATTCCCGGATTGGGGTGGACGGCGGCGTAGATACCTGCGGGGGCAGCGGCACTATCTGGCATTTGAGCGTTCAGGCTCGAAGCCAGCACAGCAGCAGCTAAGAGCATCAGCGAACTAGCATTCAGCATAGATTCGTTCCTCCAAATTTTAATTAGTGCACAATACGAATTCCGCGCGCGAAACCGTCCGCGCCCACCAATACGTCAGCGGAGATCGTTCTGAGCGTTCTGCTGGCTCCCGGCGGTTCGGGAAGCAACGCGGGCAGTTCTATGCGGACCACATCCATTCCCCCGTCGCAGCTGAGTTCGTCGCAATACATAAGGCTCCTGAATTCCTGAGAACTCGCCTGGAGGACGGCTGGCGCGGGGGCTGATGAGCGCTGCTCGGCCGTTATATGGGGCCTTTTCGCCGTCGCAATCGGCGCATGCTTTTCCTTCCTTGGCATGGCCGCGATTTGCTCATGCTGTGATTGGCTGACTGGTGCGACTTGTTCTACAGGAACTGGTTGAACGTGTGCGTCGATTGCTTTGTGTGGTCTGGAAACAAATAAGGTTGCAGCGATCACGAGCGCAACAGCAGCTGCTGCCACTGGCCACAAAGCGGCGATTCTCCACCGCGAACCGGTGCGACCCAAAGTCGGCACCGCCGTTTGTTCACGGTACCTCGTAAGCACCGCCACATCGAGCGAAGCTGGTACTTTGGGTGCTTCTTCACGGAGCACCCGCAAGCCGGCGTAAATCTCTTTCTGCGTGTCGACGAAGCTACGGCAGAAGACGCAGGTCAAGAGATGCCGTTCTGCTTCGTCCGACAAGCGAGGAAGCTCGCTCGCTGCTGAGTTTTCGAAATTCGATTCGAGTTCCCGACAATTCATATGACACACCCTTCTGTTCCTTGCGCTCCAACTTCCGCACCGGAGCGCTTAGGCGCTTTCAGCTTTTTCGCCAGCAAGGCGTGCGCCCGGTTTAGCCGCGACCGCACTGTGCCCACGGCGCAATCAAGCCGCGCCGCCGCTTCTGCATAAGAAAATTCGCACAAGTCACACAGGACGATCACTTGCGCATACCCGTCGGGAAGTGAACGAACCGCGGTTCGCAACCTTTCCTGCGCCTGGTTGCGAATCAGATTCAGCTGCAGAGCTTCGGGATCTGTCGCCAGGCCTGCGGCCAGGCGCTGAATGGCGTCATCGTCCGGCAAAGAAAAGTAAATGCGTTCTCGCCGACGCAGTCGCCGGACGAAGTTACGAGAGATCCCGAATATAAATGCGCCCACATCACCGCGCTCCTCGCGATAATTGCTCCCTTCTTTCAGGAGGGCCACAAAAACATCCTGCGTGACTTCTTCCGCAGCTGCGACCGAGTTCGTCATGTAGAACGCATAGCGAAAGATCCCGTCTTTGAGCTTTTGGTAAAGCGAGACAAAGGCACCTTCGTCTCCGGCTAACGCAGCTTTCAAAAGGTCTGCGTCCGACCGAATTCCCTGGTTATTTGCGCTGGGCATTGTGCGATAGTGCTTTTGACGTTCGAGCCGTCACTCTGTCTTCGCAGGAGGGTAGAGAAAGGTTCCAGAAATTTCAGTTGTGGGCCTCATTTAAGAAGAAAGTGGCGGTATGGGCAACAGCGTGAGAGCATGACTTGATAGGAGAAGCTAAATGCCTCGCTGGTTAGGTGCGCTTATCTTGATTGTTCTGGCTATTGTGGGCGTGTATCAAGGAATCACGGATCCTTGCATTCAGCTACGAGGATCGAAACGCCCACTCAGCAAATGGCAGGGACGCATTTTCTTTAGTTGCTATAGTCTCGCGTGCTTAGTGGGTGGCATGCAATCTGGCTGACTCGCTAATTTCAAACTGAGGCGCTTGCGAAACTTCTCCGCGGAGTAAGGAGAAAAAGCAAGGGCGACCAATTGGCCGCCCTATTTTCTTGATGAACTCATGGCTCGCGGCTTTTACGCCGGCGCCGGATGCTCTCCGCCCTTAAGCCCCGGACGCCCCGGCTCAGGCTTGAGCACCTGCTGCACTCCACCATCGTCGGGTTTGGATGGAGGAACGATTTTTGGCAGGTCCTTTCCTTCTACCAGCAACTTGATCTCCGAGGCATCGAGCACTTCGCGCTCGATTAGCGCCTTCGCAATCCGCTCGAGTATGTCGCGGTTTTCCGCAATAATTTGCTTCGCCGCAGCATAGCCATTGTTGATCAGCTTGCGGACTTCCTGGTCAATCTTGATCGCAGTGTCTTCGCTATAGTCGCGATGCTGCGCGATCTCTCGTCCCAGGAATATCTGCTCTTCCTTCTTGCCGAAGGTCAAGGGCCCAAGCTCACTCATACCCCACTCGCAAACCATCTTGCGGGCGAGTTCAGTGGCACGCTCAATATCATTGCCGGCGCCGGTGCTCATCTGGTTGAGGAAGAGCTCTTCAGCCAGACGCCCGCCCATCATGATTGCGATCTGAGTTTCGAGATAGTTTTTGTAGTACGTATAGCGGTCATCGATCGGCAACTGCATAGTCACACCCAGCGCCATACCGCGAGGAATGATCGTGACCTTATGCAATGGATCAGAGTGCGGAAGCTTGGCCGCAACCAGTGCGTGACCGGCTTCGTGATAGGCGGTGTTGCGTTTCTCTTCATCAGAGAGCAGAAGCGATTTGCGCTCTACGCCCATCAGCACTTTGTCTTTTGCCAGCTCGAAGTCGTATTGCAGAACCGCTTTTCGGTTCTGCCGGGCAGCAGCGAGGGCAGCTTCATTCACCATGTTGGCGAGATCGGCGCCGGAAAATCCCGGTGTGCCGCGCGCCAGAACCTGCAAATCCACATCGTCCGCAAGAGGAATCTTGCGAGTGTGCACACGCAAGATCTCTTCGCGGCCGCGAACGTCGGGACGGTTTACCACCACGCGGCGATCAAAGCGGCCTGGCCGAAGCAGCGCAGGATCGAGTACGTCAGGTCGGTTCGTGGCAGCCATGAGAATGACGCCTTCGTTCGATTCGAAACCGTCCATTTCGACCAGCAACTGGTTTAGCGTCTGCTCGCGCTCGTCGTGCCCACCGCCGAGGCCGGCGCCACGGTGACGTCCAACGGCGTCGATTTCATCGATAAAGATGATGCAGGGCGCATTCTTCTTGCCCTGCTCAAATAGGTCGCGGACGCGAGATGCGCCGACGCCAACAAACATCTCAACGAAGTCAGATCCAGAGATCGAAAAGAAGGGAACATTAGCCTCGCCGGCGACCGCACGTGCCAGCAGGGTCTTGCCGGTGCCGGGAGGTCCGACCAGCAGCACACCTTTCGGGATGCGTCCGCCGAGCTTCTGAAACTTCTGGGCTTCTCGCAGGAACTCGATGATTTCGCGAAGCTCTTCTTTGGCCTCGTCCACGCCGGCAACGTCTTTAAACGTGACTTTCTTCTGCTGCATGGAGAGCAGCCGGGCGCGGCTTTTGCCAAATGAAAGGGCCTTGTTTCCACCAGTTTGCATCTGGCGGATCATGAAGTACCAGAGCGCAGCCAGAAGCAGGAGCGGCGCGAGCAGATTGATGACCCATCCCCAGCTGCTGCTGGTGACATCCTGAAAGCTCGCCTGCACCCCCTTGTCTCGCAGCGCCTTGATCATTTCGGGTGTGAAGTAAGTGGTGGAAGAGGCGGTGGTGTGAAACAGCGAGCCGTCCGTCTTCTTTCCCTTTACTTCCATGCCGGTGACGTTGATCTCTTTGATCGAGCCCTGATCAACCTCCGTCATGAACTGCGTAATGTTGATCTCTTGGACCTTCTGTCCCGAGTTCGCGTTTTTTACCACCTGCCACAAGGCCACTGCGGCGAACAGGATCACCACCCAAAAAATGATCGTCTTAACCGTTGAATTCACTAAAAGCTCCTGGAACAGCAGCCAGCCTATGTACCCATCGCGCCCAGAGGACAGATCGGCGGAAATGGCGGAGGCACTACTTCCATCAAATTAGATGCTTGCAGCGGATTTTGGATTGACAAAATGCCGCTCACCTATTCTACGCTCGCCTGCGGCAAAAGTTGCGGAGAGTTCAAAATAACTTAGGTCACCAGGGCGAGCTAATTGCCGGCGCGAGTATGCTCCCGAATCAGGATCGCCAATCCGTCCTTTGCCTGGCAATCCCGCCGGACCCCGAACCCGCGCATCCAGACCACTTCGCCCTCACTGGCGATTACCGGCCATGACCTCTTCTGTTCGCCAGTGACGTGGCGGCCCTGAAGCAATTCCTTGATCTTGCGAGGTTCTTTTGTATGAGTAGGCCAAAACCGTTCGCCGGGATGCCAGTTGCGCACAACCAGTTCGCGGTGTGCGAACCTCGCGTCCAGCAGATCGTTGGCATCTTTGCTGCTCGTGAGTTCTGTCCGCAGACTAGTGCCAATTTCGGGAACTTCGACCGCTCCGGGCACGGAAAGCGGGTATTCATACCCGGCTGTAAGATCCGCTACCTCATCAAACCTGATGAAATCTCCACAGCGACTTGCAGTTCTGGCGTTCGGCAGCGATGCTGTTGCATGCGGTCCAAGGGCCAGGATTTCCTCGACATGCCGAAATTCCAAATTCATTTCCAGGGACTCCGCCGCCGCCCGAACCAGTCGGCGTTGAAATGCCAACGGCGCAACCTGCAGCTTCGCCCGATTTAAAGCACCGTCGCGCCAAACGCTTTCGATCCAGCGCTCAATCTCAGCGGCCCAATACTCTTCTTCTGCTCGGGCGATTTCGGCCGTTTCTGCGAACGTCTCCAGAATGTTTGCGTTCACATGCCGCTCGATCCGCGGAAGAATGCCGTGCCGAATGCGGTTCCGCGTATGACGCAGGTCGCGATTGCTGGAATCCTCGCGCCAAGTCTGGCCGATATCAGCGAGATATTCTCGAAGTTCAGCCCTATGGGCGCCCAGCACAGGCCTCACGATCGCCACGCTTTGGGCTTGGTTGAGGGCTGGGGGAACAACACCGATGGCCAACTGCGGCCAGATTCCTGCCATTCCACGTGTTCCCGCGCCTCTTGCTACTTTCAACAGTACTGTCTCTGCTTGATCATCCAGCGTGTGCGCGGTCGCGATTTTCGAGCAGGTGCCCTCTCGAAGAATCTCACGGAAGAAATCGTATCGGAGTTGGCGCGCAGCAGCCTCAATGCCCATATTGTTTTCCGAGGCTTGCTGCCGGACATCGCATCGGCGCGAGATCAGTTCCACTTGATTGGCGTCTGCCAGCCCGCGGACGAAGGCCTCGTCTAGGTCCGACTCCGCTCCTCTTAACTGGTGATTCAAGTGAACAACCGAAACGACGAGTCCGATCTCCTCACGCAGTTCAAGCATGAGACGGAGCAGCGCAACCGAATCCGCGCCTGCAGAGACCGCAACGCCGACGCGGTCTCCAGCCCGGAAAAGTTTGTGTTTTCGGCTATACAACAGCACCGGCTGGGCAAGCTTGTGCACGGCTCAATGGTACATCCGTGTAGTTGTGAAGCGCTTATGCCGACATCATCCGATTGACATCGAGATGCGGCGGAGCATCCTCCAACGTTCCATAAGTGCCGGAGGTGAGTACTTCGCCTGCAATCTTCTTTGCCAAGCCGAGGGTCGCGCGCATGGCCGAGGACCCCAAACTCACCCGTGCCACGTTAAGCTTTTGCAGTTCGGGAATGGGCGGCGATCCTGGTCCGACAAGAATGTTCAAAGGATGGCGAAGATCTCTGACCAGCCTTGCAATCGTATCCCTATCGCGGATTCCTGGCGCAAATAGGCAATCAGCCCCCGCATCGCGATAGGCCGAGAGCCGGCGAACTGTTTCGTCGTATCGGCTCTCAGGCGCGCCAATCTGCTCCAGATAAACATCGGTACGAGCGTTGATCACCAGCGCCACCCCGATTCTGCTTCCAGCTCCCCTCACAGCCTGAATTTTCTCAAGTTGCACTGGCAATTCGACGAGAGAGCGTTCATTTTCGTGATTGGCATCCTCGAGATTCAGGCCCACGGCTCCCGCTTCGATCACCGCCACTGCTGTTCTAGCTGCATCCTCTGGGCGCTTACCGTAGCCCGATTCGACGTCGGCAGTAACCGGAAGTTTTACCTTGCCCGCGATCCGCGCAACGACTGCAAGCATTTCCTCTCGCGGTATTTTCTGGCCGTCGGGATAGCCCAGCGTGAACGCCACGCCCGCGCTGGTGGTGGCGATCGCCGACGCGCCCGCTTCTTCGAAGATACGTGCGCTGGCCACGTCCCAGGCATTTGGCAGCACTAGAATTTTCGGCCCGCGATGTAGGGAACGAAACAGCTCGGCCTTCGCCGATTGAGTCGTTGATTGCATGTAGGTTTGGATGATGTTCACAGCGGAAATGCGGCAGAATTCGGCTACGGCGACCCCAGCGGCCTCGCAGCTCCCAAAGCCGCCGCGGCGTTTTGAAGAGTTCGGTGATGCCATCGACCGCACCTAGCCTTCTTAGGTATTGCGCTGTATTGCTCTGCTTCCTCTACTCACACTAGATTCAATCCCGGAGTGCCACACGAATAGCAAGACCTTCCTTCGTAGTCGTGCCCTTCCAATCCCTGTGTCCAGCCATCTCCAAGGAGCAATCTCATGTCGGTGAGTAAGAGTGTGTGTCTGTCTCTTTTTCTTCTATTTGCCGTGGCCGCCCTGAATGCGCAGTCCAGTACGCCGGCGCAAGCTATGATCTCCGGTTCCGATCAAGCTGCCGCCGCTACGCCAACCAAGTTCGTTTATCGAATCGTGCCCGCTGCAACCCCAGCCGCCAAAAAGCTTCCCTCGTCAAAGCTTACGAATGTGAAACTCGCTGCCAGCGGCACTGTGCCGCAGCCTGGATTCTTTCCGGCCGACCTGGCATATCACGGCGGACCGGTCGTCCGCACTGCTCACAACAATCCCGTTTACTTTGATTGCCCAAAAAGCTGCTGGGGAGATCCTGCAACCTTCTTGAAGGACTTAAATCACAGCGTATTCGTTCATCTCGCGGACCAATACATTGGAACCAGCGCTACGCTGCGTTATCCGGTCGGCGACTCGGTATCCATTAATCAGAGCTTGCAGACGAACGTGCTCGGCCAGAACGACATTCTGGCAATCGTTCACGCCGCCGCCTCAAAGCTTTCGGTCGAGAACAGCTACTCGCACGTCTTCCACGTGTTTCTACCGCAAGGAGTTGACACGTGCTTCGACCTGACCTCGATTTGCTACTCACCCGACAATCCGTCGTCGTTCTTCTTCTGCGCCTACCACGGTGCAGTCTGGTTTGCGGACATCGGCCACATTCTGTTTACAGTTGAGCCGTACCAGAATGTTCCCGGGTGCCAGGTTGCCACGCCAACACCCAATGGTGTTCTGGTGGATTCAACGGCATCAGTGCTGTCGCACGAGTTTTTCGAGACCATAACCGATCCTGATCTCGACGCCTGGTGGTCCGAAGCCTCGCTGATCGAATGGGGAGAGGAAATCGGGGACATCTGCGAGCCGATCGTAAATTCCAACGGCCAGTTTCTCGATCCGACGTTCCTGATCAACCAGAAGAAGTATGAGGTACAGCTGGAATACTCGAACAAGTTCCACGCGTGCACGCATCAGTGACAGTGACGAAAGAGCCCGCCCGGTGCTGTGACCGGGCGGGCTTCCGTTCTTGCGTTTCTAGTCTGCCCCGGTTGCGCCGAGTTCGCCAGAGTTGATGCCCGGGTTCATCAGCGCGCGCTTCAGCCGAAGTTTTTCATCCATCAGGGCGCGTAGTTGCGACGCGTCTGCAGCGCGCAGTGTCTCGAGCTCGCGCTGAATCTGATCGAGCCTGCGCCGCAGTTGGAGCCGCAACAAAGCTCGCGTCGCCCCTTCGATCTTCTCCGCCGAAAGCTCCTCATCGTCTTTCATCACGAGCGCAGCCAGCAAATTTCGTTCCGCATCTGGGATGGGTAGTTCCATCAACTCGGCGTCTTCGGGTGCGCTGAGAAGGGCTTCGATCAGGGACTCAGTGCTCAACCCGACGTGCAGCCGCTCTGCGCTCAGAACGTAACGTGCCTGGCGCGCCGGATCGAATGCGTCGTCCTCGCCAGAGCGGTCGGAGACCGAATCTTCGCGCTGAAACTGATTGGCCGAGGCCAGAGCGCGAATCATAAGCCGCTCCGCGTCGGTGATCTGGGTTTCAGGCGCGGCTTTAATCGTGGCTGTTTTGCGCGTGCTCGCCGCATGTTTCAGTTCCTGCCGCAGAACTGCGGAATCGACACTTAACTTCTGAGCGATCTCTTCCGCCAGCTCGTCGCGAACGATGCGGTTCGGGACTCGCTGAATGTGCGGCAAAAGATAATTGACGGCCTTCGCTTTGCCCTCGCCGCTCCGAACCGGGAATTGCGCGCGCGCCCGTTCGATCAGGTAGGCGAAGTACCGCTGCGAACCTCTGAGCGCGGAAGTGTAAGCTTCCTTACCTTTACGCCTGACAAACAGATCGGGATCGAGGCCCTGCTCAAGCGTGAGTACCTTGATATCGAACTCTTCTTCAACGAGAAGGCCGAGTGTCCGCTCGGTCGCTTTGGCGCCGGCTGCGTCGGGATCGAAATTCACCACGATCTGCTTGCTGAACCGCGCAAGCAACGCGGCTTGTGGCGCAGTGAAGGCAGTTCCGGAACTTGCGATTACGTTATGGAACCCTGCTGCGAACACTGAAATGCAATCCATCTGGCCTTCCACCAGGATGGCATAATTCAGCGCGCGAATGGCTTCCTTCGCGAGGTCGAGATTGAAGAGTACTCGGGACTTCGAGTAGATCGCCGTCTCGGGCGAGTTCAAGTATTTCGGCCCGGATTTCTCGTCAGCTGCAAGCGTACGCCCCGTGAAGGCGATTACGCGTCCGCTTTCGTTCGCAATCGGAAACATGATGCGATTGCGGAATTTGGAGTACATGGTGGCGTCGTGCGTCGTACGTCGTTCGTCGTTCGCCGAGCCTGCCTCAACCCTGTCATTCCGAGCGGAGTCGAGGGACCCTGTGTTTTTTTCGCCGGCAGCATCCTTCCACGAAAACAGCCCGCTCTCTTTCAGCACCTCCTCCACAAACTGCCCCTTCAGGCGATCTCGCAGCAGAAATCCGGAATCCGGCGCATAGCCAATACGAAACTGACGGACGGTCTCTTCATTCAGCCCACGCCCCGCGAGATACTCGCGCGCCTTTGCGCCTTCCGGCCGGCGCAGGCACTCCTGAAAAAATGCGCAAGCCCGATCGTGAATTTCTAGCAGTGCTGTGCGCAACCTGGCATCTTTCGCCTCTGCCTCGCTGCTGAAGGTCTGCGTGGGCATGGCCACGCCAAGTTTTTGCGCGATCGCCCGTACCGCCTCCGGAAAGCTGATGTTCTCGATCTTCTGGACAAACTTGAAAACATCTCCCTTTTCTCCGCACCCAAAGCAGTAATAAAACTGCTTGGTGGCGTGCACGGAGAACGATGGCGTCTTCTCCTTGTGAAACGGGCACAGGCCGGAGTAATTCTGCGCGCCGGATTTTTTCAGCTGAACGTAGTCGCCGACCACGCGGACTATATCGGCTTGAAGTTTTAGATTTTGCGCGAAGTCGGCGGCGAGGGTCATACGTTGTAGAGATTGTCAGCCAGCGCGGGTCTAATAGGAATATAGCTGACGCGGATTGTTGTGGAGAAGTTGTGGGAATCTTGCCCATAACTCACTCCGGCGGGATGAGCATGAGAATTCCCTTCGTGTGCCTTCGTGTCCTTTGTGGTAGTGAATTCCCTTAACCACTAAGGACACGAAGGTTCACGAAGGATGCCGGTCAAAGAATTACTCTCTGATCCCCGATTCTTTTGGTGACCCGTTCACGGTCCAGATACTCCAGCAGCGGAATCGCATATTTGCGGCTTACGCCCGTGAGCCCTTTGAAAGCGCCTACGTCAATCTTCGGACACCGGACCTTCTGTGCAGCCAGCTTGTGGCGCAGGCCATCGAGCGCATTGCGATGGAAGACCAAGTCTTCAGAGACTTTGATCAACACTTTCTCCCGCAGCAGCAACGTCACAATTTTCTGGGCGCGCTGCTTGTCAATTTTCAATCCTGCGAGAACGTCTTTGAGCGCCGGAACTTGCAGGCCAGCCGAGACAAACGCTTGCTCGATGACCTGGCGCGACTCGGCCTCATCGTCCTTCATCGTCACGCCGCGGCCCGGGAGGCGCACCGTATCTCCCGTAATCTCAATTTTCGTCTCGCGCACAAGCATCGCAAGAATCGCATCGAAGGCTTCTGTGCTTGCATCGCATTGCACGCGCAGTTCCTCTTTCCCGATGCCGCTCGCCAATGGATTTTCCCGGTGAAAAGCGTCCACGCTGCCGATAACCTGCGCCTTCAAGGTTTCCCAGGCGCGGCCGTCGATGAACATGTCACCGATCCGAATGATCTCGCCGCTCGCCAAGATCCGAGGCAAATGAGATTCGATCAGTCCCCTTGTCCAGCCTGTCTGCATAACGAGTTCCGTCAATCGAACACCATCATGGAATCCGCGCCCGATTCGAAGCCGCAGAATGGCCTCTTTGTCCTGGCCTGCAAGCACCTCCAAGTCCTTGGTTGACGAGCTGCGTAAGACCGGCATCGCATCCAGCACCACGCCGCCGCCGATGGTTACCACTGGCGAGAACTGGCGAATGATGAAGCGATCGCCCGGAAAAACAACCATCAGGGCATTCAGTCGAAGCCGAGCGAAAGCCTGATCTCCGGCAGCAATCTGTTTGCCTTCGTTCAAAACAACCGTTGCGATCGTTTCGGAGGTGAAAGCGTGGAAGTGAACGCGCGCGCCGGATTTGAGCGGCTTGGAGGAAGGAAGGAGCGTCAGTTTCACGTCGAGTCGCTCGGTCGTTTCAAAAACGCCGAGGGATGCCAGCGTCATTCCGCGCGCCAATTCATCTTTTTCAATCCCGGCGAGATTCATTGCGGTTCGCTCTCCAGCAACAGCCTTTTCTGCGAATTTGCCATGCACCTGAACCCCGCGCACACGCACTCTTTTTCGCGCGGGAAATAGTTCAACTTCATCTTCTTTGCGAATTGCGCCCGAAATCAGAGTTCCGGTCACAACCGTGCCGAAGCCTTTCATGGTGAAGACGCGGTCAATCGGTAAGCGGGTGAGCGACTCGGAACTGCGGGAAGCAACGGAGCTGGCGATCCGCGTTAGCTCAGACTTCAGGTCGTCGAGACCCGTGCCTTTGAGTGCACTGACGGGCAGGATAGGCGCACACTCGAGAAATGAACTGCGTAGAAAATCTGCAATCTCGAGGCGCACAACTTCGAGAGTGTCGCGATCCACGAGGTCGGATTTGGTCAGCACCGTGATTCCATGCTGAATACCAAGCAGGCGGCAGATATCGAAGTGCTCGCGAGTTTGCGGCTTGATACCCTCGTCGGCTGAGATGACTAAGAGAACCAGATCGATCCCGCCAACTCCAGCCAGCATATTGCGCACGAACTTTTCGTGCCCCGGCACGTCCACGAATCCGAATCGCAACATTTCTCGGTTGGCGCCGGTGACTTCCAGATGCGCGAAACCAAGATCAATCGTTATTCCACGACGTTTTTCTTCGGCGAGACGGTCGGCATCTATGCCGGTGAGGGCCTTCACCAGCGCGGTTTTCCCGTGATCAATATGCCCAGCCGTGCCGACGATGATGGATTTCATACGAGTTCAGTATATTTCCAGGAAAGCATTTAACCGCCGAGTACGCCGAGATCGCCGAGAATGTTCGTCCATGATTTTTTCGGCGCTCTCAGCGGCTAAACGCTTTTGACTTTTCTCTGAAACCCGGAAATGCGACAATAGAACTTCCCCAATGACCACGGCCACTCTCGCCATTACTCCCGCAATTCTGCGCGATCACGGGTTGACGGCGGGCGAATACGATCGCATCAAGCAACTGCTCGGCCGCGAGCCGTCGTTCACTGAACTTGGAATTTTCAGTGTGATGTGGAGCGAGCACTGCTCCTACAAATCTTCGCGGGTTCACCTCAAGCGATTGCCGACGCACAGCCGCCGCGTGCTGCAAGGCCCCGGCGAAAATGCCGGCATTATTGATATCGGCGACGGCTGGGCGTGCGCGTTCAAGATCGAGTCACATAACCATCCTTCTTTCATCGAGCCCTTTCAGGGAGCGACTACCGGCGTGGGCGGCATTCTGCGCGACATCTTCACCATGGGCGCAAGACCAGTGGCGGTGATGGATTCGCTGCGGTTTGGTCCGATTCAAGCCGAGCAAGGCTCGGCCGGACAGCCGAGGACGGCTGTCTCCACGCGAGCAGACATTCACCGCAACCACTCCATCCTGGAAGGCGTCGTTAGCGGCATTGCCTCGTACGGCAACTGCTTCGGTGTACCGAACCTCGGGGGCGAAACGAAATTCGAGCCCTGCTACTCCGGCAACCCCCTGGTGAATGCATTTGCGCTCGGCCTCGTCCGCAAAGATCAGATCTTTTATGCGAAGGCTTCCGGTGAAGGCAATCCGGTCATTTACGTGGGCGCAAAGACCGGCCGCGACGGCATCCATGGTGCCACCATGGCCAGCGAGGAGTTCAGCGAGGAATCGGAAGCGAAGCGGCCGAATGTTCAGGTCGGCGATCCGTTTCTCGAGAAGCTCCTGCTGGAAGCCTGCCTCGAAGCCATGCAAACCGGCGCTGTGATCGGCATTCAGGACATGGGCGCAGCCGGCCTCACCTGTTCCACCTGTGAGATGGGGGCTCGCGGCGGCGTAGGCCTCGAAATCGAGATGGATCGCGTGCCGCAGCGCGAGACTGGCATGAATGCGTACGAAATCCTGCTCAGTGAATCGCAAGAGCGCATGCTGCTGGTTGCGCAGAAGGGTCGCGAAGAAGAAGTGTTCAAGGTTTTCCGCAAGTGGGGACTCGACGCGGTCGAAGTTGGACGCGTGATCAATCAGCCGCACATGCGCGTGCTTGAGCACGGACAGGTTGTCGCTGACATTCCGAATACGGCTTTGACCGACGATGCGCCAGTGTATCGCCGTCCCTTACAGAGATGGGAACCCCCGGTTGCGCGCGAAATGCCAAAGCATGTGAAGCTCGGCACACGCTCAAACTTTTCGGATGACTTGAAGCAGTTGCTCGCGTCCGAGAATATCTGCAGCAAACGATGGATCTATCAGCAGTACGATTCCATGGTGCAGACCAACACCGTGGAAGGTCCGGGACAGGGCGACGGGGGCGTGATTCGCATCAAAGGTTCGCAGCGTGGACTGACGATGGCGCTGGACGGCAACGGACGCTGGTGTTACCTCGATCCGAAGCTCGGCGCGATGCACGCCGTCGCCGAGGCCGCGCGCAACGTGGCATGCACAGGAGCGATTCCCGTCGGCGCGACCAACTGCTTGAACTTTGGAAATCCCGAAAAGCCCCACATCATGTGGCAGTTTTCGCAGGTGATTGACGGAATCACCAAGGCCTGCGAAGAGCTGGAAATTCCGATCACCGGTGGCAACGTCAGCTTTTACAACGAAACCCTGGGCGAAGGAATTTATCCGACGCCGGTTTTGGGCGTGGTCGGAATTCTGGAAGACGTCAGCAAAGCTGCGTTTCCGCACTTCCGCGAAGCTGGGCGCGCGGTTGTGCTGCTGCGCGGATCGGAGCCGGGTGATGCGGTGGATGCGGAGACGGAATTCGGCTCGTCCGAGTATGCGAAAGAAATTCTCGGCGAGCTTTGGGGATTTCCGCCTGCGCTGGAAATCGAGGCCGAAGTGGGGCTGCAAAAGGCAGTCGTCGAGTTGATCGGGGCCGGGATAGTGGATTCGGCGCACGATATCTCTGAAGGAGGGCTGGCGGTGGCCTTGTCGAAGACCGCTTTTAATCATGACATCGGTTGTTCAGTCGATCTGGTATGTTCCGGACTTGCACCGGAATTTCTGCTTTTCGGTGAAGATGCCAGCCGGATCGTCATCTCCTGCGACCCCGCGAAGGTTGAGGGAATCAAACAGTTGGCGGCAAAACACGGCATTTCTGCCGATCTGCTGGGCGAGACGGTTGCGGGCAATTTGGAAATCAAGGTAGATGGGCGCACAGTGATTTCAGCATCCATTGCCGAATTGCGCGATGTGTCTCAGAATGCGCTTGAGCGGGCGCTAAGAAGCGAACCGGGGCAGGTGGCGGCGGATTAACGAGGGTCCCTCGACTTCGCGAGCGGTGTGCTTGGCTCGGGGATGACGAATCTCTTTTGGTTAGGCGAACGACCAACGACGTACGACGAACGACGATTTTCCTGAGGGCTGACGACTGATGGCTGGTTCCGACAAATTTCGCGATGAATGCGGCGTAGTGGCGATCTATCAGCATCCTGAGGCGGAGACGCTCGCCTACCTCGGCCTTCATGCCCTACAACACCGTGGACAGGAATCCGCCGGCATCGTCACATCCGATGGCATGTCGCTGCACATCCACAAGTCCATGGGACTTGTGGCCGACATTTTCACCGAGAAAAAGCTCTCGAGGATTCGCGGCACTCTCGCCATCGGTCACACGCGTTATTCGACGGCGGGTGATTCGGCTCTGCTCAATGCGCAGCCAATCATGGTGCAATCGAACAAGGGCATGATTGCGCTGGCGCACAACGGCAATCTCACCAACGCCGGCGAGATTCGCGCGCGTATGGAAGCGCAGGGCTCGATCTTCCAGACCAGCAGCGACACAGAAGTTATCGTTCACCTGATTGCGCAATCGCGCGAGCAGACACTGCCCGATGCTATCGCCGACGCGCTTCGCAAAGTCGAAGGCGCGTTTTCCCTGGTGATGATCAGCCCTGACCGCATCTTCGCCATTCGCGATCCCCGCGGCTTCCGGCCGCTCGCTATGGGACGCATTCCGGCGCAAGGCGACCGCCAGCAGGACACGATCGTCTTTGCCTCCGAAACCTGTGCATTCGATCTGGTCGGCGCGGTTTACGAGCGTGAAGTGAAGCCCGGCGAACTAGTCATTGTTGGCCCCGAAGGAACCAGTTCTCATTCCTACGCGCCTGCCCTTCCACAATCCAGCTGCATCTTCGAGCACGTTTACTTTTCGCGCCCGGACAGCCGGGTTTTTGGGCGTGCCGTGCAGGATAGCCGCGAGAACCTCGGCCGTCAGCTTGCGATCGAGGCGCCTGCCGATGCCGATCTGGTGGTTCCCGTGCCTGATTCGGGCGTTACTGCCGCCATGGGCTATGCCGCCGAGAGTGGCATTCCGCTGCGCTTCGGCCTGATCCGCAATCACTACGTCGGGCGCACCTTCATTGAGCCGCAGCAAACGGTGCGCGACTTCGGCGTCAAGCTGAAGCTGAATCCCGTGCGCAGCCTGCTCGAAGGCAAGCGCGTGATTCTGATTGATGATTCCATCGTGCGCGGGACCACCAGCCGAAAGATCGTCCGCATGGTGCGCGGCGCGGGTGCAAAAGAAGTCCACATGCGCATCTCTTGTCCGCCAACCATTTCACCGTGCTTTTACGGCGTGGACACTCCGCGCAAGAAGGAGTTGATTGCCGCCAACAACACGGTCGAGCAGATTCGCCAATACATCGGCGCCGATTCGCTCTCCTATCTTTCAATCGATGGGTTGAAAAAGGCCTGCGGCGAGGGCGTGAAGACCACGTACTGCACCGCCTGCTACACGGGGAAATATCCCACCAACTTGGTTGATGTCGAAGAGATACAGCCGGCCACGGTAGAGAAACACTAGCCACTTTAAATTTTAGAGCTGTCGGCTGCTGCTGCATCGAGCAGCTGCGCTCTTTGCTTCAGCATTCTGGGACTGAGTTTTTTGTCCCGATTCTCACGATACTTGAACAACGCAATCAAACTGTACGCCCCCTTGATGCTTCCGTCGGGCATCATGATCTGCCAATCTTCCACGTCTTCGAGCCGAACCTCTCGTCGGCCACTGGCGGGTTCCTGGGGATCTTTCGGCTTGTTGGCAAGAGAAACGTAGAATTTTGAATCCTGATACGCGTGGACATATCCCCAGATATGCTCGATTAGTCCTCGTGGCGTGTTGATGGGGAATTTCACAAAGGCGCCCTCTACGTTTTGTTGGACTTGTTGGATGAAATAGGGCAACGATTGTCTGGCCTGCTTGACAGACTCGACAAGCTCGGGACATTGGAGGTCAACAGGTGTATCTTCGACTCCCGCTCCTTCGTAGCGCAGCCATCGCCACCCGTAGATGACAAAGGCAATTGGCACAGCCAACTGGAAGATGCCGAAAAATGATCTTCTGAATTCCTGAGTCGGATGAAACAGGTTGAAGAGGAACCAACCGAGAATGACAAGCCCCATGAACAGAGCTACAGCTCCCAAGACGCGTTTGGGCCAGATCATAAGCGGGTCAGAAGAAGTTTCCGATTGTATCTCACGTGGCCTAAAACTTCTGTGCGGACACGACCCGGGGAATCCCTTGCAGGTCATTCGTGATCTGAACGTCATTCCAATCGCTCAGCAGCTCCCGCACCCGTTCCGCAATCGTCCCGCTGATCTCCATCACCAGCCAACCACTAGGCTTGAGTGTTTCGTGAGCTTGCGGAATGAGCCGTTCAATCACTTCAGTCCCATTCGGCCCGGCAAACACCGCGCCCCGCGGTTCGAACTTGCGAACATCGAGCTGTACCGAGTCTTCTTCGGATTCGCCGACGTAGGGCGGATTCGAGGCTACAAAGTCGAACGCGTTCGTTTCGATTCCGGCGAGTAAGTCGCCTTCATGGAAGTGAATGCGGTCCGCCAGTTGATGTCGAGCTGAATTGGCCCGTGCAATTTCTAGGGCGGATGTCGAAATGTCCACCGCATGAATTTCGGCTAGCGGTAGCTCTTTTGCAAGCGCCAGTGCGATGCAGCCCGAACCCGTGCCAACA
>JBKPSP010000128.1:0-14558 GCA_046735175.1 Acidobacteriota bacterium
CGTACAGGGGACCAGTGATCTGGATCCTGAGCAAGCCACCATTGCCTTCACAAACCTTGGCTACGCCGGGGATACCGAGCCGGCGGTTTAGATCTTCTGATTCCGAAGCTGCATTCATCGGCATCCTGTGGATCCGAGCAGCAGAAGCTGCGCCGGGTAATTCTATTCGGATTCTCGAAGACGGCGAAACTCAACGCCTCGCGGAGCGAGTGGGCACATTTGTCGAAAAGTTCGCCCATTCCCACTCAGCAAACCAGTTCCGGCCGCACCTTCCGCAGCATTGGAATTCCATCATGCTTCCACCGCACTGTGGGCAGATCAGGTTGATGAGCGAGGAAAAGGATGCTGGAGCTGGACTCGCCCGGAACAATTTCGAATGTTCTCATGGTTTTCTCCGTGCGCACGTGAATTGCTTGCGATTTCCGTGAGATGCAAGCAGCATGCCAAGTCCCAACACAAGGATCAGCGTCAAACTATCCCATTCTCAGCATCGGCATGGGAGCATGGTCTGCACCGCTGGCAAGCATTCGTCACATGACGGACGAGGGTTAGCGCCTCAGCGGCGAATGTCTGCTCTGCTCGGCATCCATCCACCTGTAAGTTCATAAAAACAGGCTGATCGGCGGGATGCAATCGGCTCGTCACTTTGGCACCGGGAGTGCAATTTCAGAAAAGTCAGGCGGGACCACCCGCTGATGACATCCATCGGGAACGAGGCGTAAGCAGGCCACCACCTTGAGGTGGCCGTGAGGACGGAAAGCATGTTGAGACAATTGGCAGTGATTTGGTTCTGTTTGCGACATTGCCGTCTCTTTGCGAGGCCGGCGCCAAGTACGAAGTGGCAACAATTCTCGAAGTGAAGCCGCATCACACGGCGGATGGTAGTTCAGAGGTCGCGAGTCCGCACGCGGCTTTTGACGCGAGATGGCAAGATCGTTGTGGAGCGCACGATTCATGGCAATGTCCGGTTCATGGGAAGCAACTTGCGGGCTACGCACAATCTGGCCCGCAACGTCGCCAAGGCAGTAGGGAAATCAGGGTTGCCGCAGCCCTCATCCGCAATCGCACGTGAGAACTCGCATGACGATGAAGTTGTAGTAGTCGAGCTCCGTTAGGTCCGTCTCTATGGGAAGAAGGTCCTCACCATTACGCACGAAGGTTACGTGGTAAACGCGGCCCAGAACAAGCGAGAGACGCAGGCCCCTATCCAGGAGGCCCGCGCGCGGGTCCTCGGCGGCATGAATTAACACTGCATCCCTGCCGAGATCACGATCGTCAATTGAGACTGCGGCCACGCTGACCGTGGGCAAATCACGAGGAGCCGGTGCTTCAAGAACGTGCGAACCGTGGTTGCGGTACTCCGTTCCGATACCTTCATCAGGGCAAGTTGTTGGAAATCAAAACACAATATCGGAGTAGCCCAGGTAGTGAAGCGGAGCGCAATCCGAAAAATGGCACCGGATACATTCAGCGCTATTGGCTTTGCGCGCGTTGCGCCGCTCACGTAACCTTGTTCTTCGATCGGCAACACGGTTTAACCATGGCAGGTTCGCTCCCCGATTCTAAAGACGTCATCAAGACGGTCTTTCCACGGCCAAACGGAAGAAACGTGCCTGAAATATCGCGTATTCTGATTGGCCGGTTGGATGTAGATTCAACCATGGCGCGAAACGGAGACCGCCCAACCAGAGAAGCAGCATGAGAGAAAAGCTACCGGTGGTCTGTTTGGCCCGTCATGGCAACACTGCCTGGACTCACACCGGCCAACATACTGGCCTGACTGACCTGCCGCTGACGGCGGATGGCGAGCGCAACGCAGTCCGTCTTGGCGAACGATTGAAGGGTATGACCTTCGCGAAGGTGTTCACCAGCCCTTTGCAGCGAGCCTCGAAAACTTGTGAACTGGCCGGCTTTGGCGCGATGGCGCAGACGGACCCGGATCTCGTGGAATGGAACTACGGAAAGTATGAGGGGCTCACCTCCGCGCAAATCCTGCAGCAATGCCCAGACTGGGACCTGTTCCGCGATGGCGTCCCCGGCGGAGAATCTCCGGCACAGATCGGCGAACGCGCCGATCGCGTGGTGAAGCGCATTCGCAATGTCGGCGGAGACGTGCTTCTTTTTTCCAGCGGGCACTTCATTCGAGTGTTGACTGCGTCCTGGCTGGGCCTTGGGCCGAACGGCGGGCGGTATTTTATGTTGAATCCCGCCAGCTTGAGTGCGCTCAGCTACGAGCACAATCTGTCCCGGCCCGTTGTTCGGCTGTGGAATGACGACCGGCATGTTGAGAAATGAGGCGGCAGTCGTTAGACGGCTTTACTGATCTTTAACACCTGCCACCTCAAGATAACCGGATCGAGAGGATTAAGAATTCATGGGTACAAAACCAATCACGCGCTCCGACTCCGCGAAGATCGTTCCGTTGACTAAAACGGTAGATGCCGCAGAGTTGCTCAGACGCTACGACGGCGATTTCTTCCGCTTCGCGGAAACCAAAGGAGCAATCTACGAACGGCACCTGATTTTTGATCGCGCAATTGATCCCAAAGTCGCCAGTGCCCGCGAGCGCTTCGAAGCATTCGCCCACTCTACTCGCGACATCCTGGCGCAGAGATGGATAGCAACCAAGACAACGTATGAGCGAGAGAATGCAAAACGCATTTACTACCTCTCGATGGAATTTCTTCTGGGGCGGTCGCTGGCCAACAACGTCACGAATCTGTTGCTCGATCCGCTGGTACGGGACGTTGTCGAGGAAAAAGCAATTGATTGGTTTGAACTAATCGAGCAGGAGCCCGACGCCGGCCTCGGGAACGGTGGCTTGGGAAGACTTGCAGCATGCTTCCTCGATTCGATGGCGACTATGCAACTCCCCGCTACCGGTTACGGTTTGCGTTATGAATACGGAATGTTCCGGCAATCTTTCGTAAATGGCTGGCAGCGAGAGGTCCCCGACAACTGGCTGCGATTCGGAGATCCATGGGAGATCGCGCGCGAGCACGAAAAAGTAGAGATCAAATTCAACTGCAGCTTTATGTTTCGCAATGGACGGCTGGAGGTCGTTCCCAACCAGCCATCGAGTCTCTTCGGAATACCCTTTGATCGCCCCGTGGTCGGGTACGGTGGAAAGACGATCAATACCCTGAGGCTATGGGCGGCAGCTGCGCCTGAATCTTTCGATTTTCAGGAGTTCGGGACGGGAGACTTCGTGGGAGCATTGGCCGGAACGCTGGAAGCGGAATCGCTGACCCGTGTTCTCTATCCCGATGATTCCACGCTGGCGGGGCAAGAGTTGCGGTTCATGCAGGAGTATTTTCTTGTCGCGTGTTCGATGGCTGACCTGGTCCGACGCTTCCTGCGTCATAACACCGATTGGGAGAAGCTGCCGCAGAAGGCCGCAATTCAGCTGAACGATACCCATCCTTCTATGTCGGTGGCAGAACTGATGCGCATTCTGCTGGACGAAGCGCATCTCGGCTGGGACCAAGCATGGGACCTCACGCGCAAGACGCTGGCCTACACCAATCACACGTTACTTCCTGAGGCGCTTGAAAAATGGCCGGCCGCCTGGTTTGAGCTGATGCTTCCACGTCAACTCGAAATCATCTACGAGATCAACCGCCGGCTGCTTGACGAAGTTTGCGCTCGTTTTCCCGGCGATCAGGGCCGCCTCGAGCGAATCAGCGTGGTTGAAGAAAAACCGTCACGAAAGATTCGCATTTCCAACCTCGCCATCGTCGGATCACACAGCACCAACGGTGTCGCCGCGGTGCACTCAAAGTTGCTGCGAACCACAACTGTGAAAGATCTCGCTGAAATGTTCCCCGAACGTTTCAGCAACAAGACAAACGGAGTCACGCCGCGCCGCTGGCTGTTGGAGGCCAATCCCGCGTTGTCGGGCGCAATCACCAAGGCGATCGGTGACAGGTGGATTACCGACCTGAGTCAGCTGCGCAACCTGAAGCCTTTGGCCGACGATTCTGTGTTGCAGACAGCATTTCTGGTCTCGAAGCGCAGCGCGAAAGAGAAATTTACCGACTGGCTCAAGAAGAAGTCCGGCCAGGTCGTCGACCCAGACTCGATCTTCGATTGCCAGATCAAGCGAATTCACGAATACAAGCGCCAGTTGCTGAACGCGTTGCGGATCATTGTTTGCTACAACCGGCTTCGCGAGAATCCTAACCTGGAGATGACGCCGCGCACATTCTTCTTCGCGGGCAAGGCTGCGCCGGCCTACAAGCTTGCGAAGCTCATCATCAAATTCATCAACAATCTCGCCGGCACGATTGATGGTGACCCCATTGTTCGTGGACGGATGAAAGTGGTGTTTCTGCCGGAATACAATGTCTCACTTGCTGAGCGGTTGATTCCGGCTAGCGATGTTTCCAACCAGATCTCGACGGCCGGTTACGAGGCGAGCGGGACGAGCAATATGAAGTTCATGATGAACGGGGCTCTGACGGTCGGCACGCTCGACGGCGCAACAATAGAGATGGCCGAAGAGGCCGGAAAAGAGAACCTCTTTCTGTTTGGCCTGACGGTCGAGGAAGTTCAGAACAGCCAGTCCTGGTACAACCCACGCTGGCACTATGAGCACGAACCGGAGACACGCGCTGCGTTGGACCTCATTATGTCGAATTATTTCAGTCGCAACGAACCCGGAACGTTTGATCCGATTCGCGATACTCTGCTGACGAACGGCGATCACTACATGCACCTGGCTGATCTCGCCTCTTACGTTCAGGCGCAGGATCGTCTCGGCAATTTGTATGCGAATCCTGAAGCTTGGGCGCGAATGGCAATCCTGAACGTCGCCAGTTCCGGGAAGTTCTCGAGCGACCGCACGATCCACGAATACGCTACCGAAATCTGGAAGGCGGAGCCATGCCCCATACCGTAGAAAAACAATCCGTCGCCGGAGGGCCGGTGATTTCGCCCCTTGCGGGCAAACCTGCGCCAAAGGAATTGCTGATCGATCCTGCTCGTCTGCAAGCGGACTACTATGGCCTGCAGCCGGATGTGAGCGATCGTAACCAGCTCGTCTCCTTCGGCACCAGCGGACACCGGGGCTCGGCCCTTCACGGCACTTTTAACGAAGCTCACATACTGGCTATCACTCAGGCTATTTGCGAATACCGCAAGGGGCAGGGGATCGACGGTCCTCTATATATGGGGAAAGATACCCATGCAGTTTCGGAACCGGCACAGCGGACCGCTCTCGAAGTGCTCGTTGCAAACGGAGTTGAAACCATTATTCAGGAGAATGATGGGGTAACTCCGACTCCGGTTATCTCGCACGCCATTCTTGTCTATAACCGCGGGCGCAAGGAACATTTGGCAGATGGAATCGTAATTACCCCATCGCATAATCCGCCCGAGGATGGCGGGTTTAAATACAACCCGCCGAATGGCGGGCCAGCCGATACAGACGTGACTGGTTGGGTGCAAAGCCGCGCCAACGACTTGTTACGGTCCGGAAATAAGAGCGTGAAACGCATTCCGTTCGAGAAAGCCATTCGAGCGGGGACGACGCACCAGGAAGATTTGGTTCAGCCGTTCGTTCGCGATCTCAATAATGTCGTGGATATGGACGCAATCCGCGATGCTCGCCTGAAGCTTGGAGCCGATCCTCTGGGTGGCGCTTCTCTTCCGTACTGGGAGCCGATCAATTCGGTTTACGGATTGGAAATCGAAGTTGTTAACAAGGAAATTGACCCGACCTTTTCGTTTATGACGGTCGACCATGACGGCAAAATCCGCATGGACTGCTCGAGCCCTTACGCCATGGCGCGGCTGGTCGGGTTGAAGAATCAGTTCCAGTTGGCTTTTGGAAATGACACTGACGCGGACCGGCATGGAATTGTCAGTCCAGGCGCGGGGTTGCTGAATCCCAATCACTATCTCGCCGTGGCAATCCGTTACCTGCTGACCCATCGGCCGCAGTGGCGCGCGGACGTCATTGTAGGGAAAACTCTGGTGAGCAGCAGCATGATTGACCGGGTCGTCAATAAACTGGGACGCCGGCTTTCAGAAGTACCGGTGGGCTTCAAATGGTTTGTGCCGGGTCTCGTTGACGGCTCGTTCTGTTTCGGAGGAGAAGAAAGCGCGGGAGCAAGCTTCCTTCGGCATGATGGGACGGCATGGACAACGGATAAAGACGGGCTGATTCTGGTGCTGCTCGCCGCCGAAATTACTGCTCGCACCGGCAAAGACCCAGGCGAGCACTACCGCGAACTTACTGCAGAATTCGGCACACCTTATTACACACGCATCGATGCCCCGGCTACTCCGGAGCAGAAAGCCAGGTTGCAGAAGCTTTCGCCCGACGCGGTGAAGGAATCGGACCTCGCGGGTGAGCCAATTACGGCAAAGTTGACGAAGGCCCCTGGTAATCAAGCTGCGATCGGAGGGCTGAAGGTTGTGGCTGAGAATGGTTGGTTTGCTGCTCGTCCGTCGGGAACTGAAAACATCTACAAGATCTACGCGGAAAGTTTCAAGAGCCAATCGCACTTGCAGGCGATCCTCGGCGAAGCGCAGGAAATCGTCAATAATGCGCTCGGCTCCGGAGTGGCGTAGTAAACCCCTGAAGCCTGATCAGTGTGGGACGAAGCTTATCCTCAGCAGTACGTAGTCAGGAGAGATGCGTGCTAATCGAAGCTGCCAAGAGCATTCTGCTGGTCATAAGCGCTCTCTTCCCCATCGTGGATCCCATCGGCGGAGCCCCGGTATTTCTTTCGTTGACCCTCAACTACGACCGCGACACACGAAGGTTGCTCGCCCGGCGAATTGCGTTGAACAGTTTCGTCCTGCTGATCGCGTCTTTCACGGTGGGGTCGCACGTGCTCTCATTCTTTGGAATTTCGCTGCCGGTGGTACAGGTGGGTGGCGGGATGATCGTGATCGCGTCAGGATGGGCGTTGCTCATGCAGAACGATGACAGCACCAGAAGCACTGCCGGCAGAACTGTTAACTGCAGGGATGTGTTACATGACGCGTTTTATCCTCTGACGCTACCGTTGACGGTCGGACCCGGTTCAATCTCGGTGGCGATTACCCTTGGCGCCAATGAACCGCATAGCCTGGGCGCGGGCGCGTTGTCGATCCTGGCAGCTGCGATCGGCTCCGTCATTATCGCCATAACGATCTATTTCTGCTATGCCTTCGCAGACCGGCTGGCAAGCGCATTGGGTCCGACGGGGACAAATGTCATCGTGAAACTGACTTCGTTCCTTCTGGTGTGCATCGGTGTGCAGATTGTGTGGAATGGCGTGAGCCAGTTGCTTCGATCTCTGCCGCACGCAGGTTAGTGTTCACCGGTTTTAGCGGACCTGGCATCGGACTCATTGGCCGCTGTTCGCTTGTAGATCCTGGAAATCCATTTGCCTTTTCCCGAGCCTTGATGCGGAAAGGCTATGCGTGCCGGTACGCGCAGGTCCACTTCCGTGCCGCCTCCGATTTTGCTTGAAACTTTCAGCTTCGCGCCAATTTTCTCCGAGCGCTCCCGCATTCCAGAGAGTCCCCAATGGCCTTCCCGCCCGGAACGCAATACTTGCGGATCAATTCCGCAACCATCATCGCTTACGACGACACGAAACTCGTGAGCGCCATATTCAAGCTCGACAACTGTTCTTTTCGCCCCCGCATGCCGGAATACATTCGCTACCGCCTCACGAACAATGCGGTAAACTTCATCGCGAATGAACGGATGAAGAAGCCGCGAACTCCCTTCCGCTACCACCCGAAAATCAGTTTGCGACTCAATTGAGAGTTCCTGCGGGAGTCGGCAAAAGACCTTCTCAAGATCCTGGGAGCCGTCGTTCGCGAGGCGCAGACCGCGAATTGCGTTTCGGCCATCCTCAACCACGAGTCCCATCAAGTCGAGCACCCGGTTGAGCAGCGGCTTCGCAGGGGAATTCGTGTCCACGTGATCGCTGGCCACGTGCAACTGCATCGATGCGCTCAAAACTCCCTGCAGTAAAGTGTCGTGCAATTCCTGGGCGATTCGGGTCCGCTCTGCCAGGCGCTCCTCGAAGCGCGCATTCAGCTGGCGCGTGAGCTTCCGCACGCGCATTTGATAAGCAAGAAAACCGAAAGAGCCGATTGCCCCCAGAGCGAGAACGCGAAACCACCATGTTTCCCACAGCGCAGGTTCGACGTCGAAGGCAAGATTCGTTTCGACGCCGTTCCACACTCCGGCGCTGTTACTGGCAACAACGCGAAAGCGGTAGCTTCCCGGCGCGAGATTCGTGTAAACGGCCTCACGGGCGTCAGTTGGGTCGCTCCATTTCCGATCGAAACCGTCGAGGATGTAGCGAAAGCGGACATGCTCCGGGACCGCCAGACTCACGCCCGTGAAGCTGAACGTGACTCTCTTGTGTGACCGCGGAACCCGGGCTCCATCCGAAACGTCGATGCCTTTCCCGTCTGCCTGGATCGCCTCGATGTGCGCGATGGCGGGCGCCAACTCATTGGCAAGGTGAGCCGGATCCACAACGGACAGACCGCGGCTCAGAGAAAACCAAATTCTTCCGGACGAGTCAGAGATCACTGACGAGTTTCTTTTCACGCCCGCCGAACTCAACAGCCCGTCCGCGAGCGAATATTCATGGACGTTATCAGTCAAGTCGCGAGCATCGTTGGCGAGCACGTCGCCTTGTAACCGCAAGACGTGCTGGGAGGTCGTTACCCAAAGTCCGTTATGCTTGTCTTCCGTAATTCCAAATATTGGTTCATGTATTGATGCGAGAGCCGTTTTCGGTAAGTAAACTGTGCCAGATCTGAAGAAAGCCAGACCTTCGGAAGTTCCAATCCACAACACACCGGATGAATCCTCGTACAGGCAGTTGATGTCAGCTGAGGGCAGGCCGTCGGCTTTGGTATAAGTCTTCCATCGCCCGTCGGTGAAACCGCTCAGTCCATTCGGGGTGGCGAACCAGGCAGTTCCGTCGTGCGCCTCCAGAATCGCAGCAACCATGTTTGCACCAAGCCCATCGGCCGTGGTGTAAGTGACGAACCGCCCATTTTTCAGCTTACTGAGTCCGCCGCTCAGAGTCCCGGCCCACACCGCACCATCGCGCGTTTGACCTAGCGAGTACACGCTATTTTGTGCAAGCCCATCATGTTGTGTGTAGGTTTTTTCAATCACGACACCATGAGCCATCGTCAGCCGAGTGATCCCTCCGCGCTGCCTTCCAACCCAAATGCTGTCGTGGTCCCCGCCGGCGATGGAGTACACGACATCGTTCCCCACCCCGTGGGCCCCGATCGGCTGCACTTTGCCGGCGGTCACGACATAAAGCCCGCCCTCAATCGGTGCAAACCACATCCGATTCCGCGAGTCAACATAGATAGGGCCGGGATGATCCGATGGTAGACCTACGGCCGTCGAGTAGGTCAAAAATGCGCTGTCGCGAATACGCTCAAGCCCTCTTGTGCCGCCCACCCAAATGTTTCCCTCGTGGTCCTCAAAAAGTGCGTTGACCGCGCTGTCTTCACGGACGTTGTCCTCCCAGGAGAACGAAGAGCCTTTTGAGTTCGAGCGCAATAGCCCTTGAGACGTTCCCACCCACACGTTCGAGTCACGGTCCTGTATCAGAGTAAGGATCTGAGTGTCATGGGCTGCGAGCGGCAAAGGGACTCTCGTGAGCGCATTGTGGCTCCAGTGAAACAAACCCTGGTCAGTTCCGACCCATAACTCTTCGTTCCCGACCGACAGCAGGCAATTTGTCTTTTTTTCCGGCAGGCCAGCGTTAACGTCGGTAACCTTCCCGTTTTCAAGGTAGAAAAGACCATATCCCAGTGTCCCCAGCCAGATCTTGCCATCTGGCATTTCTGTCATGGACATGGTTACTGCCGATCCAGGCAGTGCTTGTAGGGTTGCAAGCACTTCAGCTTTTCCTGCTCGCACTTGCAGTATGCCGCTGGAGAGATCGGAGAATAGTGTGCCTCCGCCGTTCTCTGCGACATTGCGGTTACCTGATTGAGACTCGTACCCAGCTCTGGTCCAACACTTTCGAACTTGCCTTGCGCATAGCGGAAAACTCCGGCGGCCTGCGTGCGTACCCACAACTCGCCGTGAGAGTCGCTCAACAGCCCCAGAATCGGATCGTTCTGGAGCATGGGAGGTTGCGAAACAGGTAGAAAGTCGAAGCCATCAAAGCGGACCAGGCCTTTGTCTGTGCCGATCCACAGATAACCATCTGGGCTTTGTCCTATTGCGTGGACTGCGCCGCCTAACAAACCACTGTCCGCGCTCCATCTCTGACGCACGTATTGTGACGGACTATGATTGGGATCGAGTGCGCGCGCTTGCGTAAACAAGCACCCAAGCAGGATCACAGGCCACAGTGCGCGAACCGGGCTCGCCAGGTTAATCAAGGCAGGAACTCGAATTTCTGAATTACAACTTCAGTTCCGTTCTGCAGCGGTATCTGACCCTTATTAAAGACGTACAGGTTCATGCGGACAGATTCGCCGCCCGCTGGAGGGACTCCCGAGGTGAAGACATGCCGATTGATCAGACGACCATCTTGCGATCCTGCGGTGGTCGAAAATGTCACTTGCGAAGGCTCCCACTTGAAAGAATGAGTGAGAACACCGTCGGGAACCCGAAACCGAACGAAATTCGCGGGAATGAAATAGGGCTGCACTACGTAATGCGCATTTGTGTTCTCGCGATAACCCCAACGCCCGATCTCAACGTCCAGTTCGCGGCGATTCCGCTCCGATCCCAGGCCATCCCACGTGAGCAGGGCCAGAATAACGGAGGGTTCAAATTGTGATGCATCCCCCACAACGAACTTGTACGTTCCATACCCCAGGCTGCGTGTGAGTTTGACCTCTGCGCAGGTCCACTTGTTCTGACCTTTGGCTATGCGAAGATGCAAGGCTCCTTGTTCATCCGTCCAGGCGTTTGCGGGGTCAAATGAATTTCTGGTGCCTGCTCGGTTGCTGGCGGCGGTTTGCACTGTCCAATCGTAGCCGCTGAAGTGCAGCGTCTTGGCCGGGGTGGGAACTTGTGTCGAGCCTGGTGCATTGATAACGGAGAGGGCGGCAACACCATTGCCTGTTGGCGGAAGCGCCTCGAATGTCTCCGGCGGGTTGTATGCAGGATCGACCAACAACGCGGCGTATTGCGTGCCCAGGTGAACTTGCCCCTTCCACCCAGCATCGGCTTGAATTTTCGTGAGTGGATGGTATACGTCCGGCTGAATCCACCAGAGTTCTTCGCTATTGGTGTACAGCACAATCTGCTGGCCAGGTTGAAAGCCCCTTACGTGACCTTCAACAGTTCCCAGTTTGTCGGCTCCACCGCCCTCAGAGTTCGGAACTCTGTCGAAGACAAGTGTCGGAGATTTCGACGACTGACCACGGCAGCCGCTCAAAGCCAATGAGAGGACAAGTAAAAAAGTCCCTCGCGCCACCAGCAGAATTGAGTGCCGCCTCATGTCATTTGTCTTCTTTTGCACCAGCAAGCCGCACAGTTTGCGGTTTGGCAAAGCGTGAATCACAGTCGGCTCTGCTTTAGGCTCTTCATTGCCGCAAAGCATAAGCGAGCCCGTGCCAGTCGAAACCTTGCCTTGGTTGTGCGGTAATTCTAATGGAAGGGCTTACGGCTTTGCAGTTCGCGTTCTTTGCAGTTGAGCTTTGGCGGGGAGGCGTGCCAAGGCATTAGGGTAGCAAACTATCCCGAATTCGAATGGGGGCAACTTTGTCGAGCTTGTGTGTCTCGAAACTCTAACGAGCTGGTAGCGGCACCGCATCCACGAGATTCATGTATGCCATGATGAGGACCTGCTGCAATGTCATCCCTTTGTAATTAATCCGCCACATAAAACTCATCCTCTAGTGATTTACGAGATCACGCACTACTGCGGCCGAACCGGAATTCCCAGCTTGCGAATGCGATAGGCCAGCGTTGTACGTTTCATACCGAGCCGCACGGCTGCGCCTTTCGGGCCGCCGGTTACCCAGTTCGGTTCCTTCAAAGCTCGCAGCACATGCTCGCGCTCCATCTCCTCAAGAGTGCTCAAGCTGGTTTGTGGAACTTGATCGGCTTGCTGCGTGAGCTCTTCGAGAGGCGCGCGCAGGCTGCTTCCGGGTGAAAGAATTACCGCTCGCTCTATAAAGTTCTGCAGCTCGCGAACGTTGCCGGGCCACGCATAGTTTGTGAAGGCATCCATAGCCCGGGACGGAATTGCCTCAATGCGACGACAAAGTCGAGGCGCTTCGTGGCGACTGAACTCATGCCCGCGGCGCTCCATGCTCCGTCGCTCGCGAGTCCTCCCGTCCCGGCGTGCCCAAGTCTTTTTGCTGACTACTGGGCACTCACCAAGCCGGAAGTGAATTTCCTGATTGTCATCACAACATTCGCCGGTTTTTATTTGGGTTTTGGCGCCGGGTGGGGAAATTTCCCCATCTTGCGAGCTGTCGAAGCCTTGCTCGGCACATTGCTGGTCGCCAGCGGCACCGGCACTCTGAATCAATTCATTGAGCGCCGATACGATGCCCAAATACGCCGCACCGCCCGGCGACCGCTCGCAGCCGGAAGACTCAATCCGTCCGCAGTCCTATGGTTCGGAATTGCGCTCTCAGTCTCAGGTAGCGTTTACCTTGCACTTACAGTTAATTTGCTTGCGAGCGCACTGGCGGTAGCCACACTGCTCTCTTACCTATTTCTGTACACGCCACTGAAGAGAAAAACACCGCTATGCACACTGGTTGGCGCATTTCCCGGCGCAATGCCTCCACTGATCGGCTGGGCTGCGGCATCCGGCACGCTTAACAAAGAGGCATGGACCCTCTATGCGGTACTGTTTCTGTGGCAGTTTCCGCATTTTATGGCGATCGCCTGGATGTACCGTACAGACTACGCTCGCGCCGGATACCTCGTGCTGCCGCGCGACGACGATTCGCGAGGATGTTGGGTCGACTTGCAGACGCTTCTGCCTCTGCTGGTTCTGGCGGTGCTGAACCTCCTGCTGGTGTTGACCACTTATTCCCGCACCTTGTATCTAATCGGAGCATTGCTGCTAAGCGCCGGTTCTGTCTTCTTCGGTATGGAGTTCGTGCTTCGCCGATCGAACTCTGCAGCTCGCCGGCTCCTGGCTGCGTCCATCATTTACCTTCCAGCACTGTTCATCCTGATGATCGTTTCGACCCTTTAGCAATTCTGCTGATGAACGCGGGCACTTACCACTATTGAGGTATTTTTGGCTGAGCCGAGCGGGGTAGAAGAAAAGCATTCTATCTCGTGATGCGCCAGGCACCCGGACGGGAGATAGTTCTTGGTGTGATCGACACAACCATGACCTGCGACAAGATTTCGCTGACCCCACCTTGTCCAAGTCATAAGGCCGTGGACACGACCACTTGGGCTGAGATCATCCGGGTTTTCGAAGAATCTCAAGATGGTGAACGCCGAGCCTGGTTTGCGGCGCAGCCCGGCCACCACGATTTCCGCGTGCCGCAGACTTGAATCCGCAGTGCAGTAAACGATTAGCTCAGCTGTGATTTGAAAGGAGCGCTGCGATGGTCCTAGGGATGAGTTTAGCCGCGCACACGATTTTGCATGTTGTCATAAGCCTGATTGGAATCGCATCCGGGTTCGTTGTCATCTATGGCTTCTTGAAAGGAAAACCGCTGAACACGTGGACAGCGGTTTTTCTCGTAACCACCGCTTTGACCAGCATCATCGGCTTCGGGTTTCCATTCACCCATCTCCTGCCCTCGCACAAAGTCGGGATTGTGTCGCTGGTTGTCCTCGCGGTCGCCATTCCGGCGCGTTACGTATTTCACCTTGCCGGACCGTGGCGTCGCACGTATGTCATCGGCTCGACCGTAGCTCTGCACTTAAACGTGTTTGTGCTGGTGGCGCAGAGTTTCATGAAGGTCCCGGCGCTCCATGCTCTGGCTCCGACACAAACCGAAGCGCCGTTCGCGGTAGCGCAACTGCTGGTTCTGGCAACCTTCGTTGTGCTTGGCACATTCGCCGTGAAGCGGTTTCGTCCAACACCGATCCGCATGCTGTCACGTGCGGCTTAACCATTTAGATCTCAGAAAAGAGGAAAAATTATGCCAACGATTACGACCAAAGACGGTACGCAGATTTTCTACAAGGACTGGGGATCCGGCCAGCCCATCGTTTTCAGCCATGGTTGGCCGCTGACGGCGGATGATTGGGACACTCAGATGATGTACTTCGGCGAACGTGGGTATCGCGTGATCGCCCATGACCGGCGCGGGCACGGCCGTTCTACACAAACCTGGGACGGTAATGAGATGGACACTTATGCCGACGATCTCGCCGCCCTCACAGAAAAACTGGACTTGAGAGACGCCATTCATGTCGGCCACTCCACCGGCGGCGGAGAGGTCGCACGCTACATCGGACGCCACGGCTCAAAGCGCGTGGCAAAAGCTGTGCTGATCAGCGCTGTGCCGCCGCTCATGGTGAAGACAGACAAGAATCCTGCGGGTGCGCCGATCGAGGTATTCGACGATCTGCGCGCTCAGTATGCGAGAAATCGCCCGCAGTTTTACAAAGACCTGACCCTCCC
>JBKPSP010000129.1:0-6500 GCA_046735175.1 Acidobacteriota bacterium
AATTGTCGGAAGTAAATACCAGGCTCGGTGCTATCTCGTCCCAACTATCAGACATTACCGAGCGGTTGGGCAGCAATGACGATCCCGCTCAGCGTCACATCGCTCCCAGCAGCAAACCGCAGACGATAGTGCAGAACATCATTGCTTCGCAGAAGTAGGTTATCGGAGTCGCGAGTCCGTTTGCCACCGATCAACCTGGAACCATCGCGCGCCTCCGCGGACGCGGTCAGAAAGCGTCTTGTTAGCCGATTCTTGGAGCCAAAACGTCGGCTGCTCTCCAGTCAGTGATGCCGAGATGTCTGACCAGTTGCCGGTAGTCATGTAGCGTTACAGTGTGCTTCTCAAAACTCCCAAAAGTGTCCTAACGCTTCAGCGCATTTCTCAAGAAATTTCTGCGTAGGTGAACTAAATGCGTGAGGTCGCTCGCTCTCAACATCGATAGTTCCGAGTACGCGATCTCCACGCCCATCCAACACAGGAATGATGATCTCTGATCGCGTGGTCGCTAGAGCAGTTAAGTAGTCCGCATCGCTCGCGACATCCCCGATATTCACTGTTTTCTTACTGACAATAGCTCGCGAGGTGAGCCCTTTGGTGATAGGAAAGCTCGGATGCGACGGAGGACCTGGGCCGCTCCAGCCAATGTTGGAGACAATGCCCGTTTCTAGATTGACCTGGTAAATGCCTGCCCATCTGTGGGGCCCTGACGCACGGATCGTTTCCGCTATGGCCCTCGCTGTGCGTGGGCGATCCTCTTCTTGGGCCAGTAGGCGAGTGATCTCGTGCAGCACTGTGTCTGCCCCCAAAATCGTTTTTTCATATTCGAACAATTGCATGCCGTAGAAATTGGCAATGCGCCCTGTCTTGTGAAACCCGCGTTTCTCATAAAAGCGCATTGCGCGCTGGAGTGGTAGCGTAGTGTTCAGCGTAACCCGCGAGCATCCGCGGTCACGAAGCTCCTGCTCGACACGACCAAGCAGCTCCTCAGCAACAAGGCTTCCTTGCCATTCCGGTCGCACGGCCATGTCGCGAATATGCCCTTGATTCTCACGCAGGGTGTTGCAGCCTATCGTGCCCACAATGGTGGCAGTCCCAGCTTCTACGGCAACAAAAATGCTCATCTGCTGCAGTCGCTTCAGGACGGATTCAGGCGTCAGAACCGTGTCCAAGAACGCGCCTAATGTGTAGCTTTCCCGAAAGGGAGCGAACGCGGATGCAAGGCATTCGAGAATGCTGGCGCAGTCTTCGGCTGTTGCTTTCCGGACCGAAAACGGGCGCTTCGAACTCACAGGTGCAGTATAGCCGTCGGAACAGGCGATCACATCGGGACCAATGAGTGATGTGTGAGCTAATTCGATCAAGCCCATCCGCAACGTTGCAGGCAGGACCCTGGTCAAGGGTCGACTTCTTCGAGCGTTTGATCTAGCGCCGTTTCTTCGCCGAATCGCTCTCAATTCAAGCCAATAAGTGACAGAGATTCCGGCAGTGGTGCCGTGTGTTCACCGGCGATTCGCAGAAAGACAACTTGGAAAACAGCAGCGGCCTCTAATCCCGCGGGCGTTTTCCAAGAGGAGTTCCCTGTGCGTTTTACTTCCCTGGTGTTTAGCCTTTTCCTTTTTCGCGTAGCCGCCATGGCCAGCGGCACGGTCGCCTTTAATCTGCAATCGTATGTGACACCCAGCTTTCCCTGGGTGACCGAGGATTTCGCGGTTACGACCGGAATTGCGCTTGCGGATTTTAACCGCGACGGAATTCCTGACCTGGCCTATACGTTTCCCGGCTGTGACGCGAGTAGCTCTTGCGCGGGTGTGATCGTGAAACTGGGAACGGGTGGCGGTAACCTCGGCCCGGACGTGTTCTATACGTGGGGCGCCCAGAGCCTCGCTGAGCTGGTAGCAGCGGACTTCAACAGCGATGGCTGGCTGGACATCATGGTGCGAGACGTGAATGGGACTGGGTTGTTTCTGCCGCAGAATAATGGGAACGGAACCTTTCAATGGGTGGGCAGCACGCAGGCGCCGCAACCATTTGTGGGTTCGTTTACCGTTGGTGACTTCAACCACGATGGAAGAATTGATCTAGCGCAGATCAACTGCGACAGGCAGAATGGTGGCTTTCCTTTTGCCATTGCCTCTTGCGCGCTCTACATCTCTGTCGGGAATGGTTCGGGGCAATTCACCCAGTCGCAGTCCGTTCAACTAAAGCCTGGAGCTGCTTACAATCTCCAATCTGCCGATGTTAATGGCGATGGCAATCTCGACCTCGTGTACGTGAGCACCACATACGATGGAACCGTGAATCAATACTCCGGAGTGGGCGCGATCTGGTGGGGCCGGGGAGACGGCACTTTCCCATCCGCAACATATCTGAAACCCGCGATAACCAATTCTCTCGACGGCCTAGCCATCGCGGATTTCAACAATGATGGACGGCTCGATGCGGTCGGGATCGGCAAACGGCAACGAGCTGAGCAGGACTCCGTTGACTACGCTGAACATGGCGGTGGTCGCGCCGATGCCGAGCGAGAGTGTCACTACTGCGATGGCTGTAAAGGATCGGTTCTTAAAAAGCATGCGGACAGCGAAGGTAAGGTGTTGTCGAAGGATGTCCATGCCATCTCCAAATGCGAACTGGAACGGGGTTTCCCGGCAAGCAGTGAAAGGCAATTAGTGAGCCATTTGCCACGTGTGACAAAGTCGTTGATAAAACGTTTCGACACCTGGGATTTCCACAAAGGACGCAAAGTAGAAGATTGTCCGCACATGGAACCATCTGTCCGGAAGTGGACGAGAAAGGATTGGGAGTGGTGAGTTAATCTCAAGACCAACTGGACTCACTGGCTGGGTTTTGGTCAGGGGTAAGCCAGCGCGGTTCGATTTCGCGGAGGTGGGCTAGTCAATCGCGAAAGAATGTCAGGCGAACACAACGCGAACTACCCCGCTTAGAATGCGTTCACATTTTGACGCGTCGGGGAAGCTGATTTCTGACAACGCTATAGTCTCTGAAGCTACTCTTCCCGTCAATTAACCATCTCTGTGCATTTGCAACTTACGCTGGCGGACTTTGAAAACTGGCGCTTCTCATCGATTTTCGGCTTCAACTCCGGGAGATGACCGAGCTGGCGGAGCGTACCGAAATCGTCGCGAACGGCCCAGCTCTCGACAACTTTGCCGTTCTCAAATCGGAAGGACTGCATTGCCGTGGTGCGAATCTTCTTGCCGGTTGGCGCCATACCCATGTAACCCACGGTGTCAGTCGCCGTTGCCGTATAGCGAGTGACAACCATGTCGCCCTCGGCCACTATGTCCTCGACGTTAATATTGAGGTCAGGCAACATCGTTCGAAGCATGACGACTATGCGTTTAACATCTTCGGGCCCGCGAGCCGGGAACGGGTCTCCAGGATCGTGGCGCACGTAGTTAGGCGCAATAATTTCATCTGCGATTTCAAGGTTGCCGCGGCCCCACAGCTCTTCACTCCAGCGCCGCGCCGTGGCTTTGTTTTGTTCGGTGAACATGTTCCCTCCTTCTGTCCTGTGATAGTGCGCTTTCTTGTTGAGCAGCGTTTGCCCCGCGCAAGCGACGCTTGCTGCCGCCGCGATTGCCGTTCTTGGTTTGTGCGCGTAATTCATGGTGTAATTCTTCTAGGCCGACTGTAGAATTTGGTCATTTAATCTGCGAGCATGCAGGCGTATGCCGAGCACATACGAATCGAAATCAATTCCTCAATCCGTCTTTGCGGTTTTGCGCGCGTACCTCGCAGCCCGCGCCAGTTTCAACGAGGATGATTTCAATCGCATCGAAGCTGCCTTTCTCTTCAGACATCTGGTGGCAGGAGAGTTTCTCCAGAGAGCCGGCGATGTTCCACGTTATGCGGCATTTGTAGCCAGCGGATGCTTGCGCAATTACGTCATCGACACCAAAGGCAAAGAACACATTGTGCAGTTCGCGCCTGAGACATGGTGGCTGGCGGACTCCATAAACATCAAGGCCCAGACTCCCACACAGTACTTCATTGATGCCATAGAGGACTCGAATCTTTTATTGATCGACGGACCATCCCATCAGGGCATTGTCGAGCAGATCCCAAGTTACTCTCGCGCCTTTCGCGCCGGTTTGCAAAAACACGCATCTGCTAAGGACCAACGCATCGTCAGCTCTTTGAGTGCCTCGGCCGAAGAGCGCTACCTCGAGTTTCTTAACGTCTACCCCTCTATCGCGCTTCGGGTGCCGCAATCCATGCTTGCATCATATCTGGGCATGACTCCCGAGACGGTCAGCCGCATCCGCAAAAAGCTTTCGCGGAAGTAGCTCGGGTTCGGGACGCTCGTCTCTTTTCTGCGCGATCATGATCAGTCGCGGCGACGCTTGCGGACTGAATGGAGAGAGTCGATAGTCTCCAAAAATTGCTTCGATAGCGAGACCGCACAGATCAAACATGAAACGAAAATCCTCAAGCATCAGCTTGGCTACTCGCTCTGTGTACTCCTGCCTTATCGCTCCAGTTTCGCGTCCAGCATCGATGATTGCAATTCGTTTGAAAATGTAATCCGCATCGGCCCATCGCGATAAGCGGTAGATGACGCCATCTCGTTCGATTGCCTCCTCCGTCTTGAGGCGCGATTCTAGGTGAACTACATTCATGTAATCGAGCACCAGGTGCCCACCGGCTTTCAGGGACTTGGAAACATTCTGTATCACAGTGATATGTTCGCTTGGATCTTCGAAATATCCGAAACTCGTGAACAGATTGAAGACATGGTGAAAGGCTTCGGTCCCGAACGGCTGTCGCATGTCCTGGCGATGATAGTGAAGGTTCGAACGCTCACTCTGCCTCGCCAGGCTGATGCTTGCGGCCGAGAGATCGAGGCCGGTGACGTCGAAACCCATCGAAGCCAAATATCGGGAATGGCGCCCAGAGCCACACCCGAGGTCGAGTATCGAGGAGCCGCCAGCCGGCTGGAGCCAGGTAATCAACCGACTGATGAATTCGGCTGCCTCGTGATCGTCCCGATGAGCATAAAGCTTGTGGTAGTGCTCGGAGTCAAACCACGACGCGAACCACTCAGGCTGCGCCTGGCCCTCGTATTGGATCGCTGTTTTCATGCGCCTCCTCCATTCCCAAAGACGGTGTAAGTCGTCTTGTGAACTCACAATACGGCGCTTGAAAACTGCAGCAATTGATCTACATCAAGAAAATGTATGGCCTGACTTGTTGGGCAGAATCAGCGGGGTTGGAAAGTTTAGCCAAGTCCCTCCATTCAAGGGGGCAAAATCCTGCACATAACAAGCAACCCTCTCCGCCGCGACTCTGGCATCCGAAACCTAGCAAACAGGTAAGCGAGCCCGTTGCTCATGGTGCGTGAACGTCCTGCACTGAGGGAGTGGGGTTGCTCAAGCTGAAAGCATTCACTCTCCTAGCATTTTTGCTCTTCGTCAAGAGGCCCGCGCTCCTCAACATTCCTCTTGGCGCCTCTTGGCGTGTTTCAGAGTTCTCGGATGGAGTACACTAGATAATGCTACAGGCAAGCGTAGCGCAATGCCCTCAGTGCTGAACGTTGGTGCTGAGGGCACGAGCGCGCACCTCGCTGCACTCAGATCGGCAAAAGGCCTGGATCCTTCGGGCGAAGAAGGGTTCTCCATCCATGCTGGCGGTTACGAAACCAGTAGAATGCTTGCGGTGCGACCAGACCTTGTCGATCCGGCTTACAAGCAAGCTCGCCCGCTAACAGGGCACAATTTTGACGATCTCACACGAATAGGCAAGGCCCCGGATTGGCCGGGATACTTTGGTTCACCGCGACTCGCTAGCAAGGAATTTGGGGATGAATGGATGCGCAGCGTAGCCAAGGCCGACGCGGAATATGCCATGAACTTGAGCGGGTTGTGCGCGGTGAACAAACCACAGTGGACCCGCGAGCGCTGCTCTTCGTCGCTGCAGAAGTAATTCTCGAAGGTCGCAGAGAAGACGAGCGTGAGTCGGAACGGCTTCGGAGCGCCAGTGTTCTGAGAAGCAATTTGATCTCGTTTCCCATGCGGTGAATTACAAAATCGCGCACTGTCGGCCTTAAAACATCTTCACGCGGCCTAAGTATCGCTAAGGAAAACTCCTATGGCAGCGCACCAACATTGTCAGGCATCATACGTTTGCAAAGGCAGTGTACGTGGACTCCGACCAAAAGATTCTACAACTTTGTCACAAAGTCATATCTACGCCCGATTCGGATGGCGAACTTGAACCTGCTCTGCAAGAATTAAAAGCAGAACTCCACCAACATCTTAACCGCGCCAGGGAGCGCGTTAACGAGCTTGCCGCCGTCACAGAATTCGAGAACCTGTCGAAAGTGGCGTGATCGAGATCGCCTGCAAACGCTGTTCTTTCCGGTCTAAGAGTTCGTTCAAATCAGTTATCAATCGGTTGAATTTGGCCGAGTCCCTTTCTTCGGCAATCTTTGCGCACAGAGCATTCATCTGCTCTCGCTCGTCGGGATTCATTTTGGC
>JBKPSP010000130.1:0-10188 GCA_046735175.1 Acidobacteriota bacterium
GAAATTGTCCCCTTGATACCCTTGGCTCCGCCAGTGCCGTTGCCGGTTCCGGCGCCCTCGGGCAGATCAAAGGAGCCTAATTTGGCGGCCACCAGCTTCGCGCCTTGTTTCCCTTCGCCGGGCAGACCGTTCGGATCTCCAAAACCACCCGTCTGAACTTTTTCGATCGGCGCATTCACAGTTGGCGCGGCAGAGCTTCCGAACGATCCTGTGTGAACGATGTTGGCCGGCAGCGCTCCGGAAACCGGCTGCAACTTCGGCGCTTCGAAGTTCGTCGTCTGAATCTTTGGAGGTTCGATCTTTGCCTCTTCTATTTTCGGCCTCGGCATTTCCTTCGGAACTACCAGTTTGGGCTGTTCGAATTTGACAACAGGAAGCGGCTTCAGCGGCTTAGGCTGCGGCTTGGGCGCAGGGTGCTCCTGATTGGGCAAAGGGATGATTTCCGTAACTGTGTACTTTTCCCAAACACTCATGCGGTCGAACCAGATCAGATGAATGCAAAGCAGAAGAAGAACGACAATCGCACAGCCGGTATAGCTGACAAGGAAGGTGCCCCACTTCCGTTTCGGCTCTGGCAACAGACCGAGAGTAAGAGTTTCACGCGGCATTTTCGAGCTCCAAAAAGACACCGGGGGCTGGGAGGAGACAGACCGGACGCATGCCTAGAGTAAGAGAGAATGGTACAGGGGTAAACGTCCCCAGCGCTCGTGTACTTCGGTAATCAGCAGCAAACCGAGGGAGGAACTTTCCCAAAATGAAATGCAAACTGCTCATACGGCCCTACGACGAAGAGCGAACGCGAAATACACTGGGACGCCCACTAAAATGACCAAGCTTCCCAAGGCTGAATTTTTCAGATTGCTGGTGAAAGTGTAGTAGAGCAGGGGGACGGACGCCAGAATAAAAAGGGCAGGGGCCAGTGGATATCTCCAAAATGGCACTGGATGAGTAACAGGATCCTGGGACCGGAAGACAAAAAGGGAGACACTGGCAGCCACGTAGGAAAGCCATTCGGCATAGAGAGATAGCGTAAAAAGTTGCTCGAAATTTCCACCCACGAACAGGAACGCTACAGAAAGCAGCCCTTGCACGGCGATTGCGACGTGAGGGGTATGAAAACGGGAGTGAACGCTGGCCAGAGACGAGAAGAAGTTGCCGTCGCGCGACATGGCAAAAGCCATGCGCGCGCCGCTCATCGCGATCCCATTCAGCGAAGTTAAAAGCGAGATGATGATGGCGCCGGCCATGAGCGCCGCCCCGGCATTTCCAAAACCCACCCGGACTGCATCGGACATGGGCGAAGAAGTCCTCGCCAGCGCATCTACGGGAAGCGTGTATTGAACCGCGGCGTTTACCAGCATGTAAAGAGCGGCGATGGCAATCAAGCCGCCAACCAATGCGAGAGGAATGTTGCGTTCCGGCGCGCTTACCTCTTCGGCGACCATGTTCAGATCGCTCCAGCCGTCATAAGCCCACAATGCCGCTTTGACGGCGAGAATGAAGCCCACAATCCCGCCGGTTGCCGCGATATAGCGACCCTGAAAGTGTTGCCATGTGCCCGACGAGCTGAAAGCCATCGCGGAGATGACTAAGACCAAAATGATCTTCAAAACGGTGAACGCGAGCTGGAAGTTTCCCGCGCGGCGAACTCCGATGTAGTTAAGAGCAGAGATGAACAGAATCACGACGAACGCAACTAGTTCCCCGGATAAAGTCAGGTGGTTGCCGTCCGTGACGAGGAAAGAAAGCCGGCTAAAGCTGCCAAGAACTTGCACAATACCAGTCGAGACCGCGGAGAGCGACGCAGGTTTCACGACGATTGTCCAGGTCCAGCCGGTCAAAAAACCCGCTAGTGGGCCGAATGCGTCGCGGATATAGACGTACTCGCCGCCGGCCTGCGGCTTCATGGCACCCAGTTCAGCGTAAGTCACGGCGCCGCAGAACGAGAAGAGGCCGCCGACAATCCAGGCGAGGTAAACCAGCTTGGCGGAACCGGCCGCCCGCATCATCTCGGCGGGAACCAGAAAGATTCCGCTGCCGATCACTACCCCGATGACGATTGATGCGGCGTGGGCGAGGCCGAGATCGCGAACCAGACCGCGAGAGCTTCGTTCTTGCTGAGTCGTCTGCTTGCTCATCGAGAGCATGCGAGAGATTCTAATCGTTAAGCTGATACTCGGGGATCGCTCGGCGTACGCCCGGGACGCCGGGAACGGAAAGTTGATCCAGCCCAGCGAAATCTTGTCGCTGGGCCGAGAGCGGAACTCAGAGATTGAAGGTCTTACAACTGGCTCATCTTGGCCAGGAATTCGCTGTTGGTTCCGGTCTTTTGTAGGCGCTCGATCAGCAGTTCCATGGCTTCGACAGGCGAGAGCGGGTTCAGCACCTTGCGCAACACCCAGATGCGTGCCAGGTCGTCCTTGGGGATCAACAGCTCTTCTTTTCGCGTCCCGGAGCGCTGGATGTCGATCGCCGGGAAGGTGCGCTTATCGACGAGTTTGCGGTCAAGGATGATTTCGGAGTTGCCGGTTCCTTTGAACTCTTCGAAGATCACGTCATCCATGCGCGAGCCGGTGTCGATCAGCGCGGTGGCAATGATGGTCAGCGAGCCGCCTTCCTCGATATTTCGCGCCGAGCCGAAGAAGCGTTTTGGACGCTGCAACGCGTTTGAGTCCACGCCGCCGGAGAGCACTTTTCCTGAGGGCGGAACAATGGTGTTATAGGCGCGCGCGAGCCGGGTAATTGAGTCGAGCAAAATGACGACGTCGCGTTTATGTTCGACCAGGCGCTTCGCTTTTTCGATGACCATTTCGGCGACCTGCACGTGGCGGGCAGCGGGCTCATCGAAGGTGGACGAAATCACTTCACCCTTGACCGAACGCTGCATGTCGGTGACTTCTTCCGGACGCTCGTCAATCAGCAGGACCATCAGCACGACTTCAGGATGATTGGTGGTGATCGAGTTGGCCACGTTCTGCAGCAGCATGGTTTTGCCGGCTCGTGGTGGCGAGACGATCAATCCACGCTGACCTTTGCCGAGCGGCGTGAGCAAGTCCATCACGCGAGCGCTGACGTTTTCGCGGACCGTTTCAAGCTTGACTCGCTCCTGCGGATAGAGCGGCGTCAGGTTGTCAAAGAGAATTTTGTTGCGGGCTTCGTCGGGCGACTCGAAGTTGACCGCCTCAATCTTGACGAGAGCGAAATACTTTTCGCCTTCGTGCGGAGGCCTTACCTGGCCGCTGATGGTGTCGCCAGTCTTGAGGTCAAATTTGCGAATTTGCGAAGGCGAGACGTAAATATCGTCGGGGCCCGGGAGGTAGTTGTAGTCGGGCGACCGCAAGAATCCATAACCGTCAGGAAGGATTTCGAGCACACCTTCGGCGAAGATGTGGCCTTCCTTTTCGCTTTGCGCCTGGAGGATCTTGAAGATCAGGTCCTGCTTGCGCATGCCGCTGGCGCCCGGAAGATCGAGCGTGCGGGCAATCTTAGTCAATTCGGTTATGTTCTTTTCTTTGAGTTCTGCAATGGTCATGGGTTCACCTGCGAGGAGATTTCAAAATTAGGGAGGGTGTCTGGGAGATCGGTTATTACAAGGCAGGAGGGCTGGGCTGCCTTGTGCTAAGCAGCCCGCCGTTGTGCCTCAACAAAATGTTCCGGCTCGGACAGAACCGTTTGCTTCTCGGAGCTTGCAATCCGATCCAAGACCTCGTTCATGGTTTCCTGGATTCGGGTATTAGGCTTGTGAAACTTGCGCGTGGCCTTCGAGGCAAGCTGGCAAAGCATATACCGGTTCCGCAAAGTATGCAATGCATCAAAAACGCGATCAGAACGCATGATGGTTGATGTCCTTTCTCTCAGGCCAGAGCTTTAGACGGTGCGCGCTTCGCTCAGACAGCAACTTTCAATTGCAACGAGGCAACGGCAAAACCGCCGAGCCTAACCGTAACTAACTGAAAACAGATGAGTTCTACAGGAAAGCTCTGGCTACTTGTATAGATGCTCCGAAGGGGCCGAAAGTTTCTCTGTGCGATTGACCAAGCCCGGTCGAGCGGAGGATCGCGAGAACACCGGTGAAAATTGGCCTTCGGAACGCTATAACTTACAAGGAAACCGCCCCTGCGTCAAGAAATAATTTGCACATCGCGTGCACAGTCAGCCAGATCAGAACCAATCTGGGCATATGACCAAATCCGCAGACGGTTTTGCGTCCTGTAATGGATAACTTGCAGATTTAGAGACACTTAGTCCGGAGAAGGCGATATTCGCCTGCTCGGACTTCCGCTTACAATTGTGTTCCTTCCCCTTACAGTGTGATGAAGTCTTTCTACGACATTCTCGAAATGCCGTAATAGGCATCGGCCGAACAGATTCGCTGTGCCTGTTTGAAGCTGCCGCGCGAATATCGCACCGACCCTGTACGTTACAACTGAGCGAATTCGCGCGGATGCACACCACCGGTGCTTCAGGGAACCATTCCTTTCAGTTCCGCGTCCAATTCCGTATGGTTCGCTGCGTCGTGCTTGGCTTTCTCCTGGCGAGTGAGTTCCTCACGGCGCAAAACTCTCCGGCTCCCCGAATCCCCCTTTCATCCATTGCTGGGCAGGTTGTGCTGGAAGCTGCTGGTACCCCGTTGCGCAAGGTTAACGTCACACTTGTGCCCAGCGAGGGCGCGATAGTCTTTTCTAACCAAGGGGGCAGGGAACCGAAAACTGCCACGACAGACTCAGACGGCCGATTTCAGATCGATGGTGTCCAGCCCGGAGAGTACCGAGTCACGTTGGAACGCATCGGATTTTTGTCCAGGAACCACAGGTCTCGCCGTTATTCCCCGAATTTGTTGTTGATCCCCCCCGGACAAGAGCTGCAGGGATTGCTGTTCCGCATGCGCCAGGCCGGCGTGATCAAAGGCAAAGTGGTAGATGAAGATGGCGATCCAGTGCCAGAAATGAGTGTGTCGGCGATGCCGGCATCAGGTCGCGCCCAGGAGGGGGATTTCAGCGGGACCACTAACGATCTGGGCGAATTTCGTATTGCCGGCTTGCCCGAAGGAAAATTCCTGGTTGTGGCCCAGCCTCAATACGAGGTTGCTCGATTCGGTAGCAATCCAAACAAGCAGGAGAAGATATACGCGGCAACTTACTATCCCGGAACTTTGGATCAGAGTCAGGCGGTAGGTGTTGAAGTCCATGCCGGTGACGAAAGCACGGCTGATTTCAATCTCATTTTGTCCCATGTGTTCACGGTGAGAGGCAAGGTGTTCGGCCTTCCGGCGCAGACAAGACCGCCCTCCGCGGGAAGTTTTCAGGAATCGCGCCAGCCGACGATCGTTTTCGAACGGGCCGATGGCCAAAATCTGCAATCGCGCGGCGGCGCGATCGCCGAGGACGGAACGTTCGAAGTGGCCAGCCTTGCTCCGGGAACATACGATGCGCGCATCACTTTTCAGCGGTGGAACCGGAGTCACGCAAGCCCTGCCATTGACGTGCGCGATGCGGATGTCAACGGCGTGCAGTTGGCGGTCGAACCATCCGTTGAAGTGCGAGGCCGTTTTCGCATGGACAACGGGCAGAAGATCGACTGGCGGCAGCTCCAGGTCGTATTAGATCCGCAAGATCGAAAGCACGCGGACAGCGCCCGGGCTGCTCGCGTTCAGCAGGATGGATCGTTTGCGGCGGAGGACGTTGAGCCCGGCAACTACCACATCGTTGTGACCTCAAATTCTTCTGCTCTACGCGACTACATTCTCAAAGAAGTGAATGCGAATGGGAAGGATGTGGGCGATTCGGGCTTTACGGTCGGCAATGCCGCGCCGTTTCTTGATGTGGTGGGAAGCGCAAAGGGTTCAACCATCGAAGGCGTTGCCGTCGATGACACGGGCAAGCCCATTTCCGACATGCAGATCGTCTGTATTCCCGATGCTGCGCGCCGCAACCGTCATGATGTTTACCAGCAGGTCCAAACCGACCAGCGGGGATACTTCAGCCTGCGGGGATTGAATCCGGGTGAATATCAGGTGTTCGCGCTGGAAGACGGGGTGCCTGACATTACCGACCCTGACTTCGTCTCCTCGCACGAGGGTCAGGGCGAAACAGTTACAGTTGATAACGGTGAACGCAAAGCGATCACGCTGAAGCTGCCCGCTCCGCAAGATTGAAAGAAATAAGGCCCGGCGCCTGGGGCATAGACTTGCGAACCCCATTGATTCCCGCTTTGGACACCTGCTCGTTTACAATGGCATCTCACCGTTTTCGGCGGAACGAACTGCCGCAAGCCACGGATGCTTTCACCCCTTCCAACACACGGAGTTTTTCTGGCCCAGAACGGGGTTTCGCAATACCTGCATCAGCACTTTTTTGACACTACATTCAAGGGCTTATACCACGCCAATGCCTTCGACATGGCGTTGCTGGTCCCATACTTTACGGTCCTGATTTTGTTGGCTTCGTACGGTTTGCACCGGTACACGCTGGTCTATCTGTATTACAAGAAGAAGAAAAACGCGGTGAGCGCGCCGGTCGAAGAGTTTGAGGACTTGCCCGGCGTGACGGTGCAACTGCCGATCTTCAACGAGCAGTACGTGGTGGACCGTCTGCTGCAAGCCGTCACTCGCTTGGACTATCCACGCGAGAAGTTAGACATCCAGTTGCTGGACGATTCAACCGACGAAACTGTGGAGGTAGCGCGCGGACTTGTGGAGCATTACGGCGCGCAGGGCTACCCGGTGACCTACCATCATCGAAGCAATCGTGCAGGATTTAAGGCGGGTGCGCTACACGAAGGATTGCAGGTCGCGAAGGGCGAATTTGTTGCGATCTTCGATGCCGACTTTGTGCCGCCGCCCGATTTCCTGTTGCGCACGATCCATCACTTCACCGATCCGAAGATCGGGATGGTACAGACGCGCTGGACGCACATCAATCGTAACTATTCCTTTCTCACCGAGGTTGAAGCCATTCTGCTCGATGGCCACTTTGTGCTCGAGCATTCCAGCCGCGCGCGCCACGGCGTTTTCTTCAATTTCAATGGGACTGCCGGCGTATGGCGCCGCGAGGCGATCGAAGACGCGGGTGGATGGCAACACGACACCTTGACCGAAGATACGGACCTTTCCTATCGCGCGCAGCTCAAGGGATGGAAATTTATTTATCGGCAGGATGTTGAATGCCCGGCCGAGTTGCCGGTTGAGATGACGGCGTTCAAAACTCAGCAGGCGCGCTGGGCGAAGGGATTGATTCAAACCGGAAAGAAGATTCTTCCGCGTGTTCTTAAGAGTGATCAGCCGTTCCGCGTAAAGCTGGAAGCGTGGTATCACCTAACGGCAAATATGAGTTATCCGCTCATGGTGATCTTGTCGGTGCTGCTGTTGCCCGCAATGGTGATCCGCTTCTATCAGGGCTGGTTTCAAATGCTTTACATTGACATTCCGCTCTTCCTGGCATCGACGTTTTCAATTTCGAGCTTTTATCTTGTCTCGCAGCGTGAATTGTTTCCGCGAACCTGGCCGCGTACGTTTCTCTATTTGCCGTTCCTGATGGCGTTGGGGATTGGACTGACGGTTACGAACACGCGTGCGGTGCTCGAGGCCCTCATCGGCAAGCAGAGTGCTTTCGCTCGAACCCCGAAATATCGGGTGGAATCCAGAAAAGACAAAGTACAAGCGACGAAATACCGCAAGCGTCTTGGCTGGGTTCCCTGGGTGGAGCTTCTGATTGGAAGCTACTTCGGGATGACGGTGTTCTACGCGTTGCAGAACGAAAACTATCTGACCGTTCCCTTCCTCTTGCTGTTCGTGGTTGGCTACTGGTATACGGGTTTGATGTCACTGTTGCAGGGGCGCTTTTCAGGCCTTTCCCTGCGCTCGGCAGCAGAAGATCACACCAAGCCGTTCCCGGTCGGCGTGTAGGGCTTTTCTGAGATACAAGCTCTCGGCGACGCTGGGCTGCCTGCAAAAAGACGTTGCGAGCAACGTCTCTACGGTAGGGATTCTTTCATTTATCCGCCCACAGAGTTAGAATTCGTTCGCCTTGTTGGACCTCTTTTCTGGAGGGCTCCATGAAATTCCGAAATTTTTGCATTTGTGTTTTGCTGCTCGCATGCTTGTCGCTGCTCAGTTGTGGAGGTGGCCACAGCGGCGAGAACTATGTCCTGATTGCCGTCAACGTCAGAATTCCGTATTGGCAAAGCGCGGGTGCAGGCTTCTCACACGCGACCCAGGAACTGGGCCTGGGCTTTAACTTCACCGGGCCTGACACCTACGATCCGGCGGCCGCGCGCGATGAACTGGAGCGCGCGATCGCGAGCAAGCCTGCAGGCATTCTGATTTCGGTCGCCGACGCGGGCACGGTGAAAGACAGTATCGATAAGGGCATCGCCGCCGGGATCCCGGTCGTCACCATTGATTCGGATGCGCCCACCAGCAAGCGGCTATTTTTTATCGGGACTAACAATTATCAGGTCGGCCTGAGTGGCGGCAAGAGACTCGCGCAGGAACTGAAGGGCAAGGGGACGGTCGTGGTCTTCACCATGCCGACACAGCCGAATTTGAAGGAGCGGCTGCACGGATATCAGGACGCGCTCGAAGGTTCGCAGATCAGACTTGCTCATATCGAAGACATCAAAGGCGATCCACGAGTGGCCTTCGACACCACGACACAGTACATTGCCAATGATAAGAAAGAACACATTGACGCCTTCGTTTGCCTTGAGGCGCTTTCGGGCAAGGAAGTCGCGAACGTAATCGATAGCAACGGTGTGAAGGGCAAGACGATTATGGCAATGGACGCGGACCTGGACACGCTGAACTGGATCCAGAAAGGCGTGATCGCCGCAACCATCTCCCAGAAGCCGTACAGCATGGCCTACGTCGGCTTGAAGATGCTTGATGAACTGCACCATTCAGGTTTGAAAAACCTGGACTCGGATTGGACGCATGACAGCTTTGCGCCCGTCCCAGCCTTCGTTGATACTGGATCGGCTCTGGTCGATAAGAGCAATGTGGATGCTTTTATCTCTGCGACGAAATCCATGTCGGGAAAATAGGCCTCATGTTGAAGATAGTGACCCGGATTTGTTTCTGCTGGCTTCTGTTTTCTTTTTCGGTAGGCGCTCTTGAACGGCAACCCTCCTCGGACTATCACGCCCGCCGTGAGAAGTTGGCGGCGAAACTCGAGGGTGGATTTGCTCTGGTCTTCGCTCCGCCGGAAGCCGAGGGTCCCAATGACCTTTACGGCTACCGCCCAGACGACAATTTCTATTACCTCACGGGATGGACCGAACCGGGCGCGGCTTTGCTGGTGGCGTCGGCGTCGGAGGCTCAGGGAACTTCGCCGGCCCGGCCGTACACGGAAATTCTGTTCCTGCCCAATAGGAACTACTCGCAGGAGCGCTGGACCGGTCCGAAGTTGGGGCCGGATAATCCGAAAGCGGCAGCAGCCACCGGGATTGATCACGTCGACGCGCTCGATAATTTGCGAGCAGAACTGGTGAAACTGCTTCCGACTGGACCGCCGCCGCGCAACGCCAGGATTTTCACGGACGTGCCGGCGTCCGGATATGACTCCAACTCCACTGACCCACTGAAGTGGCTTCGAAATGCTAACGCTTTTCCCGTGGGCGCTGCGTTCAACGACATTCGTCCGCTGCTGGCGTCGCTGCGCACCATCAAGGACGCGGGCGAAATCGAACTGATTCGAAAAGCGACCAATGCGTCGGTGGCAGCCCACTTTGCTGCGATACGAACGATCAGTCCGGGTGTGACAGAGCGCGAGATCTCGGCGCTCATGCAATATGAATGGGGAAAGCGGGGATGTGAGCGTCCGGCGTACGCGCCGATCGTCGGTTCGGGCTTCGATTCGACAGTGCTGCACTATTCGGAAGACTCTGCAACGATGCAATCGGGCGATCTGGTGGTGATTGACGCTGCCGGCGAGTATTCGATGTATGCCTCGGACATTACTCGCACCATGCCGATCTCTGGAAAGTTCACCGCGAGACAGAGGGAGATTTACAATATCGTTCTTGGCGCCCAAAAAGCGGCAATCGCCGCATTCCGATCTGGAAAATCACATCTCACGCGGAACAAACCAGATTCGCTTTACGACGTGGCATACGAGTACATCAATACGCACGGCAAGGATTCGCACGGTGAACCGCTCGGCAAGTACTTCATTCACGGACTCAGTCATTGGG
>JBKPSP010000131.1:0-37206 GCA_046735175.1 Acidobacteriota bacterium
TTCCGGCAGTGTCGATGAAGCGAAACTCGCGACCGTTCCGTCGGACGATTTCATCCACAGCATCGCGCGTCGTTCCAGGAATGGGCGAGACGATCGCGCGCTCGCTGCCCGTGAGCCGGTTGAGCAGCGTGGATTTCCCGACGTTGGGGTGACCGATGATGGCAACGCGGACCTCGGTTGTCGGTTGTTGGTTGTCGGTTGTTGGCGAAACATCGTCGTCGGTCGTCGGTCGTTGGTCGTCGGCAACACTCAAATCCGATGGTGCCCCGTCCTTCTCGCGCCCTTTGCGAGAGGGCGGCGATTTTGACCTTCCGTATGCTCTGTGACTTTCCTCAATGCCCTCTGTGGTTAGAGCTTTGTCACCCAGGACGCCCACCACTGCATCCAGCAGATCATCCACTCCGCGCCCGTGCTCAGCGGAGATCCCGAATATCTCGCGAACACCGAGCCGGTGAAATTCCCCCGCCAGCGACTCCTGCTTTTCCGAGTCGACCTTATTGACCGCGAGGAACAGTGGCTTGCCGGTTTTCTGCAGAAGACGCACCAGCTCCAGATCAGGCGCGGCCAGCTCGCTTCGCGCATCCACAACCATCACAATGGCGACGGCTTCTTCCAGCGCGACTCGTGCCTGGCGAAAGATTTCGGAAGGGATCAGCTCTTTGTCTTCCGGAATGATTCCGCCGGTATCCACCACGCGGAACTCGTATCCGCGCCAATGGGCATCGCCGTAAATGCGGTCGCGCGTGATGCCGGGCTCGTCACCAACAATCGCCCGCCGTGATCCGACCAGCCGATTGAAGAGCGTGGACTTGCCAACATTCGGCCGGCCGACGATGGCTATTAGTGGGGAGGTTAGCATTAGCTCGAGGTCTGCAGAGACCACGTGGGGACGGGCGCCCTCGCCCGTCCGGTCGAGCTTTGCTCGACAGATCTCTCACGCGGAAACGAAGCAGCTATTATAAAGACTCTGTGCCTTCCGCTTCTCAGCCCGCCACGTCTGCAGCGCTGAAGTCGTTTCCGTCATTGCACCAGTTCTTCGCCCCAGCGGGCGTGCTCTCGCAAACGCACCCTGCCTACGAATTCCGTCGCGGGCAGCTGCAGATGGCGCAGGCCGTGGAGCAGGCAATCGAAGAACGACGGCATCTGATCGTCGAAGCTGGCACCGGAACCGGCAAGACTCTCGCGTACCTCATGCCTGTGATCCGCTCCGGTAAGCGCGTGATCATTTCCACCGGAACCAAAAACTTGCAAGAGCAGCTCTTCAACAAAGACGTTCCCTTTCTCGAAAAAGCACTGTTCGGCGATAGCGATCGCAAGCTCAGCGTGTGTTACATGAAAGGACGCGGCAATTACCTCTGCCGCAAAAAACTTTACGATCTCACTGGGCAGCCCGTGCTTAGTGGCCTCGAGGAGATTGAGCACTATCGTGCGATTGCGGCATGGGAACAGACCACGCAGACCGGCGATCGCGCGGAGCTGGCGTCATTGCCTGAAGCCAGCGCGCTGTGGCACAAGCTCGACGCCCGCGCTGACACCTGTCTCGGCCAGAAGTGTAGCGCCTGGGAGCAGTGCTTCATTACGGAGATGCGCCGTCGCGCCGCCGAGAGCGACATCATCATCGTCAATCATCATTTGTTTTTCGCGGACCTCGGCATCAAGCAGCAGGCCGACGGCGCGCCCGACGCTGGAATTCTGCCGGATGCCGGCATCGTAATCTTCGACGAAGCCCACGAACTGGAAGACGTCGCCGGCAGTTACTTCGGCATAGCCGTGAGTGCCGCCCGCCTGGAGGAACTCTGCCGGGACGTTGAGGCTTCCCTACAACGCAACCACATGTACACGGCGCAGCTTTCCGGCGCAATCAAAAGTCTGCGCGAGCGTTCGGCATTTTTCTTTTCGTTGCTGCCAGAGGGAGATGGCCGGTTTGCGTTCGAGAACCGCCGCGAATTTCTGGAAGAAAACGGCGATGAGTTTGTCGGACTGAAACAGTCTCTGGTGCGGCTGGGCGCTGAGATCGAAAACCTGCCTTCGAAGCCGGAAGAGGTTTTCGCATTCATTCGCCGCGGCCAGGAGCTGCAGGTACAACTCGACTTCCTGCTCGAACACGAAGATAAAAACACTGTGTTCTGGATCGAGCGCCGTCGGACTGGCCGCGACCGGATGGGCGTGTCAATGCAAGCCACTCCCATCGACGTGGGCCCCATCCTGCGCGAGTGTCTCTGGTCGAAACTCGACACCGTGGTGCTCACCTCCGCAACCCTCGCCGTAGGCGGAGGATTCGACTACATTCGCGGACGGCTCGGAGTGGAGTACACGCGCGAGCAGGTTTTGCCCTCGCACTTCGATTACCAGAACCAGGCGTTGTTTTACGTTCCTCCTGACCTGCCCGATCCTCGCACTCCGCAGTTCGCCTCGAAAGCAGCAGAGCGAATCCGCCAATTGCTCGAAATCAGCCGCGGTCGCGCGTTCGTGCTGTTCACCAGCTACGCGCAGATGCGCGACATCTATCAGCGACTGCTCAGCGAAGTTGAGTTCCCGCTGTTGTTGCAAGGAGACGCACCCAAGAGCGCGCTGCTCGAAGAATTCCGCCTCACGCCTAATTGCGTGCTGTTTGCTACGTCCTCGTTCTGGCAAGGCGTGGACGTGCAAGGCGAACAATTGAGCTGCGTGATTATCGACCGGCTGCCGTTCGCAGTACCCTCCGATCCCGTGGTAGCTGCGCGCGTAAAAGCTATTGACGCCGATGGCGGGAATGCATTCTTTCAGTACCAAGTGCCTTCGGCTGTCATCACTCTGAAGCAGGGATTTGGGCGGCTGATTCGCTCTCTCCACGACCGCGGCCTACTCGCGCTGCTCGACAATCGCATTCTGAAGAAACAGTACGGGCGAGTGTTCGTGGAGAGCCTGCCGAACTATCGCAGGACGACGGACATGAAGGTGGTGGAGCAGTGGTTTGGCGCGACTGCGAATTAAGATGGCTTAGGGATGAACTAATTTCGGCCAAGAAGTTTCATTCCCGTTGCTTTAGCTGCTCTTTGGTCAAAGGTGACTGTGTAGTCGCATCCGGCGCTGTTTCCGCAACCCTCGATGAGGCAGTCCGCATATTCGCAATTACTTTCCTTGAACTTACCGAGTGCTTGCCATGCAGTCTCCGCCTGCTCGATAACAAGTTCTTTACTTGCTAGCAGCGTCTCTAACGTTTGCACGATTTCGGATCGAGTGGTGCAAAAAAAGCTGTCCAAAACCCAGACCAGTTCCGCCAAGACCACCAAAGAAATAAACCCCGGATTCGCCGGGCTCAGCGAATCCATCACTTTGAGAGCCGCGCGCGTTTGGCCGGGGTCGTCGTGAGTGAAATACCTGACCACGACGTTGGTGTCCAATCCTATCAACGTGATTCAACCGCCTTCATAGCGATGGCTCCGTTCATGTCCTCCACGGAAACCGGCTTGTGGCGTCTTCCCTTAAAAATACCCTTGAGTTCTTTAATGGATCGGGTGGAGGGTTTGATAAGAAATTGCCCCGTCCCCAGACGTACGAACTCAACTTTGTCCCCGGGCGAAATTCCCAACTGCACACGTACCTGCACAGGAAGCGTTATCTGTCCTTTTGAGGTTACCTTTGCTGTTGCCACCTTATTATCTTACTACAATCGATATTTCTTACAAGCATGTAAGGAAGCAGCCAAGCCATATCAGCTAACCTTCGCCACCTCATACAAGTACTTCACAAACGACTTCGCCGCGCCATCCATCCCCTGCACCTTGGGATTCTTCGACTCGATGACGTAATACTCGTCGGGCGCGTGGGCGCCGCTGCCATGTCCCAAGCCGAAGTGGCCAGCAGGAAGATGAAGCGGATCGCCGGTAAACACGTATCCCGGCCAGGAGCCCGCGCTGCGCGGCAGGATGATGGGATCGATTCCATCCTGTTTATAAACCGCAAGCTGCGCCTGAATGACTCCCGCGCTCAGAGGCGTGCTGTTGGGATCGTAGCCACCGGTCATGTTGACTTCAACGTCGCCGAACCCATGCTTTGCCAGATGCGCCTTGAGCGCAGCGAGCGCGTCGCTGGCTTTCATATCTGGCACGAGGCGCAGGTCGAGCTTTGCGACTGCCCGGTGAGGAAGGATCGTCTTGCCTCCAGGCCCGGTGTAGCCGCCGACCAGCCCCTCGATATTCACGGTCGGCCGAGATTCCAACAGTTCGAGTGACTCCTGCCAGCTCAAGTCGTGGATCCAGTGATCAACGCCCATCTGTTTCTTGGCGACTTTTTCGTCCAGACGCTTGGCTGCGGTTGCAATCATCACCTTTTCATCGGGTGAGATCGGCCGCACCTTGTCCGCGAGGCCTTCGATGGCAGGATCATTGCCATCGGCCGAGACAAGCGTATTGAGCGCATGAACCAGGTGCCACGCAGGGCTGTCCACCTGAGCCTTGTAGCTCGAATGGATATCCTTGCGCGGACCGCGCCCCCATTTCTCTCCGCTCGATACCAGTTCGCACTCGATGATGCCTTTCGCGCCCAGCGTCATGGTCACGGCACCATCCACTTCCTGTTCGGCCGAAGGCATGAAAATTCCCAGGCACTTCTTTAGCGCCGCAAGCACTTCTGGCCGACGAACAACTTGTGGAAAATGCGGCGAGCCGATTTCTTCTTCGCCTTCCGCAACGAGCACCAGGTTGACTGGCAGTTTGCGTCCCGATGCCCGGATCGCGTGCAGCGCTGCAATGAACGATGACTCCGGGCCTTTCTGGTTGACTGCGCCACGTCCCATGACGACCGTTCCGAGGTCCGGCTTCTCGATCAACTTGGCTTCCCACGGCGGAGACGACCACTCGGCTGGATCGGCCTGCTTCACGTCGTACATGAAGTAGAGACCGAGCGTCTTCGGTGCGCCCGCGTCAAGCGTGGCGAAAATTCCGGGCTGGCCATCACTGGGAATTTTCGTGACGGCTTGAAATCCCGCGTCGCGCAGCAAACGCATCGTGAGGTCGCAGCCTTCGCTTACGCCGCGATTTTCCGCAGCAATCGACGGCTGGTGGATCCACTCCTGCAGCCGTTGCACATTTTGCTCATGCTGCTTGGTGATCTGAGCGAAAACCGGTTCGAGGTCTTTGTCGTCGGCTGCTGGGCTCACTTGTGGAATTGCGAGAGCAGCGGCGGTTGCGGCTGAGGCTTGAAGAAATGTTCTGCGGTCCATGGCTGAGAAGCATAGTCGCAGTCGGCGGCAGGTGTCCAGATTGTGAAAGCTTTACAACGAAACCACGTAAGGCCCGGGTGCCCCTCACTCGCGCGGCGGGCTTCGCTCGCCGGATACCGCGCGCCGCGCAGCAGGCGGGTGAGGGCACCCGCCCCCACGCGAGTTTTGGCGGAGCTCAGAGCAAGTCCGGTACTGTCGTATCCAGCGTGATCCGTGTTCCGGCGACCACTCCGACAATGTGCGCCACCTGGTTTCCTAACGTGTCATACGCATCCAGTGTGAACCTCCCGGTGTAGTGCTTGCCATCCGGACTCAAGGTAATGTTCTCAAGAATACGCGTCGGGCCGGCAGGGTTCCCGATCCCCCCGGGCGCATTCGCCGTGTCGTTGGCCAGCCACGCAAAGTGGTTCAACTTGTACTTGTTGACTGCGGTCTTCTTCCAAATGCCCATGCAGAAGTCGCCGTCTTGGGGCGGACGAGCAGAATTCATCAGCTCGGTCCCATCGCTATGCCAGGTGACCAACGCATTGTCGATCGGAGTGCCGTTGGGCGGGCCTTGTTCGTTTCCCCAGGCGGTGAAGGTCACGTGCCACATTCCGACGATGGGGTCGGGGCTGTCAGTTACAAGCTGGAGGGACGCTGAGCCGGCTTGAAGACCATCCAAGGACTGCTTGCGGAGTGTTGCCTTCGAGTCGCCACAGCCCGCATAAGCGGTCGCGGCGAGAAAACACGATGAAACCAAAGTTAAAGCCAGAACTTTTGATTTGGAACTGCTGTACATGAGGAAATCTCCTGGGCCAGTTGGCCGGCGGCGGAAGATTCACCCAGAAGCGGCCGTCAACTCCATGCACGGCGGGTAAATTGATGGTGAAGAAGTGGTGAAGCTGCAAGTAATTGCAGCTACGTAATTTAGGCGAATTCTAACGCAGCCGGTGCTATACTTCCGTGACCACGGAGCGCCACTCGCGTGCCTGCAAGCCCAATCCAGTTCGACGAATTCTCCCTCGACTGTGACCGTTTCGAACTCCTCCGCTCCGGCCGTCCCCTGAAGCTCGAAAAGATCCCTATGGAGTTGCTCATCCTGCTTGCGAGTAGAGATGGGAATCTCGTAACCAGGCAGGAAATCGTCGAGCGGCTCTGGGGCAAAGATGTTTTCGTTGATACCGAGCACGGGATCAACACCGCCATTCGAAAAATTCGCCTCGCTCTTAAGGACGACCCAGAAAAACCTCGCTTCGTTCAGACGGTGACGGGCAAGGGATACCGATTCGTCGCGGAAACAAGGAACGGTAACCGCGTGAAACTCGCGGTAGCGAGTCTACAGCAAGCTGCCGCACCAGAACCGGCGGTTGCAGTTCCTGATATTGCTACAAACGTCATGAGGCGGTCCAGAAAAGTCCTTTCTGTTTCCCTGGCGGCGATTTTTCTTGCCGGTGTTCTGGCTTACTCGGGATGGCGACTCTCGCGGCGCGGTAAAGAGAGCTCAGAACACATCATGGTTGCGGTGCTGCCCTTCGAGAACTTAAGTGGAGATGCCGGCCAGGAATACGTCAGCGACGGACTGACGGAGGAAATTATCAGCCAGCTCGGAGCCCTCAGCCCCGGTCAGCTCGGAGTTATCGCCCGCACCACCTCGATGGCCTACAAGCATACCTCGAAAAGCGTTCAGCAAATTGGCCAGGAACTGGGAGTCGATTACGTGCTTGAGAGCAGTGTTCGCCGCGATGGCGACCAGATACGCGTCACGGCACAGCTTATCCGTACGCGCGATCAGGTCCACATCTGGGCACAGAGCTATGACCGTCATGTCAGTGGCACCATTGCTTTGCAGGAAGAGGTGGCGCGCGCGGTGGCGGAGCAGATTGAGGTGAAGCTCAGCCCGGCATACGTCAATCGCCCCCCAGTTGCGCATCGAGACGAACTGGCGAATGAAGCCTACCTTCGCGGGCGATACTTCGAAAACCAATTCACGCCCGAAGGCTATCGCAAGGCGATTTCATATTTTCAACTGGCAATTGATCGCGACTCGACCTTCGCTGAAGCTTATTCGGGCATCGCGGACTCTTATCGCTTCCTCGTGATTACGGACACGATGTCGCCCGCTGAAGGTACGCCGAAAATACTGGAAGCTGCTCGCAAGGCAGTGTTGCTTGGTGACGGCCTCGCCGAAGCGCACAATTCCATGGCGAATGCCATGATGGACGAATGGGATTTCCCAGGTGCCGAGAACGAAGGCCGGCGCGCCATCGCGCTGAATCCGAGCTACTCAAACGCCTACCGAATTTATGCCGCCACGCTCGGAGCTCAACGCCGGCACCGAGAAGCGTGGGTACAGATCGGCGAGGCCATGCGGACTGATCCGCTATCTCCCCCCAATAACGCAGAGGTTGTTCGAACGCTCTATTACGCGCGTGATTATGACGGTGCGATTCAGCAAGCGCAGAAAGCAATGCAACTCGATCCTGGGTACTATCGCACACATTTCTGGCTGGGCAGAGTTTACGCGCAGAAGCACATGTACAAGGAAGCAATAGCCGAAGCGGAACTCGTCGACAAGGCAACACCGGAAAGCAATCTCGGGTTGACCGAGATGGCATACAGCCTGGCCGCAGCTGGCCGCCAAGCCGAAGCGCGCCAGATACTGGAGCGATTGAAAGAACGGAAGAAGAAAGCGTTCGTGCCGGCTTACAACCTGGCGGTCATTCAGCTGGCGCTAAAGGATCGTTCCGCGGCGCTGAATTCTTTGCAGCAGGCCGTCGACGAGCACGACTGGGCAATACTTGTCCTGGCAGTTGAGCCACGGCTCGATCCATTGCGGAATGAGCCTGTATTTCAAGAGCTCCTGAAGAGAGTCAAATTGCCCATGTGAAAAGATTAGTTGTTCCCGCCCCGAACCAGTCGCAGTGCATCGGCGACATCTCCCCGGCTCACATTCTGTCTATTTGACCCAGAATCGGAAGAAGCTTCGTATGTGTCACCCTCGCCGGGTGCGAGAAACAGATTGCTCTCAAGCCCATGCTGCTTTGTGTACAGCTCGAAATACCGTCCGCCGAGCGCATAAAGTTCTTCATGCGTGCCGCGCTCGACAACGCGGCCCTGCTCCATCACGAGTATCTGATCGGCGCGGCGGATGGTGGAGAGCCTGTGCGCAATCACAAACGTAGTACGTCCGCGCATCAGGTACGAGAGCCCCTCCTGGATCAACTGCTCCGACTCAGAGTCAAGGCTCGAGGTGGCTTCGTCGAGAATGAGAATGCGTGGCTCCGCCAATATTGCGCGCGCGATCGAGATGCGCTGCCGTTGCCCTCCTGACAACTTCACGCCGCGCTCGCCGACTACGGTGTCGTACTTGTCGGCAAAACTTTCTGCAAATTCATCCACCCGCGCAATGCGGCAGGCGCGCAGCACGGCTTCCCCGCTCGCGTCAGGTCGAGAAAACGCTACGTTCTCCCGGATCGTTCCATCGAACAGAAATGACTCCTGCAACACCACTCCAAGCTGCGTGCGATACGAATCAAGCCGCACCGTGCTGAGATCAATGCCATCGACCAACACGGCTCCCTGAGTTGGCTTGTAAAACGCCGAGATGAGCCCGATCGTCGTTGACTTCCCGGAACCAGAAGACCCCACAAGCGCAGTCACCGTTCCCGGCGAAGAGTGGAACGACACTTCGTGTAGCACCTCACGTGTCCCGTCATAGCTGAAACTCACGTCCTCAAAACCCACATCGCCGTGAATCTCCGGAAGCGAAACTGTTCGCCGAGGATCCCGGTCTTCCGCCGCCTCATTCAGGATTTCATGGGTGCGATCGAGACCCGCCAGAGCTTCGGTGAGTTGAGTGCCGATCTGCACGATCTGCATCACCGGCGCGATCAAGAATCCCATGAATAAGGTGTACGTGAAGAATCCGCCGATGGTCAGCGATCCAGCCAGAATCTGCCGCGCGCCTACGAACATGATTACCGCGCCCACCACACCAAGCAATACACTCGCCGAAAGGCCCATCACGGAGGTCGCTGTAAGCGTGCGCATTACGTTTTCGAGCAGACGCGTGACGCCGAGGCCAAAGACGTTCTCTTCCCGCTCCTCCGCGTGATATCCCTTGACCACGCGTACACCGCCGAGCGATTCGGCCAGCCGACCAGTCACCTCTGCATTAATCTTTCCCCTCTCGCGGAAGATCGGCCGGATAGTCTGAAATGCCTTCTTCAGGGCCAAACCAAAGCAGAGCAAAAACCCGAACGCCAATGCCGTCATCAGCGCGCTGATGCGAAACAAGACCACCAGCGCAATGCTGGCAGTCAGCAGGCCGCCGACAAAATCCACCAGACCGGTTCCAATCAGGTTCCGCACTCCTTCCACATCGCTCATAATGCGCGAAACCAGAACGCCACTTTTGGTCGAGTCATGAAACGACACCGGCAGCCGGCCCACATGGGCCTGCACCTTCCTTCTCAACTCGGCAATCAGGCGCTGTGCGGCTTTCGAAAGCAGTTGGGTCAACGAAAATGAAGTGATGCCCTGAACCACAGTCGCGAGCAGGACCGCCAGCACCAGCGGCTTAAGCAGTTGGGCATGACGCTGAATGATGACGCTATCGATCACGTAGCGAGTGGAATATGGCAACACCAACGCCGCCACCCGGTTGATCACCATGAGCAGAAAACCGAGCGCCAGCAGCCCTCGCCGCGGCCGCACCAACTCCCAAACCAGCGGCATTATCGCGCTGAGCTTGGGTTTGGTAGTGCCGGCGGTCAGGGACGGCCGGCCATGGGCGTGAGCAGCCATATCCATTTGATAGTACAGGGGCTGCGCCCGACGCAATTTCCCTTCCACACTGGAATTTCCCGCTTACCAAGTTGCTCTTGCCCCGTCTATCTCCTTGCAGCCGGGGAAGGTGGGCGTCTCCGGCTTAATTGAGGACATAAAGCGATGCCGGCCGATGCCTGGGCAGTACAATTTCCGGTTGGCAAGATTTCCAGCCACCAGCGAAACAGTGAAGCGCGGAACAGCGAGACCCAGGACCGCATGTTGAGAGAAGTGCCACGGCGCATTGATGACACCATGCTGGTCCGCGAGGCGCAGCGTGGCAGTCGCGCAGCCTTTGAAGAACTCGTCCGCCACTACGATCAGGCGGTGCTGCGGTTGGCGCTGCACCTGACCGGCTCGGAACACGAGGCGCAGGACGTTTACCAGGACGCATTCCTCAAGGCTTACAGAAACATCGGACGCTTCCGATTCGAGTGTTCGTTTTATACGTGGATTTACCGCATTGTTACGAACATCTGTCTCGACAATATTCGAAAGAAGCAGGTGCGAAAAGAAGACGCGCCCGTCGCCAAGGATGCCGATGGCGAAGTGTTCGACGTTCTGGCACAAGTTGCCGACGGCCGCAGCGGTGCGAATCCTGAGCGCGACCTGATGCGCCGCGAACTGGGTGGGAAAATCGCGCGAGCCCTCGAAAAACTCACCCCGCGCGAGCGCATGGTTTTCGAGCTGAAGCATTATCAGGGATTGAAATTAAGGACCGTCGGCGAAATGCTGAACACGACGGAAGAGACGGCCAAGAACACGCTGTTTCGCGCGACCCAGAAATTGAGGGGCGCGTTGGCGGATATGAGATGAAGGAAATAGTCGTTGGTCGTCGGTCGTTGGTCGTTGGCAAGAACATGCATACGACGTACGACGGACGACGTACGACGACAAGGAAGCACCTATGAACTGCAACTGGGTACAACAAAACGTGGTTCTTTACGTTTACGATGAGCTCGCGGACGATGCTCGCCACGAACTTGAGCAGCACATCGCGCGTTGCCGGGACTGCGCCGCCGAGGTTGAATCCACCCGGAAATTTCGCGCCGAGTTCGCGCAGTTTCCGTCACAGGAGCCAAGCCCCAGCTTTCTCGCCGCCTCGCGGATGCGGCTACAGGAAGCGCTGGAAACGGCCGAACAAGGCGGATGGTGGTCGCGGCTAGTCTTCGATCCGGTTCATTGGCTGAATCAGGTGCGGTTCGCGCCCGCGCTGGCGGCGGCGATCTTCATTGTGGGATTCGCGGGTGGCATCGGCACAACCTATAAGCTCGCGAAGAATCCGCGGATACCAGGAAATCCGCATGTCAATGCGCAGCTCGGCTCGGTCAGCGGCGTTGAATCCATCGCGCAGCAACCAGGATCCGATCAGGTCACAGTCAAATATCAAACCGTTTCTCCGCAAGAAGCACGCGGCTCTATGAGCGATCCGAACATTCAGCAGCTTTTGTTGTTCGCTGCGCGTAACAATTTCAACCCTGGTGTCCGCCTCGATTCATATAACTTGCTGACCCAGCAACCGGCCAACACTCATGTTCGCGAGGCGCTGCTGTATGCGATGCGCTATGACTCGAATACCGGAATCCGGCTGAAAGCACTCGACTCGCTCGGTCCCTACGTTAAAGACGATGTGCAAGTGCGCGATGCAATGCTGGAATCTTTGATGTCGGATGCGAATCCGGGCGTGCGGATCGAGGCGCTGCGCCTGCTTGAGCCGGCTCGGGGTGACAGCAGCGTGCGCATTGTGCTGCAGCGGCTGGCGGAGAAAGATGAGAACCGCTACATCAAATCGCGTGCACGAACTTTGGTCGGGCAATTGCCCGAGATGAATTAATGCAGTTGCCGGTTGCCAGTGGTCGGTTGCCAGTGATCATGATGGGCAAATTGGAGTTAAGAACGAAGGGAGTCTCCTGACTAAACGTTACGTGGGAAAAAAACAAATAATGCTTAAGAAATCCAAATTCGGCTTGCTGCTGACGCTGATGGCGACATTATGCGTAGCGCAGCAGAGCTCGGTTCAAAAAGAAGGTAATCATTGGACAGGCATTGCAAACGGCTCGCTCCAGGTCGTCCGAAACCTTCACGTTCAGATGGAAGCTGGCGCGGTGCGCGTCCAGGGCGGATCGGGGCAGGGCATCAATTACGTGATTCACAACAAGTCGTACGAAGGGGCGGAAGATCGGGCCAGGCGTCAACTCGAGTCCTACAGAGTGAATGCTTACGTCAAGGGTGACACGGCGTGGATTGTCGGAGAGTGGGAAGGCGGGTCTCCTCACAGGTTTTCTTCGGACCTGACGGTGACGGTCCCGCGTGAGATGGATTCGATCAAGATCGAAACCGAAGGCGGCGAGGTAGTCACCACCGGCATCTCCGGAAGGCTCGAAGCCCAGAGCGGCGGCGGCGCCATTCACCTCGATGACATCGGCGGAAGCGTCAATGCCGAAACCGGCGGCGGCGCCATTGATGTCGGCAACATCGGCGGCGATTTGAGATTACGGACAGGCGGCGGACAGATTCACATCGGGTCGGTCAAAGGAAAAGTGGTCGCCGAAAGTGGCGGCGGCAATCTGATGCTGGTGTCAGCAGCCCAGGGGGCATCATTGCAGACCGGAGCCGGCACCATCCGCGTGGAAAAATGTAGCGGTGAGTTGAAGGTTGAAACCGCGGGCGGTGCCATTGAACTCGGCGAAATCACCGGCAGCGTGGTAAGCGAGACTGGCGGCGGCAGTATTAAGGTCAACTTTGCCGGAGGCACGGTAAAGGCCCAGACCGGTGGCGGAGGCATTGAGCTGTGGGGCGTGCCCGCGGCTCGGGTCGAGACCGCCGCAGGTCCCATCATCGCCAAGTTCGTTTCGGCGCAAGGCCAGCGGGCGGATTCGTTGCTCGAAACCGGCGTGGGTGATATCACGGTGTATCTCATGCCGAACGTAAATCTGACCATTGATGCCAGCATTGAGGCCTCAACCGGGCACAGTATCACGTCGGATTTTTCCGAGATCAAGGTCTCCAGCGAAGGTGGACAGTGGGAGCCGAAACTGGTTTCGGCAATAGGCAGGGTGAACGGTGGTGGCCCGATATTGAAAGTACGGACCAGCATGGGGAACATCTACTTTCGGCGTGCTCAATAGGGGTAACGTATGAAACTACGAACTTTCGTCCTGACAACAACGTTGGTTCTGATCGGCGCATTGCCCGTTGGACTGAGCGCTCAACCCGGCTCGCAACCTTTCGTCTTCTACGGCGAAGAGCCGTGGGGAGGTTCATACCTCGGGGTTGATACCAGGGACATCACTCCGGACCGCGTCTCTGCCCTGCACCTGAAAGATGAAGCAGGCGTAGAAATCACCATGGTGGACCAGGATGCGCCTGCCGGGAAAGCCGGCCTTAAAGAGCATGACGTCATCCTCACCGTGAATCAGCAGAAAGTAGAAAGCGTTGAACAGCTCCGGCGCCTGATTCGCGAAATTCCCGCCGGCAGGAGCGTCAGTCTTGAGATCAGCCGCGACGGCCAACCGATGAACATCAAAGCGCAGCTGGCAGAGCGCAACAAGATGATGAACAGTCACGAATTCAATTTCACCGTTCCTCCGGTGAACATTCCCGCCATCAACATTCCGGCCGTCAATATTCCGCAGGTGGGGCCGATCGTCGTGTACACCTCGCCCGTGCGCAGCGGATTGATGATTGAGAACCTCACGCCGCAACTCGGCCTTTATTTTGGCGTGAAGGATGGCAATGGAGTCCTGGTCCGCTCGGTGGACAAAGGTAGCCGCGCTGAACAAGCTGGTTTTCGAGCCGGTGATGTGATCGTTAAAGTGAATGGCTCTGCCGTGAGCGACTGCACCGACTTCTCCCGCGTAGTCCGCGAGCGCAAGGAAGGCAAGGCGGCGGTCACCATCATGCGCGACCGCAAGGAACAGAATCTCACCCTGACTCTGCCCGAACCCAAGCGGACCGGCTCCGTGCGGGATTGTGAATTGCTGAGCCAGGCAGAGTGCGTGGATCAGCTCAAGTCGGAAGTCTATTCAATACCGGAGCTCGCCACCGCCGAAGTCAGACGCCTGCAGCCCGAACTCGAGCGACAGAAGAAGGAACTTCAGGAGGAGCTCCAGAAACACGGCGAAGAGCTCAAGAAAGAAATGCAGCAGCTTCAGGAAGAGATGAAAGAGCATCAGCACGAGCTGCAAAACGAAATGAAGAAGTGGGTGAGGGACGCGGATATCTAGGGCTGTGCCGACCCGAGCTCCGCGCGAATTCAGAAGTAAGAAGTCAGAATGCAGAAGTAAAAACAGCCTCTAGCAGTTGGCTGTTTGCCCTTGACGGAATCAGGCCTCGCTGGCCAATTCCAAATGCTAGATGCAACTGCCGCTACTTCTGAATTCTGACTTCTGAATTCTGAATTCACCTCACCTCTGCTCACTCTTCCTTCCCCACCTCATATACGTTTTGATCGCTCCCAGAATTACTACGCAAAACCAGAAGTCCACCACGATGCCCCAGTCGAGCCGCGTCGGATCGCGATGCTGGGCGGCCAAGGGCAAGTAGGGCATAAGCAGGAAATACACGAGATTCCCCGCGATCACCGCGATCAGAGATTGGACGAAATTTTCTATGCCTGGTTTAGACACCGGAGAACTCGAAAAGCAGCACTCAGCACTCAGCACTCAGCATTCAGCCAGCCACGCTTCGTTTTCGATCCTCACTGGGTTAGCGCTGTCGGTCTAAACGGCATCGTTTTCGCAAACGACGAACCCGTGCTGAATGCTGAGTGCTCATTTACCATCTCTTCGATGCTCGAACCCTCTACTCCTGTGCAGTACGTGAAAGGAATTGGCCCCCGGATCGCAGAGATCCTGGCGGCAAAGGGCATCCAGACCGTCGACGACCTGCTTCATTACATCCCTTTCCGCTACGAAGACCGGTTGAACCCACGCGGCATAAATGAGTTGCGGGCGGGCGAGATGGCGACCATCATCGCCGAGGTGCGCACCTCGGGGCTCTTTCGCACCCGCAAAATGCCTATTTTTCAGATGACGGTCGGCCAGGGACGGTCTCGCCTGCGCTGCATCTGGTTCAACGGCACTTACCTGAAAGACAAGTTTCAGCCCGGCCAGCTGGTTGCGTTGTACGGGAAGGTGGAGGCTGATAATCACGGCGAACTGGAGTTGAAGCAGCCGCAATTTGAAATCATCGGTGATGGCGAGGACGAAGCCGAAAAGAAGGTTGCGCAGTCGCTCGAAATCGGCCGCATCGTGCCGATCTACGAATCGGCGGGACAAGGCCGCCTGACCTCTCGCTGGTTTCGCAGGATCATCCACGCAGCTCTCGAAAATCTCACACCTGAGTTGGCTGAACCCATTCCTTCTGCAGTTCGCAAGCGCCTCAACCTGCCTTCGCCGCGTGAAGCCCTCCATAAGATCCACTGGCCCGACGAAGGCGAAAGCATGCAAAATCTGCAGGCATTCCGCACGCCTGCGCACATCCGCATCATCTTCGAGGAACTGTTTTTTATCGAACTCGGGCTCGAACTTAAGCGTCGAGAACAAAAGGCCCAGACCGGCATTCCGTTTCAATTGAACGATCAGGTGCGCCAGGCGATTAAGCGCATTCTTCCCTTTCACCCCACGAATGCGCAAAAACGCGCGCTGAAAGAAATCGCTGGCGATATGGAGAAGCCGTTCCCCATGCGGCGGCTTTTACAAGGCGACGTGGGCTCCGGCAAAACACTGGTCGCCTTTGAAGCCGCGATCATCGCCATCGAGAACGGATATCAGATAGCGCTGATGGCGCCGACCGAGATTCTCGCGCAACAACATTACTTTTCAGCGCGGCGGATTTTAGAACCGTCCGGCTATCGCATTGTGCTGCTCACGGGCTCGCTTGAGGATGACCGCAAGCGCGAAACCCGCCGCCACATCGCTGCCGGCAATGCGCAGTTGGTGATCGGTACGCACGCCCTCATCGAGCAAAAGGTTGAGTTCGCAAAGCTGGGGCTGGTCATCGTGGATGAGCAGCACCGCTTTGGGGTAATGCAACGTTTCAAGCTGATGAAGAAGAGTGGAGACGTGGTGGGTAGCAATGAACACGTAGGGACGGGTGCCCTGACCCGTCCAGCGGAGCGAAGCTCCGCAGCGGGAGCGCCAGACACTGCCCCCCATCGAGCTTCGCGAACGGGCGAGGGCGCCCGTTCCCACGCGAGCAGTGCCATCCCCGAGCCTGACGTTCTGGTCATGACCGCCACTCCAATTCCCCGCACTCTCGCCCTCACCCTTTACGGCGACCTCGACATCAGCGTCCTTGACGAAATGCCCCCCGGCCGCACGCCAATCGTAACGCGACGCGTCGGCGACGAGCGGGCCGACGAAGTCTGGCAGTTCGTTCGCAAGCAGATCGCAGCCGGACATCAAGCTTACGTCGTTTATCCGGTGATTGAAGAAAACGAAGAACGCGAGCTCAAGGCCGCTATGAAGATGTACGGCGAGCTGAGCAAGAAAATTTTCCCGGATTTGAGCGTCGCCGTTTTGCACGGCCGCATGGAACCCGATCTGAAAGAACAGGTCATGCGGCTCTTCCAGCAAGGCAAAATTCAAATTCTGGTCTCGACCACGGTGATCGAGGTCGGCGTGGATGTTCCAAACGCGGCCGTGATGGTCATCGAGCACGCGGAGAGATTCGGGCTTTCGCAACTTCACCAACTGCGTGGCCGCATCGGCCGAGGCGCAGCTAAATCGTTCTGCATTTTGATGACCGGCGGCAAGGTCTCGGAAGACGGCGAGCGCCGCCTCGACGCAATGGTTCGTACCAACGATGGTTTCCAGATCGCCGAGCTTGATCTTGAACTGCGAGGCCCAGGAGAATTTTTTGGAACCAAGCAGGCCGGACTGCCAAGCTTCCAGGTCGCGAACATCATTCGTGATCGCGATCTCCTCGAAATCGCCAAACGAGATGCGGCCACCGTCCTCGCCGGGCCAAACTCAGAAATCACTCAACCCGAAATCGATCGCGCCCTCCGCCACATGCGCACCAAATGGCAGAAGACATACGGGCTGGTAGAAGTTGGTTAGCCTTTACTTCGGCAGCACCGCCGCACCTGTTATCTTCAGCGATCCTGAAACTCCCGCAGCCTTCTGCAGACCATCACGAGTTTTAGGCTGACCGCCACCAACCCAGACTTCCAGCGTGCCCGGCGCAATTTTTCGCGCGCCCTTTTCATCTACGAAACTCAGGTTGCGGTTCGGAATTGCAATGGCGACCTTCTGAGTTTCTCCCGGATCGAGGTGAACCCGGTGAAAGCCGGCCAGCGCCCTCAACGGCGCTCCCTGCTGCCCGGGATGCGTCAGATAGACCTGCACAACTTCATCGCCGGCCATTTTACCGGTGTTCTTTACGTAAACGTTCGCAGTGAGATCGTCCTTCGCTGCCACGGAGTTCTTATCGAAGCTCAAATTGCTGTACTCGAAATTCGTATAGCTCAGCCCGTAGCCAAACGGATAAAGCGGCTCGCCGGTGAAATACCGGTACGTCCGCCCTTTCATGTTGTAGTCATCGAAGGGCGGCAGTTGATCAACTGACTTGTAGAAAGTCAGCGGCAACCGGCCGCCCGGCGAGAAGTCTCCCGCTAATGCCTCGGCAACCGCAGTCCCGCCCTCTTCTCCTGGATACCAGGCCTCGAGAATAGCCGGCACGTGCTGGTCGGCCCAGTTGACGCCCAGGGCGCTCCCGTTCATCAGCACAAGAACCACAGGCTTGCCGCTCGCCACAAGATCCTCAAGCAACTTCGCTTGCGCCTGCGGCAACTCCACATTGGTCCGATCGCCCCCGGCGAAACCCTCGATTGTGATGGGCATCTCTTCGCCTTCGAGCTCCCCGGCCAGGCCCATCACCGCCACGATGACATCTGCTTTCGCGACCGCTTCGGTGTAGTCCTTCTTATCGCCTGGCATGTGCCAGACCAACTTGCCCATGCCAGTGCTTCCCATCTGCGCAACTTCGACCTTCACGGCGTACGAATGCCCGGCATCGAGATGCATGGTTTTGGTGCGGGTCTTGCTTGTGTCGCTATACCAGGATTCGCCGATGAGCTGGTTATCCAGCCAGAAATGAAACGAGTCGGTCCCTGTAAAGCCGATCATGTAATCGCCACTGACGGTTGGCGTCAGGGTGCCGGTCCAGCGGACCGAGAAATTCTCCTTTAGTCCGGTGCCCGGCCCCTCGCTCCAGGTGAAATCAACCTGGGGGTCGGTCCGGCTGATCACCGCCTGACCCTGCAACTGAGTTCCCTGGAAATATTCGGCAGTCAGTCCCGGCTGTCCGGAAGTATTTTTTAGTACATCACCCGGAACGGGCTCGACCGGCTGCCCGATCAGCGACGACCCCTGAGCGTAGATGACATTCGCATCCCCGAATCGCTTGCGAAGTCCGGAAAGGACGGTGACCGGCTTTGAAGGCGTGCCGTTATAGTTGCCCAGCAGAGGATCAACGCTGTCGGCATTCGGGCCAATGACCGCAATGGTTTTGTACTTGTTTCCAAGCGGCAGGAGACTATCGGAATTTTTCAGCAGTACCAGCGTTTCCCGCGCGGCTTTGAGAGCTAGCTGGCGATGCGGCTCAGTATCGTTCTCGGCAATCGTAATTTTCGAAAACGGCACTGACTCCGGAGGATCGAACATCCCGAGCTTCATGCGCCATGTGAACAAGCGGGTGACTGCTCGATCAATGTCAGCTTTCGACAGCAGGCCCTTCTGTGCGGCTTCGAGCACCGCGGCACGTTCCTTGGCAATTTGCTCCTGCGGCCAGGCGCAAATGACGTCCATGCCTGCTTTGACGGCCGCCGCCATTCCCTCAGCCATGGTTGGGGTGTAGTGGTGATTCAACGCGATATCGCTCGCCGCGCCGCAGTCGGAGACCACGTAACCTTTGAAGCCCCAATCTTTCCTCAGGTGCTCCTCGAGCAACATCGGTTGTGCGCACGCGGGCTTGCCATCGAGGGCGTTGTAGGCGCACATCACAGAGCCCGCGCCCGCGGTAACGGTCGCGCGAAACGCCGGCAGGTAAGTGTCTTCGAGATCGTGGTCTGAAACTTTCACATCCACCGTATGGCGCGTGGGTTCCGGCCCGCTATGCACCGCAAAGTGCTTGGGCGTTGAAAGCGCCTTCAGATATTTCGAATCTTCCCCCTGCAACCCGGTCACATAAGCGACACCCATCTGCGCCGTGAGGAAGGGGTCCTCGCCGTAGGTCTCCTGGCCGCGTCCCCAGCGCGGATCGCGAAAGATGTTGATGTTCGGAGTCCATACCGTCAGCCCGTGGTACCAGTCGGTGTAGCCCAATTCCTTGAGCCGCTGGTTGTACTTCGCGCGGAACTCAGTCGCGATCACGCCGGCTTCGTCGCGAAGCAGATCCGGATCGAACGTGGCTGCTACGCCGATCGCCTGGGGAAACACGGTGGCGAAACCTTCACGGCCTACTCCATGCAGGCCTTCGCTCCACCAGTTGTACTCCGGAATTCCAAGCCGCGGGACGGCAGCCGCGGTGTGCACCATCTGTGAAACCTTCTCTTCCAGAGTCATGCGCGAGACCAGGTCCTTGACGCGCTGGTCGATTGGCAGGGCAGGATTGCGAAACGGCGCAGTCGCGGGAGCCTGGGCCTGAGTGGCCTCATTCTGACCAAAACTTCTGCTCGACAGCGCAATGACCGCAACCAAACATGCGATTTGAACTTTTCTCACGGGCAAGCTCCTCTTTTTGTTCGAACCATCTCAGCAGACGATACGGCGATCTCAGGAGCGGATGAGGATACGCCCCGGATCGATTCTGAGCCGGAGATCAATGTAACCCAAATCCCGGAAAGATGAAAATCGATTTTCTACCTATGGAATATGACAGGAAATCTGGAGTGGGCGCGGGACTGCACTAAAGCTTGTAACTCAAATACGATCTACTTCCTCCTGAATTCGCCGCCAGGCCTTCTCCACATGCCGCCTCTTCGTATTGGTCTGGCCGATGCTCATCCGCAACGTGAGCTTGTCACTCAGGCGAGTGTGTGTGAGGTAGAGGTCGCCGCTCCTATTCAACGCGTCCATGAGTCTCTGGTTCCGCTCATCGCCCGATTTCAGACGGAAGCACACAAGGTTTAGCGGAACCGGTGCCGCCAGTACGAAGCGTGAATCACCCTCGACCCATTTCGCGAACTCCTGCGCCAGTTGAACGTGCTCGCGCACCTGAAACTGCAATCCCTCGATCCCGTAGTAACGCAACACACACCACAGCTTCAGTGAGCGGAACCTCCGACCGAGCGGAACTTGCCAGTCACGATAATCAATTACTGCACCCGACTCGCTGGCCTGGTTACGCAGGTACTCCGGAAGGACGCTCAGAGTCTGAATCAATACCTTCCGCTCCGCCACATAGAAGCAATCGCAATCGAAGTTGGTGAACATCCACTTGTGCGGATTGAAGCAATAACTGTCGGCGAATTCGAGACCTGCATGGATGTAGCGAAACTCCGGGCAAAGCGCGGCTGTCCCGGACATGGCGGCGTCGACATGCAGCCACAGATTGTGCTCACGACAGATCGCGCCGATCGCCGGGACTGGGTCGATCGCATTGGAGGACGTCGTTCCAACGGTTGCGCACGCGAAGAACGGTACCAATCCCGCTGCCGAATCTTCCCGGACAGCCTGCGCGAGGGCCTGCGGATCCAGTGCGAACTTATCATCGACTGCGATGAGCCGCAGGTTCTCTTGACCAAGCCCGGCAATCTTCACGGCCTTCTCAACAGACGAGTGCGCCTGCGCCGATGTATACGCAACCAGCCTGCCGGTGCAGCCTGTGCGGTTTGACACGAAGTTTGTAGCTCGTTCGCGCGCCGCGAGGACAGCACAAAGCGTCGCGCTCGATGCGGTGTCCTGAATGACTCCGCCGCCGGAGTTCGTCGAGAGAAACTTCTCTGGCAAGCCCAGCGCCGGAACCAGCCAGTCAAGTACAAGCGTTTCGAGCTCCGTGCAGGCCGGGCTGGTGGCCCAAAGCATTCCCTGAACGCCAAGTCCTGCCGAGAGCAGTTCACCCAGAATTCCTGGGCCCGACGCATTACCGGGAAAGAATGCATAAAAATTTGGCGACTGCCAGTGGGTGATGCCCGGCAAAATGACGCGGTCCAGATCGGCCAGAATGCGCTCGAAAGGCTCCCCATGCTGCGGTGCTGCATCCGGAAGCGACTTACGGATCTCGCCGGGCGCAACCTGTGCAAGCACGGGAAACGACTCCACTCGCTTGTAGTAGTCAGCGATCCAATCGACAGCCGCGTGCCCCTGCTTGCGAAACTCTTCGGGATCCATATGGAATGAGGTTCTGGCGCTCGGTTGCGTCGACATGAAAACGTCTCCGGTGCGGGCTTCAGACAAGCCGGCCAAAATAGAGGTTTGTATCGTACTCCATGAGGATGGTTCCGGCCCGCTGATGGGTCTCAAAGATTTTCCGCAACTCGCTTAGCATCGGCTCATGGGAGGGATGTCCCACAGGCGGCGTGTACGACGAAGAAAGCAGCCGGCCTTCGAGCGCGGCGTAGTCGAATTCCTGGAAATTCGGCAGAACGCGTTTCTCATGTCTTATCTGTCCGAAAAATTCCTGGGAGGCCAGATCGCGACGTCTCACTTCCGCATAATCGGTGCCGTACTCTAGCAGCAAGCGTTCGTAGTCGCGGGCGAAGGCGCTGTCATCGGCGCGGCGATCGTTCCACAGCAAGACCAAGTACCCTTCGGGCTTAAGAATCCTCCGAAACTCGGCAAGTGCTTTCTCACGATCAAACCAGTGAGCAGCCTGCGCCACTGTAACCAGATCAACCGACGCGTCAGGCAGAGTCGTGTTCTCCGCTGTTCCCGCAACGCTGGCAAACTTCCGATGAGCCGCGAGGAATTCCTCGCCCGCTTTGCGCATTGCGTCATTGGGTTCGACACCATACACGCGATTTCCATTCTCCAGCAGCAGGCGCGTAAAGATTCCGGTTCCCGAGCCGACATCCGCGATGATCGCTTCAGGCCTAAGCCCACATTCCTGTCGAAGAATGCCGATGATTTCCGCAGGATACGAGGGGCGGAATCGCGAGTAGTTCCCCACTCTAGACGAGAAACGCTGGGTTGGAGTGATCTCAAGCATCGAATCGTTTGATAGCCGATCCCGGCCGCGCTTGCTAAATTAGATACATCAGCCCATGCGATTGGTGATAAAAATCGGTACCAGCCTGATTGCCCCGGGCGGGCGGATTGACACCGTCCGCCTGCGCTCGCTCGTCGACCAGTTCGACCTGCCGCATCACCAGTTTCTCATCGTGAGCTCCGGTGCGATCGCCTCCGGCATGGCGCATCTTGGACTGAAAGACAGGCCTTCCAGCGTCCCGCTGATGCAGGCTTGTGCCGCCGTTGGACAGAGCGCGCTGATGCATACCTACGAGCAGCTTTTCTTCGGCAAGAAGAAGGTCGCGCAACTCCTGCTTTCAAGCGACGATTTCACTTCGCCGGCGCGTTACAAGAATTTGCAGAATACGCTGAACCAACTGCTCCGGCTTGGAGTCGTCCCCATTGTGAACGAAAACGACAGCGTCTCTGTGCGCGAACTGGTAGGCGCTTTCGGCGACAATGACGAACTGAGCGCCCTGCTCGCCGCGGCCGTCGAAGCTGATTGGCTATTGCTACTGACCGATGTAGATGGTTTCTACTCGCCCAACGGCACGCGTCCGCGCCTGGTCCGGACGATCCGAAAACTTACCCCTGAAATGGAAGCTCTGTGCAATGGGCAGGGCAAACTCGGACGCGGAGGCATGCGTACGAAGTTGCGCGCGGCGAAGACCGCCAGCGAGGCCGGGGTGAGCGTGGCGATTGTGAATGGACGCGAGCCCGATGCGATCGCCCGAGCCATGGCCCGCAAAATTGGAACGTATTTCCCTGCGAAGGCGGAGAAGCGCTGAATGGCTGGAACTGCGAGCCTGACGGTTTCCACGCGCGCAAAACTGGAACGTGCGCGCGCTGCTGCAGCCCAACTCGCGCATTTTTCCACCGCGCAAAAAAACGATCTGCTGATGCGGATCGCAGTTGCGATCGAAGCCAGCACAAGTCAAATCCTGCGCGCCAACCAAGAAGATCTTGAACGCTCGGGCCTTTCAGGATCACTGCGCGATCGTCTCCTGCTCGACCCCCAGCGAATATCCGCGATGGCCGAAGCAGTGCGGGAAGTCGCACTGTTACCTGATCCGGTCAATGAAACTCTCGAAGAATGGGCGCGTCCGAACGGACTGCTGATTCGCAAAGTGCGAGTACCGCTCGGAGTGATCGGTATTGTCTATGAATCGCGGCCGAACGTCACCGTCGATGCCGCTGCCCTGTGCCTCAAAGCCGGTAATGCGGTCGTGCTTCGCGGCGGCAAAGAAGCGGCGGCCAGCAATCAAGTTCTCGCAGAACTCATGGCGAACGTTGCCGATATGCCGGCAGGCGCAATTGAGCTGCTGGATTCAACCAGCCGTGACACCGTCCAGGAACTCATTCGCGCGCGCGGCCTGGTCGATGTTGTCATTCCTCGCGGAGGTCCCGGCCTCATCGCCCATGTCATGGAGAACGCCCTGGTTCCCGTCATCGAAACCGGTGCCGGAAACTGCCACATCTTTGTAGACGAATCCGCCGACTTCGATATGGCGAGCCGGATCGTCCTGAACGCAAAGACGCAAAGGCCGTCGGTCTGCAACGCGGCCGAAAAACTGATCGTGCACGAGCGGATCGCGTCGAAATTCGTGCCCATCATCGTTCAACTACTGACCGAGGCCGGCGTCGAACTCCGGGGCGACCGCGAAACCTGCCGACTCGCACCGCAAGTCAAACCGGCAACCGAAGAGGACTGGGCCCAGGAATACCTTCGCCTGTGCATGGCAATCAGAGTTCTACCGGGTATTGAGTCCGCGATCGATCACATTAACCGCTACTCCACCAGACACTCGGAGGTAATCATCACCGCGAACGAAAGCCACGCGCAACGTTTTCTGCGAGAGGTCGACTCCGCAGCCGTCTATTGGAACGCCTCAACTCGCTTCACCGACGGCGGCGAGTTCGGGTTCGGAGCGGAGATGGGCATCAGCACGCAAAAGCTGCACTGCCGTGGCCCCTTCGCCTTGAGAGAATTGACCTCCAGCAAGTATCAGATCATCGGGAACGGCCAGGCACGCCAGTAAAATTTCAGCTTTCGTGTGCCGCAAGCTGACCATTCAACCGTCAACCGCATCGAACCTCGCGAAGATTCCGACAACTTCGTCTCGACGTGGCCACTACACCCCATCCAACAATTTCGGCCGACGCCTATTTCTTCGATATCGACGGCACGCTCCTGGTCACCCGCGATCTGGTCCATTGGAATGGTCTGCATCAGGCCATGCTCGAGGTCTATGGCGTGGACACTAACATCGAAGGCATCTCCTACCACGGGAAAACCGATGTGGCGATCCTTCGCGCGGCCCTGACTCGTTGTGGTGTTTCGGCGGAAGCCTTCGATGCCGGCCTGGAAAGAGCACGTGCCGCGGTCTGTCGCGAGGTGAGCGCGCACGCCCACGCTATTGTCGCCGATGTTTGCCCGGCGATTCCCGAAGTTCTCGAGCACGTTCGAACACAAGAAAAGCTGCTGGGAGTAGCTTCCGGAAATCTGGAGATCGTGGGATGGCACAAAGTCACTGCCGCTCGGCTAAAAGATTTTTTTACCGTCGGATGCTTTGGCGATAGCTGCGAACTTCGCACCGCGATCTTCAGCAACGCGGTCGCTCTTGCTAAGCAAGAATTGGGCAACCGTTGCAGTGTGTGCTTTATCGGCGACACCCCTGACGACATCCTCGCCGCCCGCTACGTTGACGCACAAATTATCTCGGTATGCACCGGCACATTCGGATTCGACGAACTCTGCCGCCTGAGCCCGAACCTGTGCTGCCAATCCTGCACCGACCTGCTCGGCAGATTGAACTAAAACTTCGCGTCGCGTTAAGGTGTTCCTCTTATCCGGGCGCTATCTTTAGTTTTCCGCCTCAAGCATTGTTCTTGTCCGACCTAAGTACATGCAGTATCGTGTGCCCAAGTCGGTCTCCTTCGTGCCGTTGAGATTTGCAAAAAAGTTTCCTGTGCTGTTGCAGTCCCTGGCGGAATCGCGCCAATGCGCAGCCGCGTTGTCACTCATCGCCGGATTGGGCCTTCTCTCGCTGCCGTTCACGTTGCTCTATCCGGTCCCGCTGAAGCTTGCAGTTGATAGCGTGCTCGGAGACAAACCACTACCGGGCTTCTTCGCCGCGCTCATGCCGCGCCATTCGGCGATGGGCACCCTCTTTCTCGCCATCGCACTCCTCCTCGCGATCGCCGCCTTGGTCAATCTGCAGGGTCTCGCCAGTTGGTGGCTGCAGACCTACATCGGTGAGCGCCTGGTGTGGAATTTTCGCGCCAAGCTCCTCAATCATGTTCAACGGCTGCCGCTCTCGTTTCACGATCACTACGGTCCCACCGATTCCGTCTACCGCATTCAACACGACGCTCCCGCCATCCAGTACGTCATGATTCAAGGCCTGATCCCGCTGGCCACGGCCCTCCTGACGCTGGTTGGCATGGTCTATGTCACCGTGCGCATCGATGTGGCGCTGGCGCTGGTTGCGCTCGCCATCATTCCCGTACTTCTGCTGCTGACTCTGGCGTGCAGCCGTTTCGTGCGCGCGCGCTCCAAAGTAATCAAGGACCTCGACAGCAGCGCCATGTCGGTAATCCAGGAGGTGCTCGGCTGCATTCGTGTGATTAAAGCGTTCGGCCAGGAAGACCGTGAGCACCAGCGGTTCGTCCGGCATTCAAACCTGCGGCTTTCCGGTCAGGTAAAGCTGGCGGTTTGGCAGGCCAGCTTCAACATGTTGATCGGCCTCACGCTCGCGGGAGGCACCGCTGCAGCTCTATATATCGGAGTGCAACACGTGCGCAGCGGCACTTTGACTGTCGGCTCGCTGCTGATCGTGATGGCCTACATCGCGCAGATGTATCAGCCCCTGCAAGTACTGACCGGCAAAATCAGTGATCTTCAGGGCTGGATGACGAGCCTGGAACGCTGCTTCCTCCTGCTGGAGCAAAAGCCGGAAATTTCCGAGAACCCGAACGCGCTTACCATCGCGCGGGCGCGAGGAGAATTCGAATTCCGCAGTGCCTCGTTCACATACGCGGACAGCGGACGCGGATTGACAGACCTTTCCTTCAAGATCCCTGCCGGTTCGCGCGTGGGAATCGTCGGCGCCACCGGCGCAGGCAAAACCACCCTACTGAACCTGATCATGCGGTTCTACGATCCCAGCGAAGGCCAGGTGCTGCTCGATGGCGTCGATCTTCGCGAATATAGTATTGCGGACCTGCGGCGTCAGTTCGCAGTCGTGCTTCAGGAGCCGGTGTTGTTCGATGCCAGCATTGCGGAAAATATTGCGTACGGCAAGCGCAACGCGAGCGATGCAGAGATCATCGCAGCCGCGAAGTCGGCCAGCGCGCATGAATTCATTTCCAACATGGCGGAAGGCTATGACAGCGGCGCGGGCGAACGCGGATCGGCTCTCTCCGGAGGCGAACGTCAGCGCATTTCCCTTGCCCGCGCGTTTCTTCGCGACAGCCCCATCCTCATCCTCGATGAGCCCACCAGTTCCGTCGACATTCGCACCGAAGCGGAAATTCTGAGTGCGACCGCCACACTGATGCAGGGCCGCACGACGTTCATGATCGCTCACCGGCTGAATACTTTGCGTTGCTGCAACATCATCCTGGTGCTTGAGAGAGGGCGTTTGGTTGAGTTGAGGCAATCGATTGCCGAGGTGTCGCAGGCGGCAGGAGCATGAACCCGGCTCTTGGCTCCCGGCTCTTGGCTCCCGGCTTTAGGCTCTTGGCTTTAGGCTCTGGCTCTCGGATTCGGCAGCAAGTGCCGCGAAGCGGCAAAAGAATGCAGCCCAGGGCGTAAGCCCTGGGAACGCTCCGCCACGATTAGCCCCGAAGGGGCGATAGAGAAAACAGATGAAATCCTGCTAAAGCCCAAAGCCTACCCGGCTAAGCAGCACACGAGCGCTCTACTGCATCTCTCTTCTGCAAGCTATGCGCTTCGTCATTTTTGGTCTCACCGTAAGCTCTTCCTGGGGTAATGGACACGCAACCATCTGGCGAGGTCTGTGCAATGCGCTCGCTGCATCCGGACACTCAATCGTCTTCTATGAAAAAGATGTTCCCTACTATCGCAATCATCGCGATCTGATCGCTCCAACCAATTACTCGCTCGCGCTCTACGCCGATTGGAACCAAGTCCAGCCAGCCGCACGAAACGGACTCGCAACCGCGGATTGTGCCATCCTAACTTCGTATTGCCCAGACGCTCGTGAGGCCGCGAACCTCCTTCTCGATTTCAAAGCAACCAAGGTCTTTTATGATCTGGACACGCCGGTTACTTTTAGCGAACTGGATCGCAAGGGCTCCGTCGATTATTTACCTGCACAGGGACTGCGCGACTTCGATCTGGTTCTCAGCTACACCGGCGGCAAAGCCCTCGACGAACTGAAAACGCGCCTGGGCGCGCGGCGCGTGGCGCCACTCTACGGCAGCGTAGATCCGGCGGTACACAATCGTGTCCCCGAAAATCCGCGCTTCGCCTCCGACTTCTCTTATCTTGGGACCTACGCACCCGACCGGCAACCGCAAGTGGAAGAGTTGTTCTTAAAACCGGCCAACAGGCTCGCGGACCGAAAGTTTTGCATCGGCGGCGCGATGTACCCTGCAGACTTTCCCTGGACCGCGAACACTCATTTCGTCCGCCACCTCGCGCCACCCGATCACCCGGCGTTCTATTCCTCATCCCGGCTCACGTTGAACGTAACCCGTGCTGCCATGGCCGAAATGGGATATTGCCCCTCCGGCCGTCTCTTTGAAGCTGCAGCCTGTGGAACACCGATCGTTAGCGATTACTGGGACGGCCTCGACCATTTCTTCGAACCCGGCAAGGAAATTCTGATCGCTGACAGCGCTAAAGACGCAATCGACGCAATCAATCTCAGCGACAGCGAACTGCAGCAACTCTCTTCAGCATCTCAGGAGCGGGTGCTTGCCGAGCATACGGCGGCGAACCGTGCCGCCGAGTTAGTCAGATTGGTCGAGGCAATAACATGAGCGTGACCTGGGGAATCGTACCCGCGGCCGGCCGCGGCACCCGTATCCAGCCTTTAGCTTTTTCCAAAGAACTGTTACCGGTCGGTATGCGGATCGAGCAGGGCCTGCAACGCCCTCGCGCGGTGAGCGAATACCTGCTCGAGCGCATGACAATGGCTGGTGCGACTCGCATCTGCTTCGTGGTTTCACCGGGCAAGAGCGATATTGTGCAGTATTTCGGCGGGTGCTACGAAGGCGCCGCGATCTGCTATGCCGTCCAGCAGGAGCCGCATGGGCTGTGCGATGCATTGTTTACGGCTTTGCCCTTCATCTCACCCGATGACGAAGTTCTGATCGGCCTGCCTGACACCGTCTGGTTTCCGATCGATGGCTTCAATCGCCTTCCGGCGCGCCAGTTCTCGTTTCTTCTGTTTCATGTCGAGCGTCCCGAATTGTTCGACGCCGTAGTCTCAAATGCCCAAGGCCGCGTGCGCGAGGTACAGGTCAAGGTCGCGGCTCCGGATTCCGACTGGGTGTGGGGAGCATTTCGCATGACCGGCCGAACCCTGGCGGCCCTGCACAATCTTTGGCTTCAACGCCAGCGCAAAGACGAATACATGGGAACTCTCGTCAATGCCTACATCGCTGCCGGCGCTGAAGTCCACGCCGTGAAAGCCGGCGATGTTTACGTCGATGTCGGCACGCTCCACGGTTATCGTGAAGCCGTCAGTGTCCTGATGAATCCAGAGTCGGTGGCGGCATAAGCCTGCGGGACGACGAGGGTTTCCCAACAACCAACGACCAACAACCAATAACCGCCTTCTGCATTTCCTGTGCTTGACATGTGAATAATCAGTCCGGAAAAAATGCGCGTGCGGGACGGACACCTTACGCGTCAACATTGCAATCGCTGAAACTCCGCGTCGGTAGCGGCTTTTCGCGCAAAGCAGTTCGGGAACGCGAACACGATTTCTAAAATGCGATTGTCGACTGTGCACCACTTTTTGAGAATTGACCGCTCGTTCTTCTGCGCGTACATTCACATTCACTACGAACGAATTTCCAGCCGGCTGGTTCATCGTTCCAGAAAAGAAAGAAAAGCCGAAGGCAAGAACCCCAAACTTCGCAAGAAGAATTGGAGCTCAAACGCGAGGGCCTGGAGCCTAACGCCTAGTGCCCGCAACCCTGAGGCGAGGAGCCTGAACATGTCCGAGAGTTGGAACACATATCGCACCCGTTTTCTTGTCCGCGCAAAACAGTTGACCGAACCACTTAAATTCACCGATCCGCTCGGGCGCGAGCACCGTGGTCGCCCTGGGGACTATCTCGTGCAATCCAGCGAAGGCCTGCTTCGCATCGCCCCACGCGAGATCTTCGAAGATGTCTATGTCCCGCTTATGGACCAAGAACTTGATTGCGAACGCGGCAGGGAAGCTCCATCAAGGAACCTCCTGCCCCACGGGCTCGAAAATCCAAGGCCGGAGCAACACCCAAACTCCCGCGGAGTAGGGCTTTACTGACCGCTGAGAGCTAATGGCTGACGGCTCATGTGCAAAACCCGGCTTTAACCTGCAATTAACCAAGTTAATTCAATGCGATACAATATATAGTGATTATCTATTGACACGTACAACATACAGCAGTACTGTTGCTATCCCAGAGGCAACAAAATTTGCGCCAGCCATTTCGGCCCCGTCAACAAGGTTCTGTGGTGGTGGGGTAAACAGGCGCAACGAAGCAAGATAGAAGATGGGACGGCGCTCCTGGCCGGAGGTGACCCGGCGCCGCCCTCAACATCAACCCGCGGTGACCACTCCCGGATTTCTCCGGGATACTTGTCGTTCAGTTGTGATGTGAAAACCAGGCTTGGTGAGGCCTCGGCTTTCGCGTCGCCAAAAATAACGGGCTTCACCCGCCCATACAGATATTGGAGTCGCACATGGTAAACATTTCGCAGATCGTGGACGAATCGCTGGCACGGCACGGAGTCGAGCCCTCCATCGATCATCTCCGCTTGCAATGGTCGAGATGGTTCCGCTGCGACTCCAGTTTCAGCGTGCTGCTGGCTCCGGCCAAGCCCGGGATCTTCGCTTTGGCGGAGGAGGTTGCGCCCGGTGCCGAGAGTAGCAAGCGCATGTTGGCACTATTTGAGATCAAAGAAACCGACGACATCGGCATGGCGCTCGGCCGTCTGTTCCTGCCGGGCAATCCATTGCGCGAGAGACTCGAAGCCGGAAAATGCTTTGCCCGCTACGCCGTAATTGAAGATTCCGCCGAGCGCGCGGCTGCATACAAAGTTTTCGAACGTTGGCTCAACGAGAAATCGAATTCATATCAGGATGTTGCATAAGTCAAGGTTTGTAGTCGCACCGTAAACGGCTTCATTTAACTCACGCGCCTCAGGCGCAGCCAGATCGCCCAGGGAGAGAAAGCACAAATGGCTGAAACCCAAACTCAACAGACCTCGCTTGCCGCGACCTCAACCCAGTCCGCACCTAAAAAGACGCAAGGCCTCACCTTCCGGCGCTTGTTCACCAAGCCCGGTGTCTCTCCCTACGATGAAGTCGAGTGGGAAAAGCGCGACGCGCTCATCGCCGACTCGAAGGGCAATGCCATCTTCGAGCAAAAAGACGTCGAGGTCCCTAAAGACTGGTCGATGACCGCGACCAACATCGTCGCGTCGAAATATCTCCACGGGCAGCTCGGCACGCCCGAGCGCGAAACCGGCGTACGCCAGCTCGTGGGTCGCGTAGCCGAAGCCATTCGCGACTGGGGTTTGGCCCAGGGCTATTTCCGCACTCCCGAGGACGGCGCCACTTTCCACGACGAGCTCGTGCATCTTCTTATTCGCCAGTATGCGGCCTTCAACTCGCCCGTGTGGTTCAACGTGGGCTGCGACCGCATCGAGCCGAACTCGGACGGCCAGAACTGGCACTGGAATCCTGCGCTCGGCCGCGTCGAATTCGGCGTCACCGGATACAAGAAGCCGCAGTGCTCGGCCTGCTTCATCAACTCGGTGCACGATTCGCTCGACTCGATCCTTACGCTCGCCAAAACCGAAGGCATGCTCTTCAAATGGGGATCAGGAACCGGCACCAATCTCTCTCCGCTGCGTTCGTCGAATGAAACTCTCTCAGGCGGCGGCACCGCAAGCGGTCCGCTCAGCTTCATGAAAGGTTTCGACGCCTTCGCCGGTGTCATCAAGTCCGGTGGAAAGACCCGCCGAGCTGCGAAAATGGTGATCCTCAACGTCGAGCATCCCGATATCGTCGAATTCATAGAGTGCAAGTCGAAAGAAGAAGCCAAGGCGCACGCTCTTGTCAGCGCGGGATACGACGGGTCTTCTCCCGACGCCGAAGCCTACAGCTCCATCTTCTTCCAGAACGCCAACAACTCCGTGCGCGTGACCGACGACTTCATGTATGCCGTCCTGCGCGACGCTGACTTCTCCACCCGTGCCGTGAAAGACGGCCGTCCGGTGCAGACCTTCAAAGCAAAAGACCTGATGTTCAAGATTTCAGACGCCACCTGGCGATGCGGCGATCCCGGCATGCAGTACGACACCACGGTCAACCGCTGGCACACGTCGAAGAACACGGCGCGCATCAACGCCTCGAATCCTTGCAGCGAGTACATGTTCCTCGACGACTCCGCCTGCAACCTGGCCAGCATGAACCTGCTGAAGTTCGCGCCCAACGGCACGTTTGATGTCGAGGCCTATCGCCACGCCGTGGACATCCTGATCACCGCGCAGGAAATCATCGTCGACAACGCCGGCTATCCAACCGAGATGATCATGAAGAATTCGCATGATTATCGTCCGCTCGGCCTGGGCTACGCGAACCTCGGCGCGCTGCTGATGGCATGCGGTCTGCCCTACGATTCCGACGCCGGCCGCGACTACGCCGCCTGCGTAACGGCAATCATGTGCGGCGAAGCCTACCTGCAATCGTCGCGGATCGCCGAACTCTGCCCGGCTTTGACACCCGCGACTGAGCCAACAAAGAAAGGTCTCGCCGATACGAACCTCGGCTCGAATACCATGCCCGGCGGCGCCTGCCCCGGCTTCTACATCAACCGCGAGCCGTTCCTCGACGTCATCCGCATGCATCGCGCCTCCGTCAACAACATCAACAAAACCAACGTCCCCACCGCTCTCTACGACGGCTCTAAAGCCTGCTGGGACGAAGCTCTCGCCCACGGCGAAAAGCACGGCTACCGCAACTCCCAAGTCACAGTTCTCGCTCCCACCGGCACGATCGGCTTTTTCATGGATTGCGACACTACCGGCATCGAGCCCGACCTCGCTCTCGTGAAGTACAAGAAGCTAGTCGGCGGCGGCATGATCAAGATCGTGAACAACACCGTGCCCACCGCGCTCTTCAAACTCGGCTACTCGCACGATCAGGCCGACGCGATCGTCAGCTACATTGACGCGACCGGCACCATCGAAGGCGCGCCGCACATCAAGGACGATCACCTCGCCGTGTTCGACTGCTCGTTCAAGCCGGCCAAGGGCACGCGCTCCATCGCTTACATGGGACACCTGAAGATGATGGCCGCCGCGCAGCCGTTCATCTCCGGCGCGATCTCAAAGACCGTGAACCTGCCCGAGTCGGCGACCGTCGAAGAGATTTCCGAAGCCTACATCCAGGCCTGGAAGCTCGGCCTGAAAGCGGTCGCCATCTATCGCGACGGATGCAAGAAGTCGCAGCCGCTCTCAGCCGCGGGAACGAAAACCGCCGAAGCCTCTGGGAAAACCTCTGTGCCCTCTGTGGTTGAAGAAGTTGATTTGCAGGCTCCGCCGAAGTCCGTTCGCCACAAATTGCCCGAAGAGCGCATGTCCATCACGCACAAATTCAATGTCGGCGGACACGAGGGCTACATCACCGTCGGCCTGTATCCGAGCGGCGCCCCGGGCGAAATCTTCATCACCATGGCGAAGGAAGGCTCGACCGTCAGCGGCCTCATGGACAGCTTCTCCTGCGCCATCTCGCTCGCGCTGCAACATGGCGTGCCGTTAAAAATGCTGTGCGAAAAATTCGCGCACACCCGCTTCGAGCCCAGCGGCTGGACCAACAATCCCGACATCGGCTTCGCCAAGTCGATCATGGACTACATCTTCCGCTGGCTGCAGGCGCGCTTCCTGACCGGCCAGCAGCAGTTGCTGTTCGAGAACCTGAGACCGCGGTTGTCGGTTGCCAGTGGTCAGTTGCCGGAGGTAGGAGACGTGCCGAAGACTGACGACAGACGACGGGAAGCTGGACCGACCACCGATCACCGTCCACCGTCCACCGGCCCGGTCCACGCCGCCGACGCTCTGGCCAGCATCGTGGACCTCGGAGACGCACCCAGTTGCCACGTCTGCGGCTCCATCATGGTCCGCAACGGCAGTTGCTACAAGTGCATGAGCTGCGGAAGTACGAGTGGGTGCTCATAGGAATTGGAGCGGCTGACTTTAGATTTAGGTAGAGTGTAGGAGCAAAATCTAGCGACTCTGAGGGGGGTCATGGCGCAAGCTGTGATCCCCTTGTTTTTGGAGTACTTTTCTCTGAATTTTGTGAGGTGTTTTAACTTATGGCGGACGGGATTGATCTCGCGAAGTTCAAGAGCAAGGCGAAGCTGCAGGATCGATACGCGAAACAACTTCTGCGCCTTCAGGCGGAGGGCCTCGCCACGGACTCGATCGAGCTAGCTGTCAGCACAACCGCGCAAAATGTGGCAAAGGCCGGGGCCTCTTCACTCGTGATTTATGGCGATCCTCAAAGTGGTAAGACGGAGATGATGATCTGCCTGACCGCAAGGCTCTTGGACGAGGGACACTCAACGATTGTCCATCTGATGAACGATAGCGTCGACCTGCTTACGCAAAACCTGAAGAGATTCAAGGCGTCGGGGCTGGCACCTGCCCCTAGAGGACTGTCCGAACTGCTCCAGTCATCTGAAAATCAGAGCCCCCAAGAATTAGTTGTCTTCTGCAAGAAGAACCCCCGTGACCTCGAAAACCTGATCGGGCGCCTGAAGAACCATGCCAAGATTGTGGTAATTGATGACGAAGCCGACTATGCGACTCCGAACGCGAAAATCAATCAAGGTACTAAGACGAAAATAAATGAGCTGGTCGGAAAGCTGATCGGGGAAAACGGGCACTACATAGGCGTGACCGCGACACCTGCTCGGCTTAACCTAAACAATACCCTCGAAAATGACACAGCGAAGTGGGTCCGATTTAAGTCTCATTCCAAGTACACAGGCCAGGATGTTTTTTTTCCGTTGAATAAGAAAGTATCGTATCGGCGCACGTTGCTCACGCAAGGTGTCAGCGCTTTGGAAGCACGCGCCGCTCTCGTGCGGTTTCTGGTCACCGTTGCTTACCTCAATTCCCACGTGAACGGTAAAGAGCAGAACTACACTATGCTGGTGCATACGAGTGGAAAGAGACAAGACCACGAGTCCGACCGGGTAATGATCGAACAATCTGTTCAGGCCCTCATCGATACGGAAGGTGACGATTTCGGCGTGCTGGTCACACAAGTGCACCAAGCCGCACAGGAGCTTTATCCGGATGCGGATGCTGACCTTTTGACCGAATACAGTCATTTCAAACGCCTCTCGATCCGACCTCCGGGTGCTGAATAGCGAGCGAGACCGTAAAGCCTTAGGGGACAATGCGACCGAGCCCTCTTCCCCTTTCACGATCATCATCGGCGGCAACATCATCTCACGCGGAGTTACTTTTCCGAACCTCCTTTCAATGTTCTTTACTCGGAATGTCAAAAGCAAGCTTCAGCAGGACACGTATATTCAACGCGCTAGGATGTTTGGCGCTAGGGGCGAGTATTTGAAATATTTCGAACTCACGATTCCCGCTCAACTCTATACGGACTGGCACCGGTGTTTCATATTTCATAAGCTCGCCCTAAACACCATCGATAACAACCTCGGATCGCCGGTTTGGATCGGCGACAGTCGGGTGTCAGTCGCGTCGGACTCCAGCATCAACAAGGCAACGGTAGCGCTTGATAAGGGCGAGAAGTCCTTTGGAATGTTCGACTACTCTAGCGATCTTGACAATATTGTGCTCAGCGATCCGAGCAGCATTGAGACTTTGAAAAAGTTGGCAGACAAAATCGGTAATGACGCCCTACCGAAGTTTCTCATAGACTACATTCAGGCAACCTCCCCAGATGGCAAAGAGTCTCTTGCCATCCATACGGCTTCCTCTATTGAGGGGTACGCGCAGAGCGCTAACCAGGAAGCTATCACTCGAACTAAGGGTTTCATTGGGAATCCGCAGCTCGAAGTGAAGAAGTTCCCGAACGCGGTGCACCACATAACAATGCTTTACAACGCGAGCGGCAAGGCTAGATTGTTCTACAAGTTCAAGGGGAGCCTTCAGTTCATACAGAATCTGAATGAAAAAGTTCCGAACGATTGATACAAGGGTAGCGGACGAGTAGGTTATCACGGCGACCGAGCGAGCAATATTTCAGAGGCAACATGGTAAGGCTCCATAGGAAAACGATCTTCGAAGTTCTTGGGCGCGCAATGCAGTTCATCCTTTTCCCGCACGCATGGCTCCGGGGATCGCGCTTGAAGTCATTGCGAAATCAAGAAAACAAATTCGTGTGCTGGATCCTATGGTTGGTTCTGGGACCGTCGTGGCATTGGCGCGCCTGAAGAAACACAGAGCGATTGGCGTGGACGTCGACCCGCTTGCGGTATTGATTTCGAAGGTTTGGACTTCTGCCATAGTAGCCGAAGAAGCAAAGGGCAAGGCGCGAGAAGTTCTCGCTCGTGCCAGACAAATTTTCACGAATATGAAGAAAAGGGACGCTTATCCCTTTCGCTCGGACAGGGAAACCCGTCGATTTGTAGCCTATTGGTTCGACGGATATGCCCGAAGGCAACTCGCCTCGTTGTCACTAGCAATCACCAGGGTGCGGAGCGTGCCCACGCGCAATGTTCTCTTGTGTGCTTTATCTCGACTCATTATTTCGAAGAGTTCCAGCGCGTCGCTTGCGATGGATTTATCTCATAGCCGGCCACATAAGAAGTTTCTCCGTGCTCCTGTGAAGCCCTTCAGGAAATTTCTTGAGGCGGTCGACAATGTGGAAACTGTGTAAGCAAGAGAAGTGGTGGCCGCGGTCCCGCATCGCGGGTGCTACTTGGTGATGCGCGCGACTTGCCAGTTCGCGACGGCTCTATCGACTTGGTCGTGACGTCGCCGCCCTATTTGAACGCGATTGATTACATTAGATGTAGCAAGTTCTTGTCTGGATGGGATACCGAATTCCCGATCTGCGAGAATTGCGGTCTGAAAGCATCGGCGCTGAAGCGGCCCAAGGCGATCCGACTTGCGAAGCGACAGTTGAACAGATTCTCAACAATCTAAAACTTAAGCCAAAACTGAATAGGCGCGACGAATCCATTCTGAGACGCTACGTTGCAGACATGTACCGCGCTATTCAGGAGGTGGCACGAGTCTTAGCTCCGGGTGGTAAAGCCGTGTACGTAGTTGGCGAAAATACAATCCGAGGAACTTTTATCCGCAATTCGCGGATTGTGTCGGAGTTGGCGAAAATCTGTGGGATGAGGCTCAGAGCCCGGCGTGTGCGTAAGTTGCCGGCAAACCGTCGTTACCTGCCGCCTCCTTCGTCACGCCAGACCAACTCTATTCATGTCCGCATGCGTCGAGAAGTAGTTATGGCTTTCAGTAAGCGCCGAGTGCGCAGGGGAAAACGGCGCGAGGCGACGAAACAAGTTTACTAAACCAAAGTTCGAGGTCTTATGAAACTGCACGCCGAAGTAGCTCTGCAGAAAACCAGGAACTTAAATCCAACGACATTTGATTTCAGCGGACAGTGGAAGAATGAGCTCGGCTCATATATGGATCTAACAATCGATGGTAAAAACAATGTGACCGGCAAGTATGTCAGTGCTGTGAGTGGCACAGGAGGGCCAACTCCCTCGACCGATGTAAAGGGAACCGTTACTGGTGACCTCATTGCGTTCACGGTGAACTGGGGCACC
>JBKPSP010000132.1:0-36233 GCA_046735175.1 Acidobacteriota bacterium
ACGTTGGGCAGGCGATTACGACTGCGAAAATTGTGAAGGGCGTTGACATCGCCTAAACGGAAACCTGCTCAGCGGCGCCGTAGCGGCGCACAGTAAACTCTTCAGCCTTGCTTTCAGCGATCCCGGCGCGCGCCCGGGTGATCCCTTCCCTGCGGGTGCGCTCGAATAGGGCTTAATTGCGCGGATTGATGCCGGGCAACTTGTCGTGCATAACGTGAAATTGAATTACCTTGTTGCGAAGGTTTCGAATTCGTACTCCATTGTTTTGAAGCCGAACACCGAGATCTGAATCTTCGTCGCCCCAGCCTTCAAATTCTTCATTCCATCCGTTCACCGCGAGGATGTCTTGCCGATAAAGAGAAAAATTGCTGCCGTGTAAACGAAGATTGGCTGACTCGTAGAGCACTGGAGAAACAAATCCGTGCTCGATGATGCGCGCCTTCCCCGTGAGACGAAGTTTTATCAATCGCAGCGGCGTAAAGCCCAGGCCACGGTTGAGGATCGCCTGCGGATCCGGCAAAAAGTCATGTTTCACGTGCGTTCTTCGCCCGGTTATGGCAGTTCCAGGCTTCACGTATGCCAGATGGTTTCGCACGAAGTCGGCATGGGGCACGCAATCCATGTCGGTGACGATCAGTGGGTCGAAGCGGCTAACGATCACAGCGCGATTGAGCACGCGCGCTTTACGGAAGCCGCGCTTTTCTTGTGTAACCTGAACAATCCCGTGCGCCAATTTTGACGCCCATGTTGTGAGGATTGGGCCGTAGTCCTGACTTGAGCCATCATCGGCGAGAACGATCTCGAAGTTGCGGGCGCTCTGCACGGAAAAAGCTGCGAGGGTCGTCTCCAGGATGTCCAGATTGTTGTACGTGCCGATGATTACTGAAGCAGGATTAGGGGATTCCATTTCGAATGGTGTATCCCCGAAATTTTATACTCGAGCCAGATTCAGACCGAACCATTTCTGCCGATCAAACCAGGTCTTCTCAAGTCTGAAACCGGAAACGCAGAGCATCTGCTCAATCATCGCCAGCGTGTATTTGTAGCTGTTTTCAGTATGGATTCTTTCGCCGGCGTTAAACCTGACCGTCAGATTAAGGTGCGCAAGGGTCACGGTCTGATCTCGCTCGCTCTCAAGATAAATTTCCATTCGCGAACCATGAGGCTTCCACTCGGCGACATGGCGGAATGAATTCAGGTCGAAGTCGCCGCCAAGCTCGCGATTAAGGCGCACCAGAATGTTTTTGTTGAACTGAGGCGTGATCCCTCGAGCGTCGTCGTAAGCTGGAACAAGTATCTCCGGCGCTTTGACCATGTCGGTGCCGAGCAGCAATGTGTCTCCGGGTGACAGTTGGTCGCGAACGCTCTTGAGCATTGCCACTGCTTCGTTCCAATCAAAGTTACCGATACTCGAGCCGAGGTAGAGAACAAGCTTTCGCTCGTGAATATTGCGAAGGAAGCCGAAGCCATCCGAAAAATCGGCGACGATGGGCTTCACAACCACGGCCGGGCAATCCTGCCTGACCCGCTTTCGCGCATCGTCGAGCGCAGCCGGGGAAATGTCGACCGGGAAGTACTTCACCCGCATCTGCCCGCGGGCAAAGGCAGAGAGGAGCGTTCCAGTTTTTGTCGCCGTTCCCGCGCCCAGTTCAACGGTCGAAACCGGCGATCCCACAGCTCGCGCGATCTCCGGAGAGCGGTCGCGCAGGATTTCCAGTTCCGTGCGGGTCAGGTAGTACTCGGGAAGGAGCGTGATCTCCTCGAACAGTGCCGAACCGCGGGCGTCGTAAAACAATTTACAAGGCAATGTTTTGCGGGCAGACCTAAGCCCACAAATGACTTCTTCAGCGTATTGCGGGGGAGAAACAAGCGGTCGAGCGATCATTTGGCCAGCCTTATGCCGGAGAACTGCCAGCGTGCGTGAGGTGGAAAGAAATTTCTATAGGTCGCGCGGATATGACTGGAAGGAGTCGCGCACGAACCTCCCCTCAGTACGAACTGGTTGCACATGAATTTGCCGTTGTACTCACCGACCAGTCCGGGCGCGGGTTCAAATCCCGGATACGCGAGGTATGCGCTGGATGTCCACTCCCAAACGTCGCCGAAGACCTGCTGTAGGCCATTTCCGTTGGCGGGTTGCGGATGAAGACCACCGTTTTCAAGCAAGGTTCCCTTGGACGAATTTTGCGCGGCGGCAACCTCCCACTCTTCTTCTCGTGGAAGCCTGGCGCCGGCCCAGCGCGCGTAGGCATCCGCTTCGTAATAGCTGACGTGGCAAACGGGCGATGCAGGATCGAGGTCTCGCATTCCCGAGAGTGCAAACTCGAACCACCGGCCGCTGTCCTCTTCCCAGTAGAGGGGGGATCGCCAAGCCTGAGCGCAGACCGCGTCCCACCCGTCCGAAAGCCACAGCTCGGGCCTGCGGTATCCTGCGTCATTCATGAACTGCAGATACTCGGAGTTCGTCACCAGGCGCGAGCCGAGCCGAAATGCAGACAAGAGGACGTCGTGGCGCGGGCCTTCGTTATCAAAAGCGAACCCTTCGCCATCGTGGCCGATCTTGTAAATGCCGGCTGCGAAGTCAATCCATTGAAGATCACTCTCCGGCACCACAGCTCGAAGTTGACTGACGCGGCCGGGGCGAACCGGCATCGACCAGAGCGCGTGCTTAATATCGGTGAGGATCAGTTCCTGGTGCTGTTGCTCATGGTTCAATCCGAGTTCGATCAGCGCCGCTGTGGCTTCATGCGCCGATTCCAAATGCCGCATCATGGCTTCGTCCACATGCGCCCGGTAAGAATGCACTTCGTTCAAACTCGGCCGCGACATGAGACCGCGTGATCCGCGGTACGGGTGCGATCCCAACTGCTTGTAATAAGAGTTGAAGAGGTGCTTGTAACGCTGGTCGAAGGCCTGATATCCGGGGATATGCGGCGTCAGAATGAATGTTTCAAAAAACCAGGTAGTGTGTGCGAGGTGCCATTTGGCGGGGCTGCAATCCGGCATGGACTGCAGCATCTGGTCTTCTGCCGAGAAGGACTGGGTTAGCTCCAGGCTTTTCTTGCGAATTTCCTGATACTGCTCTCTCAGCGGACTACAAGCAAACTGTGCGAGGCTTGCGTGCATATGTTCCCCCACGAACCAGAGCACCGGCAGACCGGAAATCGCCGATCTAGCATGGATGCGCGACAGGGCGTTATTGTTACATTTTTCCTAGAAAAGGAGAAAAGACTCATCTTGCCCAAAACCTGCCAGAAAGTACGCGCTGGGGTACATCCGTTCCAGAGCAGTTCAGCATCGAAAACCGACACGGTTCTGCCAAGCCGCAAGGAGACTTGGGTGTACAAAATCGGCGCCATCGTCTGCACCGCGTTTCTTCTTTCCACCCTCTCTCATGCACAAATACCCTCAGGAGGCAACGTCTTCTTCGGTTATTCCTATTCCCGTGGAAATACTTTTACGCAGAGTTCTTCGGCGGGTACGGGCAGTTCTACCGTCAATATGAATGGCTGGGAGGCCTCACTCGAAGGGAAATACTTGCCATGGCTTGGAGTTGTCGCCGATCTGGATTGGCACTATGGCTCAGAGCGCGTCGCCCAAATACAAGTCAGCGCCAGCCGTCACCAGATCATGTTCGGGCCGAGAGCTTCGATGGCGAGAGGGCGATACACACCCTTTGCCCAGGTGCTGATCGGGGTGGCACACCAGAGCGATAGTGGAACAATGACTTCAGCTTCGGACACGGGTTTCGCTACAGCCATTGGCGGCGGTGTCGATTACAACCTGCTGAAAGTTGTGGCTGCGCGCGGCCAATTGGACTATCTGCATACCAGCCTGTTCGGTAATTCCCAGGGCCATATTCGGCTCTCGGTAGGGCTTGTATTTCGATTTTGAGATTCTGCGCATCCAAGTAAGGTCATGCGCAAATCAATACTTCTCATTTCATTGGTAGGCCTTTGCGCCATCGGCGCACAAGCTCAACTTCCCGGCGGAAATGTTTTCTTTGGATATACGTACTCGGGCGGGAATGTGTTCGCAAACTCCTCGGGCCTGCAGGGGTCTCATAGTACAAACTTCAACGGTTGGGAGCTATCTGGCGAGGGCAAGTTCCTGCCCTGGATTGGGCTAGTCGGCGACTTGAGCGCGCACTACGGCTCGCACGACGTCGTCGCCTGTTCGACATCAGCACCGCCGTCCTGCGCCTCGGTCAATATGGACGGGAAGCGCGTTTCGTTCATGATTGGACCGCGCGTTTCTGTTCCCATTGGAAGGTTCACGCCATTTGCTCATGCGATGGTCGGCATATCACACCAGAGCGACCACGACGGCAGCGGACTTTCGAACTCAGACACTTCGCTGATCACGGCGATCGGCGGCGGGATCGATTACAAACTCATCCCAGCCGTCGCGTGGCGATTGCAAGGCGACGAACTACACACGCGCCTGTTTGGCTCAGCCCAAGATCACTTCAGATTTTCGACGGGGATAGTGGTGAGGTTTTGAGCAGGCTTCACACTTCAGGAGTCGAGCTTAGCCCCCAAAACCTTCACTGCATGATGTGTTGCTTTGCGTGACGCCTGGATCCTGAAGCCAGATCTCAATGTGCTTCCGGCGCAACGTACTCCGGCGGCGGGGCTGCGCCTTCGCCGAAGAAATACTGCTCCATTTGTTTGACGATGACTTCCTGGTCTTCGCGGCGGGCGGGATTCAGACGGTACTCATTGAGGAGCATCTTGCAGAATTCCGTCCACTGGTTCCAAGCCTGCTGCGACACGTTCTGGTAGATCTTCTGGCCCAGTTCAGTGTCGAAGGGAGGTTCTTCGAGGCCGGGAAGCTCCTTCTGCAACTTGACACAAAAAACCTGATGCTCTGCCATGAAAATTTCCTCTTCGAAAATTATCGCACAGTGGCGGGGGGCTTCAGGCATAAAGATCCGTGCATTCGAAGATCCGAATTGAAAGAGCAAAAGGCCCGCTCAAGCGGGCCTTGCTGTCGCGCATCAGTGGCTAAATACTAGGTGGCGGCTGCGGTGTTGTGTTCTGTGGCGTTGTAGGCTGCGCTGGAGGTTGAGGCTGCGGGTTGTTTCCCGGCGCCGGAGCCGTATTTCCCGGGGCGGTGCTCGGTGCGTCCGTGTCCGGCGTACCCGGCTGTGTGGGCGATGTGTTCTGCGGCGTTGTCTCTGGTGTCGGACTAGTCGGGGCGGTCTCCGTTGTTGGGCTAGTTGGAGTAGTCTCAGGCGTTGGCGACGTCGGCGCTGAAGCACCGGGGGCTGGTGTTGCCGTTCCCGGTGTGGGCGCCGCTGTTCCCGGTGCGGGGGCCGCGGTTCCAGGAGTCGGCGCAACTGTTCCCGACGGGGCTTGATTCGTGCGGGGTTGCGAACCGCTCGGCGTCTGCGATGGCGCGGTACTCGGCGCCGCTGAACCGGGCGAGGGCGCTGCCGTCTGACTAAAGCTTTGGATTGTCAAGAATGTAAAGAATGCCGCTGCGAGCACCATTGTTTCTAACTTTGCTTTGGAGGTCATGATAGTTCTCCGATACCGGATTCCTGCCTAAATAGTGCGTTCTTCAGCCAATCTAAGCCGCGAATGTGATGTGAGGAATCGGGTAGAAGACCTATCCAGCCGTTTGGTATCCCGTACACCGTTTTTTCACTGCTCGGAAAAAATTGCGCTAGGGGAAGTATGTAGCACAGCCTAGGTGTGAAGGACGCGGTCCTTGGGATTCTCCACTGCCGCCGCGCCTTCAAGTGGATGAGCCTTATGGCCGTGGAAAAAGATGAGGTGGATCAGAAACATACAGACCAGGACAGCCCCGAACGTGCAAACGATGGTCGCGCCGGTCGGCAAGTCCAGGAGCACGGAGAAATAAACTCCCAGCGCCGAAACCAGCGTACCCATCGTCCAGCCGATCGCCAGTCGGCGGCCGACTTTGTCGGCGAACAACATGGCGCCCACCGAAGGAACAATCAGATAACAGAACACGAGAAGAACACCGGCAATCGCTACCGAAGAAGTAACGACGAATCCGAAGGAAGCGTAGAAAAGAAAGTCCCAGAAGCGAATGCTCATGCCTTCAGCCTCGGCACGCTCATGGTCGGTTGAAATGAGCAAGAATCGGCGGCGGAAGATGTAGTGAAACAATCCAATCACGCCGTACAGCACTGCGGTTTTGATAACGTCATGGCGGGACACTGCCAGAATGTTGCCCACCAGCATATCTTTCAGGTGCTCGGTTTCGCCGGTTGCCTTACTCATTGCGAGAATCGCGGTGGCAGACGCAACCGCGTACGCGATTCCGATGAAGGCCTCTTGCGGTATGTGCCCGCGACGGGTGCGCGCGAAGGCGAAAATGGCAGCGCCGACAAACGTGAAGCCCAGGCTCAGCCAGTACGCGCCCTGCCCGTGCGGATCCATGCCGATCAGGATTGCAATCGTGGCGCCCAGCGCTGCAATCTGCGCCAAAGCGAGGTCAACGAAAATCACGCCGCGCTCAACAACATGAACCCCGAGATACGCATGAATGCCCGTCAGAATAAGGCTGGCTACAAACGGCCAGATCAAGAATTGCAGAATTTCCATTTCGCTCCCTCGCCCTACTGAAGAGCTTTCTTCAGCAAGGCAATATCGTAATCGAACAGTTCAAAGTAGTTTGTCACCTGCTTTTCGCCGCCGACAGATGGCAGGTATACCTGCACCTTCGCTCCTGTCGCTGCGCCGACGCTGTTCGGAGTCTTTAGATCAAAGTAGGGTTCCACCAGCACAAGCTTGCAGTTTTCGCGTTTCATAAGCCCGATAAGTTCAAGCGTGTGGCTGGGAGTTGGTGGAATCCCGGGCCGCGGCTCTACGTAACCGATCACGTTCAGGTGAAAGTGTTTGGCGAAGTTGGTGAACGAGTTGTGATAAGTCACAACTTTGCTGCCGCGAAACGGCGCCATGTCCGCATCCCACTTCTGCTCGGCCGCGGTGAGCCGCTTATCGAAATCCTGAAACCGCTCCTGGAAGTATGATGCATCGGAGGGATCCAGTTCCCCCAGTTTTCCGGCAATGCCACGAGCCACGCGGCGTCCGTTGTCAGGATCTAGCCAGTAGTGCGGGTTTCCGAGCGGATGCACGTCCCCCATGGCTCGCGTGACCTGGCCGGTCGGAACTTCGAGAATTTCCGCGAACTGTGAGGCGTCCAGATATCCGTTGGCGCCGACTTGAATGCGCGGATTGCCGCTTTGGGTGATCAGCGGCGGCAGCCATCCGATTTCAAGTTGCAAGCCGACCGTGATAAGCAGGTCCGCCTGCCGCAGCTTCAAAAGAAAGCTGGGCTTGGCTTCGACGAAATGCGGGTCCTGGTAACCCTTGGCGATGGACTCTACGCTGATGCGGTCGCCGCCGACCTCCTGCGCAAGCGCGGCCATGTCGGTGGTGGCGGTGATGACGTTCAGCTTCTTGGCACTCGCCGGCAGAACAAAAAGAGCGCCCGCAATAATAGTGGCCAGGGCCATTTTCAGTCTTGACATGATTTTCGACATTTAATTCTCCAGTAATCTCTTTTCTACCTTCTCGGGCTTTCTTTGCGGCCTTGGCGGTTAAAAGTTTTGAAAGCTCTCACCGCCGCACACCTAAAACGGATGCGCTCCGTGCGCTCCCAGCGAGAAGATTAGCTGCATGAGTAATTCGTTGCTCTCCTTGTCCTCTGCATATTTGGTAAAGCGATATTCTCCACGGATCTGGCTGAACTCGCTTGGCCAGTACGTGAGAGTCGCGGCTGCTCCCTTATCCGTAAGAGAATCGAACTGGCTGCGGTCGGACCAATCAAAGCGTCCGCCGGCAAACCATCTTCTGCCCAACTGATAGTCTCCGGATGCGTACCAGCCGAATGCCCGTTGTTCACGCGGGAATTGCTGGCGCTGGCTCCAGATGAACTCGCTGCGTCCAACAAATGAGTGATAGATGGAGCGCCGCAAGGGCTTCCACCGGAGAGTTGCATCAACGCCGTAAAGCTGAGTAAGGAAGTCTCCTGGTAGGGCAACGGTGCCGTCGTTATGGCCGCGGGCGTAGGAGACACCAATGTCAAGATTAGTTGATTCATTTAGGTCGCGATATGCGCGAAGATGCTCAACCGTGCTCACATCGCTGCGTTGTTGGGCATGGAAGACGTCGCCTGAATCGCCGCGAAACAACTGGCCGGTTGCTTCGAGGAAGATGCCTTTCGGCGCAGGCAGGATGCGTTGCAGCGAGAACCCGGCGTCATCAATTCCGTCTTCGCCGCCGACCAGGTTCGTCGTGACTAGCGGGCGGTCCACCCAGGGCAGGACGTGATTGTGAAGCGTGTTCACCTTGCCGAAGGCTGATCGCATCTTTCCGACCTTGGCGACCAATCCCGCGGGCAGTGCAGTAAACGTGATGTAGCCTTCCTCGAGATCGACTCCCTCTTCTCCAAACGAGATAAAGAAATCTCCTCGTGCGTAGGGGTCAATGATTGCCTGTAGCCCAATCTCAGACTCGTGCATCTGCAGCGAGGGAAATGGCTGCAACGTAGCAAGCGGAGGAGCGGTGTTTCCGCCGGCGGCGCCGATGAAATCGCCGATTACGCTGATGTCCGGGTTCAATGCTTTTGCCGCGGCAGAGCTGCCGCCATAAACGGGCAATTGGCCGCCCGGATTAGCCAAGCCGGCCTGAGTCTCATTCGCAGCGGCCGGCGCAGGCACGCTCGGCGCTGGCGATGGGACTGTTGGTGTAGTTGCGCCAGCTTCTGCCTGCTGCCCAGAAGGTTGCGGCGGTGCTGCAGGTTGTGCCTGGGCCGCCTGCTCGCTCTGCATGGTCCTGATCTTGCCTTCGAGCACAATCACGCGGTCCTCGAGCTCACGGATACGCTGCTCTAAAGCGGCATTCTGCGGGGCAGAGTCGGTTGAAGGGGATTGTTGTGCGGTAAGTGAAACGGAGCAAACACTCACTGTGAATAGCAGAAATAATGCATGTTTCATTCGAACTCCTATCAGATGAGTCGGTCCGCCCAAGACCAGACTTTCTAAAGCACGTACGAACAGGTCGCGTGCTGCGATTTGTTGCGGCACAGGATGAACAGCTGCGAAAGCAGTTCTACCGGCCAGTTGCGAAGTATGAATGGGAGTTAAACCGCGGGCGGAGGACGAATGTAAAAGGACGATCCCAGGAAAACTAAATGCGCACACTCAGAAAATATCGGTACCAAGGCGGTGCTGGCAAATACAAACCCCAGAGCGCTGACTTCACTTTTCGCAACTCCGGAGTGCGCCAGCGCGCAAACGGAACAGGAACGGTCCTGCGTGTTCTGGCTTTTGGCATGTACGTGCGCAACCGAAACCAGGCTTAGGAGGCAAACCAGAAGGACGCAGAGCAAGGCTCCGGCGCGTTGTGGCCCTTTGAACAGCTCATTGTGGTGCAGCCGTACCATGTTCGGTTAGATAGCCAAGTCTAACCTACTTTGATGCAGGATCGGTCTTATTCAGCAACCAGCCGTTACCAAAGGTGAAGGGAAAACGTATATTGCAGCTTGAGATCGCTCAATGACCTAATCGCCAGATCTGGTGGGCCCTCCAGGATTTGAACCTGGGACCAACGGATTATGAGTCCGCTGCTCTAACCGCTGAGCTAAGGGCCCCGAAAGCGGCTATTGGCTGTTGGCTCTTGGCTTTTGACAGCTAGCCTCGAGCACGCACGCTCTGCTTATCATATAGGACGTGATCGCGCTGCACGAAACCGCATCGGGAATTACGTTTGCGGTCCGCGTCCAGCCGCGCGCGAAGCGAAATGCGGTCGTGGGAGAGCTTGGCGAGGCGCTCAAAATCAGCTTAACGGCGCCTGCAATTGAGGGCCGCGCCAACGAAGCTTGCATTGAGTTCCTGGCAGAGCTACTCGGTGTGCCGTGTTCTTCGGTCGCTATCATCTCCGGGCATGGAAGCCGGAATAAAGTTGTCCGCGTCACTGGCTTGGCATTGGATACCCTGCGGCAGCGAGTGGAACCATGACAGCAATCCCCGCAATAGCGAGACGCAAAAGTTCAGCATCCCAAGTGGCGGCCGCAATACGTAAGTTCCTGAAGAACGGCGGGTCGGCGGAGCATGCCACGGGCGTGCAATGGTTCTTCAAAGAAGAGATCAAGTCGTACGGGTGGTACACGGCGGATCTGCGTGGCGCGGGGCTGAAGACTCGGCGCCAGTTGCAGAAAGAACGTGGGCTACCTTTTATCGTGGAGGTCGCGGACAAGCTGTTCAGCGGCAGGGTTCTAGAGGAAAAAATCTTCGCCGTCTTCTTGCCTGAAAAGCTCACGAATCAATTTGGCGAAAGCGAGTTTCAGATCTTCGAGTCATGGCTCGACCGCGTCAGCAGTTGGGCGGATCACGACGGGCTCGTTCACTCTCTGATTGCTCCAATGGTCTCCGCAGAACCGAAGCGAGCAGCGCAAGTCTTCAAATGGAGCAGGTCGCCCAATCGGTGGTATCGGCGCGCCGCCTGCGTTGCGCTGATTTATGGCACACGCAAGGGACAATTCTGGCCGGAGATCCAGCGTCTTTCGAATTCCCTTTTCACTGATCAAGATGACATGGTGCAGAAAGGCCTGGGCTGGCTGCTGCGCGAAACGGCAAAGGCGAATCCAGTGCGCACGATTGCGTACCTGATGAGAATTCGCGCCAGAGCTCCGCGTCTTGTTCTTCGGACTGCTTGCGAAACGCTGCCGCCTCGCGATCGAGCGAGAATTCTCGCGCGCGTTTAGAATAGCCCTTCGCTATGGACCTTGCGGCAATCCAGTCGGCTTTGCGCGAGCGCAATCTCGACGCCTGGCTGTTCTACGACCATCATCATCGGGATCCCATTGCCTATCGCATGCTCGGCCTTCCCGAAAAGTTGATGGTGACGCGGCGCTGGTTTTATCTGATTCCCGCCCATGGTGAACCGCAGAAGCTGGTACATAAGATTGAGTCTGGCCATCTCGATTCGTTGCCAGGCAAGAAGCGCACTTACGCAGCCCGCCAGGAATTGTTCGACGGACTCAAGCAGATGCTCGCGTCGCATCGCGATCTGGCCATGCAATATTCCCCGAACAATTCCGTGTTCACTATTTCACTCGTGGATGCCGGAACCGTTGATTTGATACGCGGGCTGGGCAAAAACGTCGTGAGTTCCGGCGACCTCATTGCGCAATTCGAAGCGACCTGGAGCGAAGATCAGATCAAAACTCATTTCGATGCTCGCGACTCCATTGACTCGATCACAGCGGCTGCATTCCAGGAAATTGGCCGTCGGGTACGCAATGGCGGCACAAACGAATCGGAAATCCAGCAGTGGATTCTGGAGGCATTTGCGCGGGAAAGCCTCATTGCAGACGACCCGCCAGTTGTTGCTGTAAACGCAAACAGCGCCGATCCGCACTATTCGCCTTCGAACAATCCCGCCCCCATTCGCGAAGGCGACTTCGTGCTGCTCGATATTTGGGGGAAGAAGAACACGCCGGGCGCGGTTTACTACGACATCACGTGGGTGGGTTTTGTTGGCAAGACTCCGTCGGACAAAATGCAGCACGTCTTCCGCACAGTTCGTGATGCGCGGAATGCCGGATCTAAGTTCGTCGAAACAGCCATCGCCAGCGGCCAGAAGATCGCCGGCTGGCAGGTGGATGATGTGGTCCGCGGTTCAATCAAGAAAGCCGGATTCGGAGATTACTTCGTTCACCGCACCGGCCATTCCATCAGCACCGACGTACACGGAAACGGCGCCAACATGGATGATCTCGAAATCCACGACGAGCGCCAGATTCTTCCCAACAGCTGTTTTTCCATCGAGCCGGGAGTTTACCTGCCCGAGTTCGGCGTGCGCAGCGAAGTAAACATGCTGGTGCGCGCCGCGAGCGCCGAAGTTACTGGTAAAATGCAAAATGAGATCGTAATCATCTGAATGGCAAGCCCTCCCGCAAAAGAAGCACAGGCACAGAGTCAACCTTTCACCGCGATGTCGGTCATTGCGCCGGCAGTCGGCTGGCTCATTCCCGGCGCCGGCCACCTGATTCAGCGTCGCTGGATTCGCGGCGTTCTGCTCATGGCGTCGGTCATCACCATGTTCGTGCTTGGGCTGGCGATGCAGGGGCGTGTTTATCAGCCGAACGGCGGAGACATTCTGGATATTCTCGGCTTCATCGGCGACGTCGGCGCAGGTGGGCTCTACATTCTCAGCCGCATCAATGATTGGGGACACATCGTAGTTGCCCACGCCACTGCTGACTACGGAACCAAATACATCATCGTTGCCGGATTGCTGAATTTCATCTGCGTTGCCGACGCTTACCACATCGCCATCGGCAAAAAACCATAATGACCCTCTCTCATTTCAACGCCGCGCTGCTGTTCTCGATCTTTGCCTCCGTCGTGTTCGGAATCACGGTGAAGGACAACACCCGCGAGCAGGTGCGCTACGGACTCTACTGCTTCGCCATGTTCATGGGCGGGTTGATTGTGGCGGGGTGGGTGATGTGGGCGCTAAGGCACTAGAAACGGCTGTTGGCTCTTGGCTGTTGGGAAAAAGTTAAAGGGGCGCTCCCTTCACCCTTCCCACACAAATGCGTCGAACACACGCCTCGTCTCAAATCCCAGGTGTTTGTAGAGTTCGACTGCCCGTGTATTCGCTTCCGTCACGGTCAGGGACAGAGCTGTGAATTTTCTCTGCCGCAGATTGCGCACAGTTGCTGCCAGCAGCGCCTTGCCTAGTCCGTGCGAACGATAGTCGGGCAGCACGCAAATCTGTGTCACGTGGCCCACATCGTGACGCACGCGTGAGCAGAGGATGATTCCCGCCAGAGCGCCGGCCCGATCTAGTGCGACGAATGACGACTCGGGATCGAATGTTCCGCAGCCTGGAAAACGAACTATGTTGTTCAAAAACCGCAGCGATCCGCTCAGCGTGCGGTACTGATCGTTGATCTCGGAATCGACGTGATTGCGGTAGGCGGCGGTAATGACCTGCGCCGAAGGCTGATAGTCCTGTTCGGTCCAGCGGCGGATCTCGAACGATGGGACGCGAGCATCGTCAATCTGAGGGCCGGCCAGAGGCAGAGTCATAAACAGGCGCGCGTGGCGGCTGAAGCGCTGGTCTTGAAAAGGTTTGGCTGCGGCGCCAGCCTCGTGGGCCAACAGTTGCGCCTCAATGCGGTGAATGCCAGGGGACTGCTGCAGGGTCTCGATGACATGTGTCAGAAGCCGATTTTCCACATGCTGGCGATCGTCTCCGTTCGGAGTGTCACTGACAAACAGATCTCCGATTACGCCTTTGTTGTTTTCGTAGACAAAGAAGGAATAACCGAAGACGCGTCCGCGCGAAACCGCGGCGTATCCGGGCAGAAATTTGGCATCCATGTAGCGGAGAATCATCTCCGCCGAGCCGCTGTAGTCCCAGCACAATTTGTTGGCCCAGAGCTGGATTTCGTCATCCAGCAAGGGGCGCAAATCTGCCGAGGAAAAGTGCCTGAGATCGAGAATCTCCACCGCGGCTCCTGGGAAGACGCAAGCAGCGCGCCAGAACAGAGTTTAGTGGCACGGGATGACGGCGGCAAACGGCGGGAACATGGAATGGCAATGCTTCGGGCTTCAAACTTCAGGCTTTAGGTCGATTGCTTCGTTACTTTGCGGCTACGTAGAAGAGATCCAGTTTTTGCGAGGCGATGTTCTCCAGGAGAGTCACTTTTCTTCCCGTTCGCTTCTCCATTCCACTTTGATAGCCCTGTGCTGCCACCAGCAGGTGTTCGGTTCTGGGAATTTGTCCAGCCTCATACCGTGGCATCACCTGGTTGCGATAAAAATCCAGGCCGAACTGGGTTTCGCGGGAAACTAACATGGTTGCGATCGGCAAATGTCTGTGGTCATATCGCGAGAGCTCGTCGCTGACCGGCCTTGCTGATAACTTCTGGTCAAGAGACGCCGAGCCGAAACGCAGGACAACAGCGGTGACAACAACTGCAGGCGCCAGCGTTGCCGCCCGGAGCGTTCTCCAGCCAATCTTCCATAGAAGAAGAAAAATGGACAGAAGCAGGACAAACGCCACCATCGCAGGAACCAGCGCTGCGCGGCTCCACAGATTGTGGGCATCGAGCAGAATGTATTGGATCATCAGAGCCGGAAAAACCAGGGCACCGGCCGCGAGCGAATGTAGTGCCGCGATAGCCGGTGTCGGCCTATCGCCCGTGCGCGTACGTATCCACTGCGAAACCAGAACCGCCCCGGCCGGAATTGCTGGCAGCACATAGCCGGGAAGCTTCGATTGCGAGATTGAGAAAAACAAAACAATGACCGTTATCCAGATAACAAGGAGCGTGTTGAGTTGGTCTGGAGTGCCTTTTGAGTTCCTCATCCACCAGACCAGGCCTGCAATTAGAAGCACCGCCCACGGCACCCAGCCAAGCAGCGTCACCGGAACGTAGTACCAGAATGGCTCAGGATGGTGATACAGGTTGGTGCCAAAGCGCGCCAGATTGTGCTCCAGGATAAACACGCGAAAAAATTGCGGATTCCGCAATTGGACCGCCATATACCAGGGCGTGCTGACGGTCAGGAAAAGAGCAATCCCAGGCAGCCAGAAACTTCGCCTCAAGATCCCGGCACTCTTGTGCACAGCCGCAAAACAAGCAATTACAAGAAACCCCAGGAATGGCGCAACCGGCCCCTTCGCGAGTGTCGCCAACGCAACGAATAAATAGGTGAGCGCCAGAAATTTCCGATCCCGGCGCTCAATCCACAGGTACCACGAGAGCATTGCGAGCGTGAAGGTGGCACATAGCGCAATATCCATGGATGCAGCGCGCGCATAGCCGACCAGACCCGCGCACGTCGCAAGAACCAAAGCGGCATCAAGCTCGCTCCCTCGACGCAGCCTTCGTACAAGCCAATAGACGCCTATAACCAGAACAGTTGCATCGCAGGCGGCTGGCAGTCGCGCCGCCCAGTCGCTTACTCCAAAAAGGCCATAGGCAATCATCGCCTGCCAGTAGTACAACGGCGGCTTTTCGAGCCAGGGAGTGCCGCCCAGAGTCGGCGTAATCCAGTCGTGCCGCTCGAGCATTTCACGCGCGACCTGTGCGTAACGCGGCTCGTCGGCACCGATCAGGCCGAAGGCGGCGAGCTTCCAAAAGAAGAAAAATGCGCAGACTGCGATAAGAAGAAACCAATCGGGAATGCGGAGGGACGCAGTCAGGTTTGGGACAAGATGCGATGATTCCTCTGTGGACCTCTGTGTCCTCTGTGGTTCCAAGATTTTGATTTTAACCACAGAGGGCGCAGAGTTACACAGAGGAGTGTCAGGTGAGTGCCTGTTGCCGAATTTTGCCCAGCACGCTTTCGACCGCCGCGTGCAGCGGGCCATCGACCGAGCAGCCGCTGGCGCAGGCGTGTCCGCCGCCGCCGAATTGCTCGGCAATCGTGGCAAGATCGAGTTGGCCCTTGCTCCGCAGGCTCACGCGGAAGCGTCCGTCGGGCAACTCGCGAAAGAAGACTGCAACCTGAACATCGCCGATGGAGAGCGCGTAATTCACCAAGCCTTCGCAGTCTTCTTCCTTCGCGCCGGTGCGCTCCATCTGCTCCTGCGTGGCCCAAATCCAGGCCAGCGGCCCTTCACGCTGCAGGGCAGAAAGCGCCAAGCCGAGCAAACGCAACTTCGCCGTGGAATGGCCGAAGTAGATGGGACGCGCGCAGCGCGCCGGATCAGCCCCCGCGAGCACCAGCTCCCGGGCCAGTTCGAAGGTGTGCTGATTGACGCCTTCAAACATGAAAGCACCGGTATCGGTCAGCACGGCGGTATAGAGGCAGGTCGCGATGGCCGGCGTAATTTTCACACCCGCTTGCTTCGCCAACTTATAAACCAGTTCCCCGGTGGCAACCGCGTCCGGCTCAATCCAATTCACGTTCGCAAAATTCTTGCCGCTGCGGTGATGATCGATATTGATAAGAAACCGATTCTCGAGACCCTCGAGCCGTGTGCGCTCAATGCTGTCGCATTCAAGCAGGATCGCCGCATCGTAATTCCCGTTTACGCGCTCGGCGTGAGCAGCTCTTTCAGCGAATGGAAGCTGCTGATAAACCCGCGGAACTCCACCGTGCAAGAATATTTCAGCCTGCTTTCCGAGTTGCCGAAGAATTTCGCTGCAGGCGAGCGTAGAGCCCACCGCGTCGCCGTCAGCGCGCGCATGCGAGGTGAGCACGAAACGGTCGCGGCGATTGATCTCGGCTAAGACTTGGTCAAGCATCTCGTCGCTTCTTGGTTCGTTTCAGAAGTTCGTCGATTCGCGATTGAAACTTTTCAGATCGATCCAGTTGAAAAAATAGTTCCGGCGCCTTGCGCAGATGCAGGCGGTCGGCAACTTCGTGGCGGATAAATCCGGTTGCCGCGACCAACCCCTCTATGCTGCGCTCGGCTTCGTCGTCGTTTCCATGCACGACCACCAGCACCCGCGCAGATCGCCCGTCATCAGCCAGTTCGACTCCGGTCACGCTTGCCAAGCCAATCCGCGGATCGCCCAGCTCGCCTTCGACGATGGTCTCAATCTCTTCCCGCAGGGCCTCGCCCAGGCGCTCCCGATGATATTTTGCGCTGCGCTTCTCCATGCAGCACCTCTTAGCTGCACGGGCGAGACGCCCGTGCCCCATGAATTCGATCTCTAATTTGATGTCGAAATAAAACGGATGAGAATATCAGAAAATGGGGTGAAGAAATTGTCAAAGGAGTGATGCGCCAGATCGGAATTTCTCGTTCAGAGAAACTCCACCCAGGAATCCGTGACCTCCGCCCCGGCATTGTTCGCAATCCGCATGGCCTGGCGTTCGACATTCTTCATTAAGCCGTCCAGATAATCGCGGGAGTCCGACACGCTGGCCACGCCGATAGTGGCGCTATTCCAGAGATTCGAGGGATTCAGTTCAGCCGTGGCCACGTTAAAGTGCGCGCGTAGCTTGTCCTTTAGACTGCGGACGACTTGGCGCTTGTCTTTGAGGGATTGCGCGTGCTCGATACGGAGTTCGAGGGTGAGAAGGACGACCATGTGGTTGTTGGTTGTCGGTTATCGGTTGTTGGCGAAGCCCTTATTTTCCGACGTCCAACAACCGATAACCAACAACCAACAACCAACAACTGCCTTAAGCTATTACTTCCGCCGCGACCCGCTCCGTCACGAAAGCCTCGATCACGTCGCCGACTTTGATGTCGCCGTAGTTGGCGATCGAGATGCCGCATTCCATGCCGTTACGGACTTCGCTGGCATCGTCTTTGAAGCGGCGAAGCGAGCCGATTTTGCCTTTGAAGATCACCACGTTGTCGCGCAGCAGGCGAACTTCGGAGTCGCGCTTGATCAGGCCGTCAGAGACGCGGCAGCCTGCGACTGTTCCGACCTTCGGGATACGGAAGGTATCGAGCACTTCGGCCCGGCCCTGATAGGTTTCTTTGATCGTCGGCTCGAGCAGGCCGCTCATGGCGCGCTTGATCTCGTCCTGCAACTCGTAAATGATCGAGTGCAAGCGGATATCCACTTCTTCCTGCTCGGCCAGTTCCTGCGCCTTGCGCTCGGGGCGCACGTTGAATCCGATGATGATTGCGTTCGAAGCTGAGGCCAGCAGCACGTCGCTTTCGGTGATCGCGCCCACTCCGGAGCGAAGCACTTTGAGCTTGACCTTTTCTGTGGACATCTTGCCCAGCAGGTCGCTTAATACTTCGATGGAGCCGTGCACGTCACCTTTGAGAATGATGTTGAGTTCTTTCACTCCCGAGGTCTTCAACTGCTCGGCAAGACCTTCGAGCGATACGCGGGAGCTCTTGGCGAGAGCGGCCTCGCGGGCTTTCTGCTCGCGATAATCGGAGATGCCACGGGCCTTGTCGCGATCGGCAACTACCAGGAATTGATCGCCGGATTGCGGCAGCCCTTCCATGCCGAGAATTTCGACCGGACTTGACGGCGGCGCTTCTTCCATCTGACGTCCGCGATCGTCGAACATGGCCCGCACTTTGCCGTACACATTGCCGACAACGAAGTTGTCGCCGGTCCGCAGAGTGCCGTTTTGCACAAGCACCGTGGCAACCGGGCCGCGTCCGCGATCGAGCTTGGCTTCGAGCACGACACCCGTCGCAGGACGGTCGGGATTCGCGCGCAGTTCCTGCAGGTCCGCGGTGAGGCAAATCATTTCAAGCAGCAGATTCAGGTTGGTTTTCTGCTTCGCGGAAACGTCTACGAAGACAGTTTTGCCGCCCCAGTCTTCCGGCATCAGTCCGCGATCAGCGAGCTGCTTCTTCACGCGATCAGGCAGCGCTCCGGGCTTATCAATCTTATTTACGGCAACAATGATGGGAACCTCGGCGGCGTGCGCGTGATCGATCGCCTCCAAAGTCTGCGGCATGACTCCATCGTCGGCGGCGACGACCAGAACAACAATGTCGGTGGCCTTCGCTCCCCGTGAACGCATGCGGGTGAATGCCTCGTGACCGGGCGTATCCAGGAACACGATTTCGCGTCCGTAAGCGGGCGAATCTTTGTCCTGAATAGAGACTTTATAGGCGCCAATATGCTGCGTAATACCACCGGCTTCGCCTTCGGCGACGTTGGTTGAGCGGATCGAATCGAGCAGCGTGGTTTTGCCGTGGTCCACATGGCCCATGATCGTGACCACCGGCGGCCGCGGAATACCCTCAGAAGCGCTGCCTTCTTCGCCCGCCGCGGTTTCAGCGACATCTTTCGCGGCCTGCTCCTCAAAGCTGATCACATTGGTCTCAGCCCCAAAGAAGCGCGCCATATCGCTGGCGAGCTCGGCGTCGAGTGTCTGGTTGATCGTGGCAAACACGCCGCGCGCGAGCAGCCGGGCAATCAAATCCTTGGCGCGGATTTCAAGCTTCTCGGCGAGGTCCTTTACGCTGATTCCTTCAGCGATGGTGATGCTCCGCGTAATGGGCAGCGGCTCGTTCGAAAGCGAAAGCCGCGGCGGCGGAACAAAGCCCTTCATCGGGCCTTCTTTTACTCCGCGTGGAACGTAGCGCTGGCCGGGCCTTCGTGCGGGCGCGCCCGGGCGGCTGCCGGGACGAACTGGCCCTGGCGGCGGGAGTCCTGGACCGACTCCGATCGGACGAGGACCGCCTGCGCCCTGTCGCGTCGGGTGCATCGGACGGCGTTCTCCCGGACGGAGCGGGGGACGCGCGCCGGGCGGGCCGCCGGCTGGACGCGGCCGCTGAAAAATTGGCTGACCTGGAACGGGGCGACCGGGCTGCGGACGGCTTGCGATCGGCTGTCCTGGCCGCGGCGGTGGAGGTGCGGGCGCTTTATAAACCGGACGCGGCCCTGTCTGCGGCACGATCATTCTCGGGCCGGGAGCCTGTGGACGCGGCGGCTGAACTGGAGCTGCTGGCCGCGCGATTTGTCCGGCTGGAGCGGATAGCGGCACACTCGCGGCTGGCGGCGGAGCTGCAGGAACATTCGCCACCGGCGGTGCGACACGCGGGACTGCCGGTGTTGCTGGAACAGTAGGCGGCGCAACAACTGTCGCGGGACTTGCCGGTCTGGCCGGCGTTGCCGGAACTGGTGGACGCGGCGTCGCAGCGGCTGGTGGAGCAGGAGTTGAAGCTGCCGGCCTCGCGACCGGAGGCACAGCTGGCTTTGCTTCTTGAGCCGGCGGAGGCACTGCGGGACGCGGCGGAGCAGGAGGCGCAGCCGGCGCAGCTGCCTGCTGCTGCTTTCCGATGATGGCCTTCAGCACGTCCCCGGGCTTGGAAATGTGTGAAAGATCGATCTTGGTCTTGATTCCGTCAGGTTCAGGACGGCTGGGACGAGCGGCCTTAGCGCCGGAACTCTCGCCGGAGGCCCGGAAATGCACACGAACTTTTTCGGCTTCGTGTTCTTCCAGTGAACTGGAATGCGTTTTTTTCTCGGTGACGCCGACTTCGGGCAGCACGTCGAGAATTGCCTTGCTCTTGACTTCCAGCTCTCTGGCCAGGTCGTTGATTCGAACCTTACTCATTCGCCTCTCAGTTCCTCCAACTCATGTCCCGTTAAGTCTTCATTGCAACCTCACGGTGTAGAGACGTAGCTTGCTACGTCTTCCTTGCATAACCACAATCGATTGCCGCTACCTGAGACGTTGCAAGCAACGTCTCTACATTCATTCTTTCTGTTCCGCAGGCTCGGTCGCGCGGGAATTTTCTGTCTCCGGCCCAGCCTCTTCAACCGGCTGATCTTGCGCGCTTGCCTCGGCAGCAGCTTCGTCGGTAGGTGTGGCCTCAGACTCCGCCGCTTCAACCTGTTCGCCGTCGGCAGGCTGTTCGCCCTCTGGCAATGCGACCTGCTCTCCGCCTTCGAGGCCAGCGAAGTAATTATTCACCGCGACACTGATTTTTTCCACCGTCTTCGGCCCAATGCCCTCGATAGCTTCGAGTTGCTCCGGCGTCATATCGGCCAGCGCTTCTACTGTGGATATTCCAGCCGCCTTCAGCTTCTCGATCAAGCCCTCGCCGAGGCCTTCGACGCTCTCAAGTGGCGTGGCTGTCGCGCTGGTGAGTTCGGCCATCTGCGCCTCAACTTCCTGGCGCTTCTCTTCTTCGCTCTTAATATCGATTTTCCAACCGAGCAGCTTGGCCGCGAGCCGAACGTTCTGGCCCTTTTTTCCAATTGCCAGAGAAAGCTGACTGTCATCAACCACAACCTCGAGGTGCTTCTCTGTTGGGTCGATTACTGTAACTCGGCTGACTTTTGCCGGCTGCAAAGCCTTTTCCGCGAAGGTCACCGGATCTTCGTGGTATTCGATGATGTCAATTTTCTCGCCGCGCAGTTCGCGAATGATGGACTGCACGCGCATGCCCTTCATGCCTACACAGGCGCCGACCGCGTCCACTTCTTTGTCTTTCGACATGACCGCAATCTTGGTGCGTTCTCCCGCTTCGCGGGCGATCGCACGAATCACAACCGTGTTGTCGTAGATCTCGGGAACTTCGGTTTGGAAAAGATGTTGCACGAGTTCCGGCGCGGCGCGCGAAACGACAACGCCGGGTCCCTTGGAAGCTTTTTCCACGCGCGCGATCACAACCCGCACGCGCTCGCCGATGGCGAATGATTCCAGCCGCGACTGCTCTTTTCGCGGCATGCGCGATTCGGCTTTGCCGATGTCGAAGATCACATCCGGCCCTTCGATTCGCTTCACGGTCGCGTTCACGATTTCGCCCACGCGGCCGATGTACTCGTTGTAAACCGTGTCGCGCTCGGCCTCGCGGACCTTCTGGAAAATGACTTGCTTCGCGAGTTGTGCGGCAATGCGTCCTAGAATGCCTTCTGTTTCTTTAGGAATCTGCAACTCGCCGCCAACTTCCGCGTTCGGATCGGACTTGCGCGCATCATCGATGGTGATCTGGAGCGTCGGATCTTCCACCTGCTCGGGCAACTCGACGATCGACTTCACCGCGAACGCGCGAATCTTGCCTGTGTCTTTGTCTAGCTGCGCACGAAGGTTTTCCTGCGTCTTGTAGTATTTGCGCGTGGCGACAACTATCGCGTCTTCCACCGCACTGACTACAATTTGCGGATCAATTCCCTTCTCCCTGCTGAGAGCGTCGATCGTGTTATAGAGCTCGCTTGCCATAAAACAGTTTCCAGTTGCTAGTGGTCAGTTGTCAGTGTCTTTGCCAGCCACTAACAACTGGGCACTAGCCACTAAATTTCTGGCACCAGATTGGCCTTCTCCACATTCGCCAACTCGATGTCCAATTTCTGCGGCGGTTCGGGCTTGTGCTTCGGTTTCTTGCTTGCCCGCGCCAAGTCCAGCGTCAACCGCCCTGCTTCAAACCGTTCCAGCCGGCCTTCAAAAAACCTATTTCCGTTCACCGGATCGCGGGTCGTCAGCTTCACCCGGCTGCCCTGAAACCGCTCAAAGTCCGACGGCTTCGAAAGCTTCCTGTCCAAGCCCGGCGACGAAACCTCCAGCGTGTACGATCCGCCCGGCACCGCGTCCTCAACATCGAGGATGGTGCTCACATCGCGGCTGACGTTCGCGCAATCCTCGTGCGTGACGCCACCGGGCTTGTCCAGCGTGATGCGCAGCATGCGGGCTTTGCCCCCGCCGCGCAAATCCACCTCGACCAGTTCCAATCCCATCGAAGCCGCCACGCGTTCAGCGATTTCGCGAATGTGGTCGAGATCAACTGCCATATTTCCAGCGGTTTAGCCCGAAACCGCGCCCGCAAATTGCTTGTGCAAGTAAAAAGTGGGCTTGCGCCCACTGGTGTGTTCCGCCAAATCCTGGTACTACACAAGCGTTCCGTTACTTAATATACGCCGCAGAGAAGCAAAAAACAAACCAGCCAACAGCTGGAAATTGTCGGTCTCGCGCGAGTTCAGTTCGAACTGCGCAGTCGCTTGGCGAATCGTGGTTTTTTATCTTTGCGGACGACGGACGACGGACGACGAACGACATTTTTCCTGACGGCTGATGGCTGACGACTGACCGCTTTCTTCAGATTCGCCATCTCGATCGCAGCCAGCGCCGCCTCGAATCCCTTGTTACCCATCTTCAGCCCCGCGCGGTCGATTGCTTGCTCGAGCGTGTCGCAGGTGAGCACGCCAAAGGCATGGGGAACTCCGGTCTCCTGCGCGGACTGTCCAATGCCGCGCGTGACTTCATTGACGATCACGTCGTAATGGGCGGTGTCTCCGCGCAAGAGGCAGCCGAGGCAAATGATGGCGTCGTACTTCTTGGTTTCGGCGAGGGTGCGCGCGGCGGATGGTATTTCGAAGGCGCCGGGGACTCGGACGATCTCAATGTCTCTTTCTTTCGCGCCAGAGCGAATCAATCCGTCGTAGGCGCTGCGCAGCAGACGATCCGTGATGAACTCGTTGAAGCGCGACACGACGATTCCGAAGCGAAGGTCCGACGCGTCCAGCTTTCCGGCGCGAGTCTTCCGCCGAATTTCTTCTTCGGTGGTTTTCTCTGTGTCTCTGTGTCTCTGTGGTGAAATGGTTTTATCCTGAAAATCAGGGTCCCTCTGTGGCGTTGCTCTGTGTACCTCTGTGGTCAGGTCCTAAGAGCGTTAACCATAGGGGGCACAGAGGCACACAGAGGAAAGCAACAGAGTTATTTTCCCTTAAATTGGGCCGCCCGCTTCTCCAGAAACGCGGTTGTCCCTTCCTTCTTGTCTTCCGTCGCGCAGGCCACGCCGAACAACGTCGCCTCGAGATACAGCCCTTCCGCCAGCGTCATCTCCAGGCCTTTGTTCAGCGCTTCCATTGTGTACTGCACTGCCAGCGGCGCGTTGGCGATGATCTTCTGCGCGATTGCTTCGGCTCGCGGGATCAATTCGGCAGCGGCCACAACTTCGTTCACCAGCCCAATGCGATGCGCCTCCTGCGCGGTGATCATCTCGCCGGTGAGCAGGAGCTGCATGGCGATTCCTTTCCCCACCAGGCGCGGCAAACGCTGCGTGCCGCCGTAGCCGGGAATGATTCCGAGCTTCACCTCGGGCTGTCCGAGCTTGGCATTCTCACTGGCCAGGCGCATGGTGCAAGCCATAGCGATCTCGCATCCGCCGCCGAGCGCGAAGCCATTGATGCAGGCGATCACCGGCTTGCCCAGGTTCTCAATCAGATTGAGCACGCTCTGCCCGCGGTGCGTGTACTCCTTGCCCGTGACCGCATCGTGCTTCGCCAGCTCGCTGATGTCCGCGCCGGCGATGAACGCCTTCTCGCCCGCTCCGGTCAGGATGACCACACGCACGCTCGCGTCATTCTTTATGTCATGGAACGCCGCGCGCAGCTCTTCCATGGTGGCCATATTCAACGCGTTCAGCACCTTCGGTCGGTTCACGGTGACGTAGGCGATCGCGTTTTTCTTTTCGAGGAGGATGTTGGAGATGGTCATAAGCTACTTTCCGAAAATCCAACTACCAATCTCACCGAATCCGATGAACGTGCAAACTGCAAGAAAAAGGAAGATCAAGAGACATCCGGCTCCAATGGCTTTATCTTTCCAACTTGTCTCTCTCTTGGGCGGCAAACCAGCCAAAACATCATCTCGCCTCTCAAGTCTCTTAACGAGCAGTCCTCGTTCGCCGGGAACAAGATAGTTGAAGTCGACGGGAGTAATGAAGGCACCGGGTTCGAGGTGAACCGTTGCGGCCCGCAATAATTCCGTAGCCGCTCGGAGATACCCATTGCGGTTGCCTACCAATTCACAATAGGGCATCTCATCCTCATAGTAGATCAATATCCTTGAACCATCTTTTGGAACAGAGGCGTCAAACTGGTCAATGACGGCCTGAATTTCGGTATCGTCCACTCTATCCTCCTCGCCCCAACCTCTGTCATCCTGAGCGAAGCTGCGATCATTCGCTTGCGAATGATCCAGCGTAGCCGAAGGACCCGGCGTTATTCCAACCTACCACCCGCGCCTCAGGGAATTCTCCCGATGCAGACGTTGGTCAAAATGCCTTTCCTGGCCTATGCCCGCACACACGAACACGGGGTCCTTCGACTGCATAAAAACTTCGCTTCGCGAAGTTCTTACCGCGCTCAGGATGACAGTTTATTTTATGCGTCCCGTTCGGCACGTCTGAAGACGTGCCCTGATACAACACTCAATCCCGAATTCCTCCGTGACTCCGTGTCTCCGTGGTGAATTGCTTCAATCGGCGTTAATCCGCGGAAAAAGAAGTTCACGTCCTATTCGGGCGAGGGATATTCGGGTCCGAATAGTCGTAAAACCCTTTCCCCGATTTCCGCCCGTACCAGCCCGCCATCACCAATCGCTTCAGCAGCGGAGGCGAGGCGAAGCGGCGCTCTTTGAATTCGTCGTACATCACATGGGTGATGTAGTAGGTCGTGTCGAGGCCGACGAAATCGAGCAACGTGAACGGCCCCATGGGATAGCCGCAGCCGAGCTTCATGGCCTGGTCAATATCCTCGATCGAGCCCACGCCCTCTTCGTAGGCGCGAATGGCGTCGAGCAGGTACGGCACCAGCAGCCGATTCACGATGAATCCCGTCTTGTCGCTCGTACGCACCGGAACCTTGCCTAGCTTCTTCGCGAATTCGTAAGCGGATTGGTAAACCTCGGGCGCGGTCGCAATCGTGCGCACCACTTCGACCAGCTTCATCAGCGGCACGGGGTTAAAAAAGTGCAACCCAATGAAGCGCTCCGGGCGCTTGGTCGCCGTCATCAGCTCGGTGATAGAGATGGAGGAAGTATTCGAGGCGAAGATCGCGTCTTTCTTCACGATGCCGTCGAGCGCGGCATACATTTCTTTCTTCTGCGGAACGCTCTCGATGATGGCCTCAATAACGATGTCGCAGTCGGCAAGGTCTTCTTTACGCGTAGTCCCTTTCAGCCGCGCGAGCGTCTGCCCTTTCTGCTGCTGAGTGATGCCGCCCTTCTCCGGCGGCCGCTCGGCAAACTTGCTCAGAGACTTTACGATTCCGGCGAAGCCTTTGTCGAGAAATTTCTGCTCGACTTCGAGAACAGTGGTTTCGAATCCAGCCATCGCGGAGACTTGCGCAATGCCGGATCCCATCAGGCCACAACCTAGTACGCCAACTTTCTTGATTTCCATTTCTTACTTCTTTCGCCGCGGATTAACGCGGATAGACGCAGATGAAAACCATTCACCACAGAGACACAGAGGCACAGAGAAAAACATACATTGAGAAACGTAAATTAATGATCGTCATCCCGAACTCGCACGCTGAAAACGGGCGAGAGAGGGACCTTACGACGGGCTGCGCGACAAGTGCAGTGTACCGGATCCAACGTCGAGCCCATCTCGTTCGAGAAACGTTGTTCACGGGTTCTTAAACAGGCCCGCCTTGACTTGCTCCCAGGGGATGACATCAGACGGGTCTTGCTCATGACTGGTAATTCGGAAATCAAGTTCCGCCCGTTGGGCATCGGTCAGCGATGCCGCATCCGCTTCCAGGCTCTCCCAGACCGTATCCAGCAGATCTGCCTCCGCCGCAGACAAACTATTGATCTGACTTCGCAAATCGCTCATACGGCTATTTCCATATCGGATCCTTACCGAGCAATGCTTTTCTTGAGGCCGAGTAGCACCACGTATGTCACGAAACTCCAGACCATGACATTGACGAGAAGAAATATTAGGAGGCGGGTCAGTTCATTGTGCCCAAAGTTGTAGGAGTGAATCAAACGCATAGGGCAGTCACAGATCGCCGCTGCTGTCCGCCACCAATGTGTGTCTGGAAACAACGCCCGCAACCCAAGCGGAATCGCGGTAATTAGCATCGCTGCAGCAATCGAGCCGACGATCTGCTTCACGCCCTCTCCTGCTAACTTCTGATTGCTTTCGATCCGGGTCTTTCCCGTCCAATGCAGACTAGCCTAAGCTCTCCACCACCATCGCAATCCCTTGTCCGCCACCGATGCACGCCGTCGCCACTCCATACTTTTTCTTGCGACGGCGCAGTTCGTACAGCAACGTAATCACCAACCGAGTGCCAGTTGCGCCCAGTGGATGCCCCAGCGCAATCGCGCCGCCGTTTACGTTGACCTTCTCACGGTCCAGTCCAAGTTCTTTTTCGACTGCGAGATACTGCGCCGCGAAGGCCTCGTTTACTTCGATCAGATCGATGTGCTCGAGCGTCATGCCAGCTTTTTGCAGAGCGGCTTTAGTTGCAGGAACCGGGCCGCTGCCCATGATCTTCGGATCGACTCCAGCAATCCCCCAGCTCACGATCCGTCCGAGCGGCTGAATCCCGCGCTTACCCGCTTCTTCTAGCGACATGAGAACAACCGCCGCTCCACCGTCAACGATGCCGCTGGCGTTCCCGGCGGTTACCGTTCCATTCTTTCCGAATGCAGGCTTGAGTTTCGCGAGTCCTTCCATGGTCGTCTGCGGACGACGATGATCATCTTCGGTCAGCGATTCGCCCGTCAGCTCGCCTTTGGAATTCTTCGAAGGCACAGGCACAAGCTCTTCCTGAATGCGTCCGGCTTTGTAAGCGTCGTCGGCACACTTTTGCGAGCGCAACGCAAACTCGTCTTGCATTTCGCGCGTGATTCCCTGCTGTGAGCCGTAGAGCTCGGCCGTGTTGGCCATATACAAACCGCAGTAGCTGTCGAGCAGCGCGACCATCAGCGAATCTTCCAGCTTTCCGCCGGGAGCGAGCGTGAACCCATCGCGTCCGCGAATGACGAACGGCGCCTGCGACATCGCTTCCATTCCGCCAGCGAGGACGATCGAAGCCTCGTCAGTCATGATCAGATGCGCGGCGTTCACGATGGCTTGCATGCCGCTGCCGCACAGGCGATTGACGGTCAGAGCTGGGGTTTCGATTGGCAATCCCGCTCGCAATCCGACATGGCGTGCGCCGTATAAAGCGTCACCGGAGGTTTGTTGCGCGTTGCCGAAGACGGCGTGATCGAACTCCTCGGGCTTCACGCCTGCGCGTTCGATCGCGCCTTTGGCTGCGACCGCGCCAAGTTCCTGCGCAGTGAAATCTTTTAGCTTGCCGCAGTAGCGTCCGAACGGCGTGCGCGCGCCGCTGACAATGGCAATGTCACCTGGTTTGAGCATGGGTCGAAAACTAATCAGTTTACGCGGTTTGCGGCGGGTTGGGCCAGTGGAGGCTTCCGGCGAAAAGCTTTTAACCGCAGAGATCGCAGAGAATTCGCCGAGGTCGCAGAGAACAGCAAGAAGTAAACGGCGGCCCACCTTTCCCGAAATGGCACTCAAAAACGATTTTCTCTGCGAACTCCGCGTTCTCTCGGCGTTCTCTGCGGTTAAAATCTTTTCGCGATGTCGCGCGCTATCACATCTGACATCATCTCCTCTGCAATCAAGATTCATCGGAGGCTCGGCCCCGGACTACTCGAATCAGCCTACGAAGCATGCCTCAGCTATGAACTGCAAAAGCTCGGGCAAAACGTAGAGCGCCAGAAACCGGTCCCGCTGTTCTACGAGGAAGTGAAGCTCGACTGCGGATTTCGCGCGGATTTGGTTGTGGAGAACACAGTCGTAGTCGAACTGAAGTGCAAAGAGGCGCTGCATCCTGTGGACGAGGCACAGTTGCTGTCACACTTGCGCCTTCTGAATCTACCGATTGGATTGTTAATCAACTTTCACGTGCTCGTATTGAAGGACGGGATCAAGCGAATGGTCAACAACTACAGTGAGCCGGATGTGTTCTCCGACGGGACTCATAAGATCGCTTAGGTTCTCAAAGCTTTTAACCGCAGAGTTCGCGGAGATTTCGCCGAGGACGCAGAGAAAATCAAAAAACTTAAGCCACTGCTGCTGCTGCCAGAGCGGCCTGCAGCGCGACGCTTTTTCCCACGCCTTCGTCCACGGCTTTCTCCAGCGCTTGCTCGGCGCGATTGATCACTTCGGTGACGATGTCCACGGGGTCGAATTGCTGGCGGAGAACGGCTTCGGCAATGCCTGCGTTGAGAGAGGCCGCGGCCTGCTTGTCATCGAGGGCGGTTGCGATCAGGCGGCGCATTTTTTCGACAACCATCAGCGCTTCTTTTTCCGCAGTCTCGCCGAGGATGATGGCAATAGCATTGGCGGCGTAACGGAACGCGAGGTCATTCTGGCGAATATTTGCGGCAACCAACTGTCCTAGGCGCTGCATGGCCGCATCGGCGGCGGCTTCGCCTTGCTCTTTGATGATTGCTGCACGATCACCGAAACGCATCAGCAGGACGCTCACGGGGGTTGACTGCTGCGTCGCGCGCCGGACTTCGCCCATCAGCAGGTCGAGATATGATGCGCGCTTCAGCAATCCTGAATTTTCGTCCGTCACTGAGAGATTCTTCACCAACCGTCGCAGGCCAGCATTGTTCAATGCAATCGCAGTTTGCTCAGCGATCATCTTGAAGACGAGAACGTCATTTGGCGCCCAGGCTCGGGATGTGTGGTCCATCAACAGCAGGATGCCCAACTGCTCGTTTCCGTCCGATAGAGGTAGGGCCAGCAGCGATCGCGCGCCCAAGGTTGCGAGCTGCTGGGCGACGGTCTGCAATTCTGGCACGGCGCTGACATCTGCGCATACCAGCGCACCCTGGCTCGCGGCCAGTTCATGCGCGCTGACAATGACCGGCTCGACAACTTCGCGCTTCGTGGCTGCGTTTCCCCTGGCCACAAATTCTTTGAATGCGGTGGTCGCCAGTCCCGGCTTTCGCAAGGCCGCGATGCACCGTGTCAGGTTCCACTGCTCTCCAATTTCGTTGGCGGCTGTGCTCAGTACGGCTTCGGCGGTGGTTTGCTTGTTCAGCTTGCGCGTAATGTCCGGCACACGCGCGAAGCTGGTCATATCAATGTTCTCGGACGCCATCGGCACCGCAGCGACCGGCGCTGCGGGAGCATGCGCAACCGGGGCAGAAGTGGCTGCCGCTGCAGCCGAGTACTGTGGCGTCAGCCCCGCAGAGAGATACAGCTGTTTCAGATCCGGGTTGCGATCTTCCTCATGCGGGAACAGCTGCTGAATTCTCTGCAACCGCTCTAACGCTTTGTTGCGCATTCCGTACTGGACGAGGATTTCAGCCTGCAGCATGAGGTCCTGCAGCGTGCCAGCTCCCAAGGTTTTTTCCTCGGTATTGGCACGCGCCGGTTGCGATGGAGCGGTCGCGCCAAAGCGCGATGCAATCACCTCGTAGCGGTTGTCTTCGATCTTGCCTTTCAGCATCGCCAGGCGTTTCTGGTGTCCCGGCTCGTAGGCGTCGATCTCAGCGGCGCGGTCGAGCGCATCGCCTGCTTTCATGTAGTTTTCCTGCTGGATGTACAGATCGAACAGCTTGAGCAGCGTGTTGCAGTAATCGGCCTCGCGATTGGCAGTGTTGAACTGATCGGCAAGGAACTCAAGCATCAGAACCGACGGCTTATGACCGGCAACAATGTCCTGCATCATGGAGAGCACGGCACGGCGCTCGCCCTTGCGTCGCTGGAAGTGTTCGAGTTTTTCGGCCAGCGTGACTGCTTCTTTATCGAGCTGAGAGTCGAGGAACGCGCCGATCAGATCGCGCACCTGTTCGATCCGCGACGGGTTCTGTTCGAAGATTTGCCAGACGAGAGGCGCGGCCTCGGTTAACCGATTCGCGCTGAGCAAGGCCTTCGCGTAAAGCTCACGAAATTCCGGTGACGTGTTTTGCGAATTGGCCAGCGGATCAAGAACAAAGATCGCAGCTCCGATCTGCTGGTCAGCCATCAGGCATTTGGCGTATCCGATGGCGATGGTCTCGTCGGTCGCATCCTCGGAATAGGCGCGCTCATACCACTGATTCGGTTTGCCACCAGACGACTCCGCCTGCTGAGCGAGCCGGAGAAATGCAGCAGCAGCTTGCTTTCCATCGCCTACTTCGGAGGAAAGCTCTCCAAAGCGGACCAGGTTGCGCTCAGTTGCGTCGAGCGCCACCATTTTCTTCATCACCGCCAGGGCATTCGGGGTTTTCGACTGCCGGCTGAATTCCTCGAATGCGCTCTCGTAGGTTTCGAGTGCCAGCTTGCGGTTGGAACCTTCAAGCAGTTCGGCAAAGCGCACTTTCTGTTCGCAGTTTGGATTCGCAAAGCGGGATAGTTTTTTGTAAGTGAGGCTGGCGCGCATGGCGTCGCCGGCAGCCATCTGCCGTTCGAATAGCTCTCCCAGCAGGCGTACTGCGTCGGGCAGGCGCTGGAGTGAAAGGCAAAGATCGGCGGCCATTTGCCGCACGGTATCGTTTGATTGATCAAGCGCGAGGATCTGTAAAAACTCCTCCAGCGCCTCGGCGGCTTTGCCTTTTTGCAGTAGTTTTTCGCCGCGCTCTACGCGCCTGGCGATTTCCTGGCGATCGACGCGTTTTGAAATCTCGGGCATGAGAGAGAAGGTCCCAGTCCGCGTCACGCGGAGTAGTCCAGCACAAAATTTTAGGTGAGTCTTTGCCGTGAAAAGCGCAGTAACGCGAGATCGCGATTACGAAGGTCATAGTCAGCTGACCAGTTCCTTCCGCAGGATTACCCCGGTAAGCCCAGAGAACTGAATTCAACTGCCTTAATAAGGCTGCTTCGCTAACCTGCGAGAGGGCTCGGAGCGGGCCCGCGAGGCGCCGTGCCAGCCGTTATCGTCATTACAGCCAGAACGTTGATATTGCTGGCGTTTCCCGCAATCGGGATTTGTGCGGGCATCTACTGGTTTGTGCGAGGGTTTCGACTGCTTCAGCGCAGGCGCCTGATTCTGAGCACCCCAGACTCGACAATTCAAAACGCAGCCATCGGATTAGTAGAAGTAAATGGGGTTTCCGAGAGCCCTTACGTAATGCTGTCGCCGCTCAACCGTACCGAGTGCCACTACTACCGCGCAGTCGCCTGGCAACTGAGACGGAGCGGGAATGACACCTTTTGGAGAAAAGTCGTAGAGGAAACGCTCCACGTTCCTTTTTACCTGGACGACGGTAGCGGCAGGTTGCTGGTTGATCCACGCGGTGCGGAGATGGATCTGCCAAGCACTTTCCAGCAGGAATACCATCCATCGCTTCCGATGCCCGGTTCGAAAATACCTGGCGCGATCGCGGAGTTTCTCGCCCGCCACGGAATCGACCCGCAGCCTGGCATCAAGGTGGAAGAGTGTTGCATAAGGCCAAAGAGTCCTCTCTTCGCGTTAGGAACTTTGTCGCAGAATCCGGGACTCGACGCGAGCATAACGCCGGCCTGGGCACAAAGAGTTGGCGAGAAGCAAAGGGCACAGGAACATCCCAAGAATGGCGCAGTTCGAAATCTGACTCACGTTGTTCGGCTATCTGAAACGAATACCGAAGTGCCAGCTGCGGCGATGACCCAGCAACAAAAGATCGCGGCAGCGCTGAGCAGGGCAGGCATCAACAATCCTGCGGCATGGAGTTCGACAGCGGTTGGGGTAAAGACACCTGGGCCAGAGCCAGCAGCCTCCTCTATCGCTGTTGCAACCGCGGTTGAACTCACACATCAGGCCGAGACAGATGATTCGGAGAGTTTCGATCTCCATCCACCGGTGGTACTGATGAAGGGGACTCATCGGCCGGAATTCTTTATTTCCTGGAGAAGCCCGCGCGAACTGAGACAAGTTGTCGAATGGAACTCTTACCTGATGATGCTGGGCGGACCGGCCCTGGTTATCACCTGCATCTACTTGATCCTGTATTTCCGGTGGTTGTAGACCAAGGCCCCAGGCGTGAATTTGATCGGTGCTAGTATGCAAAGTCAGATGTTTGCGCCATTTCGAACGTCTCCAGCCCAGAATCCCCGCCTCCGCATAGGTATCCTGCTCGACAGCCCGAAGCTTTCAGCTTTTTTCGCCCGCATTATCGAAGACATTCAAGCGAGCAACTTTGCGCGAATCGAGCTGCTGGTTTACCGAAAGAGACCTGCCTCGGCACAAGTGCAGCCGAGATCCCGCCTTGGGGCACTGAAACACAGACTGCTGACTCCGGCTCTGAGAAAGCGTGCACTCTACGATTTGTACTTGAAACTCGACGAGCGGATGAAGCCGCGCAACCATCCCCTTGACGTCGTGGACTGCTCAAACATGCTCGCGGGAATCGAGAGCATCGAGGTCGAGCCAATCGGCAAGAAATTTATCCACAAGTTGCCGCCTGAAGCAATCGAGAAAATTCGCAACGCCGGCCTCGATGTCATTCTGCGATTCGGATTCAACATTCTTTCGGGCGATATTCTGACCGTGGCCCGTTACGGTGTGTGGTCGTATCACCATGGCGACAACGACTACTATCGCGGAGGTCCGCCGCACTTTTGGGAGTTGGTTGAGAAGGCGCCGCTCTCAGGAGTCATTCTTCAAGTATTGACAGAAGAACTAGACGGCGGGCTGGTGCTCAGCAAGTCGCTGTTCACTACCGAGCAGACAACCAGTGCTTCTGTGAATCGTTACACGCCTTATTGGGGCTCAACCGACATGGTTATCCGCAAGCTGAATGAGCTTCACCGCTACGGATGGGAGTATGTGAAATCGAGGGCCCTTGAAAACGCTCCATACCAGGGCAAGCGGAAGATATACCGAATGCCGACGAATTCCGAGATGGCGCGTTGGTTGGCGCCAGTCTTTCTGAAAAAAGCTGCGAAGTCCCCATTCCGCCAAAAGACGGTGCAGCATTGGAAAATTGCTCTTCGCGCAGGCCACCGGCTATTGTTCGAATCTCAGGAGATCGATGTTGGTAATTTTCGCTGGATCGATCCGCCGAAAGACCACTTCTGGGCTGATCCGTTTGTGATCGAACATCAGGGAAAACACTGGATGTTTTTCGAAGACTATCTCTATCCGAACAGGCGGGCGGTAATTGCCTGCGCGGAAATTCTTTCTGATGGGACCTTGGTGTCTCCTCAGGCGTGCCTCGAGAGCGAACACCACTACTCGTATCCCCATGTATTTCGCTGTGGCAATGAACTGCTGATGGTTCCGGAGTCTCTTAGTTCGAACTCAGTTGATCTCTATCGTTGCATTGAATTCCCGGCAAAATGGAAGCGTGAGAGAACGTTACTTCGGGGCCGATTCGTCGATACAACCCTCTGGCAACAGGATGGGTTATGGTGGCTGATGACCACGCGCGCAGAGCCAGATTCACGTGCGGGGTCGCTCTTCCTTTTTTATTCCGAGGCGCTCAGCGGTGACTGGAACTTTCATCCCGCGAACCCGATCTCTACCGACATCCGCAACAATCGAGGGGCGGGAGCCGTCTTCGTTGCCGATGGAAAGCTGATTCGCCCCAGCCAGAGTTGCAGCCCGATCTACGGCTATTCCTTTTCATTTAACGAAATCACCGAACTCTCCACTGATCGCTATTCGGAAAAGGCGTTGCGGACTGTAACTCCGTGGGGTGATTTCTGCGCAGTGCATACATACAACCGCGCCGGCAACATCGAAGTAATCGATGGCGCGATTATGACGCCGTTGAAAAAGCTGCTGAGTTCAGGCAATACCGAGCCTTCGAAGTAAAATAACTCGATGGCAGATGCCATTCAGATTGGGGTCTTTGGAGAATACGGTTCGTCCCCGACCCTACCTTCGCTCGAGAAGTCAATTCAGCACGCGACCTCCGACCTGAAAATTTCCGCCAATGTAACTTGGCTGCCCACCGACAGCTTGCTCGCCCCAGATTTAGATAAAAAACTGAAGAACTTCGACGGACTGTGGGCGGCGCCGGGGAGTCCTTACAAAAGTTTTGATGGAATGCTGCGCGGAATCGAATTTGCGCGCAGGCGTGACTGGCCGTTCGTAGGGACTTGAGGGGGATTTCAATACACTCTGGTAGAGTGTGCGCGAAACGTGCTGGGCATCAAAGACGCGGATACTGCAGAAAATAATTCTGGATCGAAGAACATCGTGATCTCGCCGGTCGCATGCGCGGTTCCCAACCGCGCTGAGAACGCTCCCAAGCTGATCGGGAGGGTTCCCGAAATCCGTATTCGGCCAGGATCGTACTTGCACTCGTTCTACAAGAAGGACGTTGTCGAGGAAGAATTCTTCTGTAACTACGAGGTAAATTCGGAGTTCGAATGGGCAATCACGGAAGCCGGATATCCCGTGGTTGCGAGAGGAGCCAATGGCGAGGTGCGCGCCATCGAGTCGCCTAAGCATCGTTTCTTTGTTGCGACGCTGTTTCAGCCGCAACTGGCGTCTGAACCGGGCAAACCTCATCCGATCATCGTGGAATTCCTGCGCGCGGCGGCGAAATGGAAAACGGACAAGCTCGAAGACAATGTCCTCGAACCGTAGATCAAAAGCTTGTGACCGCAGAGTTCGCAGAGATCGCGGAGAAAAGCGAAGGGATTTGCCCGGCGCACTCGGCGAATGTCTCTGCGATCTCTGCGGTTAAAGGTTTTGCCTTGGATTGTCACGCCGGCATCAACTCGAACGCAGGATAGTTCTCCGCGATTTTGGCAAAGGCATCCAAACTCGCGTCCGGCTGCACGGGAAAGAACCTCTGCACCGCACTCTTGTAGCGGGTTAAATATTCTTTCAGTACTTCAGGCTTTTCGGACTCTGCGAGGGGGCGTAAGCGAAAGTTGCGCCTGGGCCCACGCTTCAACGTGACTTCTCCTGATGACTCAGCATTTTTTACCCACTGAGTGCGGCCGCGGGGAGCCACCAGAAATTGCTTGCCGCGAAACTCCATCAGGTTGACGGCGGTCGAATAGATTTTTCCCGACTTTCTCCCTTTGACCTGGAGCAAATAAATGAACGAGGGCGCAAGCCCTAACCCAGCAAGAAATCCAAAAACTTGATTAAAGAGTTTCTCAGCCGCGGAAGGCGCTTTGTATTCGCCTGGAGGAGTCATGCGCCTTATTCTATCGGGCTGTGGCATTCTATTGCTGCGTCACAAGGGGAATTTACATGAGCAGATCATCTTGCCTGTGTCGGCCAGTCGCGTTGCTGCTGGCGATTGTTCTCATCATCCCTGCCTGGGCGGTAACCGGCGCTCCCGAACTGCCGAATCCCGGTTCCGCCAGCATGTCGCGAGACGATCAACAGAAGCTTGGGCTACAGGTTGCCACCGACGTGTACAAACAGACGCCGGTGCTGCCGGATTCCAGCCCGGAAACCCAGTACATTCAGCAACTCGGAAAGAAGCTGGTCAAGCAGATCCCGCAACAGTACACCTGGCCGTATGAGTTTCACGTGGTGCAGCAAAAAGAGATCAATGCCTTTGCGCTTCCGGGCGGCCAGATGTTTGTAAATGTTGGGACGATTGCTGCCGCACAGAACGAAGCACAGCTTGCCGGCGTCATGTCTCATGAGATGTCGCACGTCTACATGCAGCACACCGCCAAAAGCATTCACAGGCAGGAAGTGGGTTCGATTATCGGCGCTCTGGGCGGCATCTTTGGAGGCGTCGCTGGCGCAGCGGCGCGGGTGGGAGCTGCCGGCGCGGGATTGTACTTGTTGAAATTTTCACGCAAAGACGAGGCCCAGGCCGACGCCGTCGGCGCGATCATCATGTACAAAGCCGGGTACAACCCGATGGAACTGGCCAACTTTTTTGAGATCCTGGCTAAGGAGGGCAGTAATGGACCGCAGTTTCTAAGCGATCACCCGAATCCTGGCAACCGCTCGAGCGCCATCGCAAAACAGATTCGCAACTGGCCGCCGGAGAAGTATGTCTCAACCACTCAGGCTTTTTCTGACGCAAAGAAGCACGCGGCCACAGTGAAGGCATACAGCGCGCAGGAGATCTCAGACGGTGCCAAACAAGGACTTTGGGCAAGACATAACATTGAGACCGGATCTGCGCCAAAGGGCATGGA
>JBKPSP010000133.1:0-18199 GCA_046735175.1 Acidobacteriota bacterium
AAAAAGGCTTGCGCTTCGCCATCCGCGAAGGCGGCCACACCGTAGGCTCAGGCGCCATTGCCGAGATTATTCAGTAATGCGAAGTCAGAGGTTAGAAGTAAGAATGCAGAAGTAAGACGGTTTTCAATTCTGCACTCTGAATTCTTCCTTCTGCATTAAAAACCAGATTCAGGCGGGAAGATTCAGGAGTGAGCGATGCCCCGAGAGATCATTACAATGCAGTGCGGCGATTGCAAAGAGCGGAACTATTCGACAACCAAGAACCGCAAAACGACCCCGGACCGTATCGAACTGAAGAAGTTCTGCAGCCGGTGCCGGAAGCATACGCCGCATAAAGAAGTGAAATAGATTTGGTAATTGGGAAATTTTGTAATTTGGTAATTGAAAATCTTGCGCGAGTCGCCGGTATTCAAATTACTAAATTACTCAATTACAAAATTACCAAATGGTTACAGGGGCGTAAGCTCAACGGTTAAACTGCCGGTCTCCAAAACCGGACTTGGGGGTTCGAATCCCTCCGCCCCTGCCAGAGTTTTGAGGGAAGACAGGTGCTGGGATGGCGGTAGGAACGAAGAAAATGGCGAACTCAATTGCAAGCGCGGACGATTCGAGCTTTGCCGGACGGGTCAAGTCCTGGCCGGAGCGGATCAAAGCTTTTTATAACGATGTGCGCACCGAAATGCGCAAGGTGACGAGCCCTTCGCGCAAAGAAGTGCAGGCGACTACGACCGTGGTGATAATCGCGGTCTTCATTTTTGCGTTTTATTTCTGGGCGGTCGATAACACGCTGGGTCGCGGCGTGACTGACCTCATCCAGTATCTTTCGAAGCGCTAGAGCAGGGACCAATAATGCAGGACGAACCCAAAAACGAAGCAACCACCGAAGCAGGCGAGCCGCAAACCGATACTGCGGCTGCGGTCGCCGAAAAGCCGCGCAATCCCAATATGAAGTGGTACATCATCCACTCGTATTCGGGATTTGAGCGCAAGGTAAAAGAGTCGCTGGAGTCGCGCGTGCGCGCCTTCGGCCTGGAAGAAAAGATCGGCCGCGTGCTGATTCCAACTGAATCTGTCACCGAAGTTCGCGGCGGCAAGAAATACACCGTCGAGCGCATGTTCTATCCCGGCTACGTGCTGGTTGAAATGGACATGGACGATCACGTCTGGCACGTGGTGAAATCCACGCCGCGTGTGACTGGATTCGTTGGCACCGGGCAGCAGCCGACGCCGCTTTCGGAAGAAGAAGTTCAGCACATCGTGTACAAAGCCGGCGAGTCGAAGGACAGGCCGAAGCTCAAAGTCAAGTTCGAGAAAAACGAAACCGTGCGCATCACTGAAGGCCCGTTTGCGACGTTTACCGGCGTAGTGGACGACGTGAATGAAGATAAAGAGACAGTGAAGGTGATGGTTACAATCTTCGGGCGTTCAACGCCGGTGGAGCTCGAGTTCAAGCAGGTGGAGAAGCAGGCGTCGTAGAAATTTGTAATTGGGTAATTTGGTAATCGGGTAATTTGATCCCGCGGTTGGCGCGAGGTTTGAAATTACCAAATTACAAAATTACCCGATTACCAGATGACAATATAAGGACAGTGCGATGGCAAAGAAGGTAACGGGTTCAGTCAAGTTGCAGATCGCGGCGGGCAAGGCCACGCCGGCGCCTCCGGTTGGCCCCGCGCTTGGACAGGCGCAGATCAACATCATGGAGTTCTGCAAGCAGTTCAACGCGCGCACCAGCCAGAAGGAACTGGAAGGGCTGATTATTCCGGCGGTGATCACGGTCTACAACGACCGCTCATTCACCTTCATCACCAAGACGCCGCCGGCTTCGATTCTGCTGAAGCGCGCTGCCGGGATCGCAAAAGGCTCGGGCGCGCCGAACAAAGACAAAGTCGGCAAGGTTTCGCTGAAGCAGATCGAGGACATCGCCAAGCAGAAGATGCCGGACCTGAATGCGGCTTCAATTGATGCGGCAATCAAGAGTGTTCGCGGCACGGCGAGGTCGATGGGAATTGAAGTAGTCGGATAGCTGCACGCGAGCGTGCTGGGTACGATTTGGTAATTGAGTAATTTTGTAATCGGGTAATTTAACACCACGGACGCAAACGTCAGTGGATTTCAAATTACCAAATTACAAAATTACCCAATTACAAAATGTCATATACCACGGCTGATCGGAACAGCGTTCAGCGGTGGGAGACGGAGAGCAAATGAGAAAAGCAGGAAAAAATATCGAGAAGGCGAGGAAGGCGGTCGAGCAGCGTCCATACGTACTGCAAGACGCCGTTCCTCTTTTGCAAAAAGTTAAATACGCCAAGTTCGACGAAACCGTCGAAGTCACGCTTCGGCTGGGCGTCGATCCCAAGCACGCCGACCAGATGGTGCGCGGCACAGTCGTGCTTCCGCACGGGCTTGGTAAATCGAAAAAAGTTCTCGTGATCACCTCCGGCGAAAAGGTCCGCGAAGCCCAGCAGGCGGGCGCGGATTTCGTGGGCGGCGAAGACATGGTCGAGAAGATCACGAAAGAAAATTGGACCGACTTCGATGCGCTGATTGCAACGCCGGACATGATGAAATCCGTCGGCCGTCTTGGAAAAGTCCTCGGCCCGAAAGGGCTGATGCCGAATCCGAAAACCGGCACGGTCACCATGGACGTTGCTCGCGCCGTGCAGGAAGTGAAAGCCGGTAAGGTCGAGTTCCGCACTGACAAGACTGCCCTGGTTCACGTTCCCGTGGGAAAGATTTCTTTCACCCCGGACAAGCTGATCGAGAATGCGACCACGTTGATCACCAGCGTGATCAAGGCGAAGCCGTCTGTGGCCAAGGGCAAGTACATCAAGGGCTGCTACATCAGCTCGACCATGGGCCCGGGAATCGCGCTGGACACGACACCGATCGAAACGGCTGCGAAAGCGTAGAAGGATTTAGTAATTGGGTAATTTGGTAATCGGGTAATTTAAAACCACGACGTGGGCAGGGCGGGTTTTCAATTACCAAATTACAAAATTACCCGATTACAAAATCGGAGAGTTCCATCAGGAATTAGGAAGGTTTCACATTATGGCGGTTACACGAGCAAAGAAAACTGAACAGGTTGAAAAACTCAGCAAAGACCTGCAGAACGTTTCGACGGTCATCGTCACTACGTACACGAAGCTGACGGTGGCGCAGGATTACGAGCTCCGCAAATTGCTGCGCAGCTCCGGCGCGAAGTACGCCGTGGTGAAGAACACGCTGGCGGAGCGCGCAGCCAAGGGCACCAAAGTCGAAGGCGCGTTGAAAGAGCTCTCGGGCGTGACCTCGATCGCCTACACCGAAGGCGATCCGGTTTCGCTGGCCAAGGCGCTTTCGAAATACGCCAAGGACAATCCGGAGTTTACCTTCAAGGCGGGAGTTGTCGAGGGCCGCGTGATCTCGATTAAAGAGATCGACGCGCTCGCGACCATGCCGTCGAAGGAAGAGATTTACTCGAAGCTGCTGTTCCTGATTAACGCTCCGGCGCAACGCCTGGTCACGGTGATGAACGCAGTTGGCAAGGACCTGGCAGTTGTGATCAACCAGGGCGTAGAGAAGCAGAAGTTTGCGAACGACGCGCCTGCGGGAGCGTAGAGAAATTTTGTAATTGGGTAATTTTGTAATTTGGTAATTGAAAACCAAAAGAACAAGATGCCCTCCAAGAGTTTAGTTATCAGTGCCAGGGGTTGCGCAAAATCTGAAGCGTCGCGTTGTCTGGCGTCATGCGAAGAGTAAGCGCACTGGAAACCTGTCCACAGATAACGCAATCGGGCGAAAGCTTTGAATTGAGAGATTGGGAATTGGGTTCTAAATTGCCCGATTACCAAATTACTCAATTACCAAATCTGATAAGTGGAGAACTGAAATGGCGGACTTGCAAGCATTAGAAGATCAGATCGTAGGGCTGTCGCTGCTGGATGCGGCGCAGCTGGTGAAGCGTCTCGAAGAGAAACTTGGCGTGTCGGCGGCGGCAGCGGCCCCGGTGATGGTTGCCGGCGGCGGTGCAGGCGCAGGCGCGGCAGCGGCCCCGGCGGAAGAGAAGACCGAATTCACGGTCATCTTGAAAGAAGTCGGCGCCAACAAGATCAACGTGATCAAGGCTGTCCGCGAAGTCACCAGCCTGGGCTTGAAAGAAGCCAAGGACCTGGTCGACGGCGCGCCGAAGCCGGTGAAAGAAGGCGTCTCGAAGGAAGAAGCCGAGAACATCAAGAAGAAGTTCGCGGACGCCGGCGCAACAGTCGAAGTGAAGTGACCTTTGGACGGCGGGGGCATGGGCATCTCGCTCATGCAGCCGGGCGGGAACGCCCGGTACCCCGCGTTCGTATTCGTAAGTGCTTTATTTCTATTGTATTCGGCTATCTGTAGCAATTTTTTGACCACTACTTGGCAGAATGTGCGGGCTAGTGCTATTATTGTCACTATCACGCACCGCTCCCATTTCATCCAGGGTTAGCAGTCTCCACGCGAGTTAACGCGGGGAGCGGACGGAGGCTGCACAAAATGGATTTAGCAACTGTCCTGCGGGCGGCGGGACGGGAACAAGGCATACTGGCGCGGAAACGACACAACTTAATTGGCCATGCGCTCAATGCGGCGCCTGAGGGACATGCTGTCCTTACGGGCGCGCTGTTGTGTCTTCGCGCTTCGCAAGCATTCAGCACCTGGCAATTTGCATTGAGTCGAACTGTCTAAGTGCTGACCGCTGTTTTCCCGCCCACGCTGTTCCGCTGTTGATGCAGTCTCTCGGCTGCGCAAAAGATTAGGGAGTCACACCGAATGTCAAAGAAGAACGGATTCCGCCATCGTTTCGATTTTTCAAAAATTCCAGCAACCATTCAGATCCCGAACCTGATTGAAGTGCAGAAGCGCTCGTATGAGCGGTTCCTGCAAATGGACCGCCTGCCCAGCGAACGCGAGGACGGCGGCCTGCAGTCTGTGTTTCAGTCGGTGTTTCCCATCACCGATTTCCGCAACGTATCACAACTCGAGTTTGTGGATTACGCCATCGGTAACTGGGAGTGCAAGTGTGGTCACCTCAAGGGACTCCATCACCTGCGCACCACTTGTAAGAATTGCGGCTCGACCGTCATCACCGACCCGTTTCATCCCGGCGACGTGCTCTGCCACAAGTGCGGCACCTACAACGCCAACACGCCGGACTTCTGCAACAAGTGCGGCGACCCGGTCGGCCTGCAACTGAAGTATGACGTGGCTGAGTGCGAAGAGCGCGGCATGACCTACTCCGCGCCGCTCAAGGTCACCATGCGCCTGACGATTTTTGACAAAGACGCAGAGACCGGAAATCGTTCCATCCGCGACATCAAAGAGCAGGAAGTTTTCTTTGGCGACGTTCCGCTGATGACGCAGAACGGCACCTTCATCGTGAACGGCACCGAACGCGTCATCGTCAGCCAGTTGCACCGCTCGCCGGGTGTGTTCTTCGAGACTGCGAACAATCGCACCTATTTCCTCGGCAAGATCATTCCTTACCGCGGATCGTGGGTTGAGTTCGAATACGACCAGAAGAACGTGCTCTACGTGCGCATTGACCGCAAGCGTAAATTCCTGGGCACGATCTTCCTCCGCGCGCTTGGCCTGCGTTCCGGCGAGGACATTCTCAAGACCTTCTACACCGTCGATCGCCTGGTGGTCCGCGACAAGAAGCTCTTCTGGACGCTCGACCCCAACAGCGACAAAGCCACGAACCTGCTCGGCATGAAGCTGGCACACAGCATCAAGTCGAAGTCGGGCGAAGAGATCGCGCACTCGGGCCGCAAGCTGAATGCTGCGATTCTCAAAGAAATTCAGAAGGCAAAGATCAGCGAGATCGAAGTTGATGTGACCGATCTCGAAGGCGCATGGGCTGCGGGCGACATCGTGGACACCACTTCCGGCGAAGTGATGCTCGAAGCCAATACCGAACTGACGGCCGACAAGGTTGCCAAGATCCTCGAGTCGGGCGTGGTTGAGATGAATCTCTTCTTCCCCGAGCGCGACGACGTAGGCACAGTCATCAGCCAGACGCTGAAGCGCGATTCCATCAATACCCCGCAAGAGGCGCTGATCGAAATCTACCGCAAGCTGCGTCCCGGCGATCCGCCGACGCTCGACACCGCGACCGCTCTCTTCCACGGAATGTTCTTCGATCCGCGGAAGTACGACTTCTCGCGCGTAGGCCGGCTGAAGTTCAATATCAAGCTGTTCGAAAACGCGGACGCCACCACGCTCGACAAGCGGACGCTTGACCCCGACGACTTCTACGCGACCATTCGCTACCTGCTGAAGCTACGCAAGAACATCGGCCTGGTGGATGACATCGATCACCTCGGCAACCGCCGCGTGCGCGCAGTCGGCGAACTGCTCGAAAACCAGTTCCGCATCGGCCTGGTCCGGATGGAGCGGGCCATCAAAGAAAAGATGTCCGTGTACCAGGAGATGTCGACGGCCATGCCGCACGACCTGGTGAACGCCAAGCCAGTGATGGCAGCGATCCGCGAGTTCTTCGGCTCATCGCAGCTCTCGCAGTTCATGGACCAGACGAACCCGCTGTCCGAGATTACGCACAAGCGGCGTCTCTCGGCGCTTGGGCCGGGCGGTCTGTCGCGCGAGCGCGCAGGATTCGAAGTCCGCGACGTTCACCCGACGCACTATGGCCGTATCTGCCCGATTGAAACGCCGGAAGGCCCGAACATCGGACTGATCTCATCGCTGAGCTGCTATGCGCGCATCAACGACTACGGCTTCATCGAGTCGCCCTATCGCCGCGTAAAGAATGGCCGCGTGCTCGATTACGTCAGCGTAGTCAATGCCGGCGATAGCGACTATAAAGCTGGAGATCATCTTGAGAAGCACGAAGCGGAAAAGGTCAACAGCGAGCTGAAGGACCGCCGCAAGCGTCCTGCAGAGCTTGAGCCGTTCTCGTTCTATCTTTCCGCATGGGAAGAAGACCGCCACGTCATCGCCCAGGCAAACGTCGAACTCGATGACAAAGGCCGCATCGTCGGCGACCTGGTCAACGCCCGCAAAGCCGGCAACTTTGTGCTCGTCAGCAAAGACGAAGTTGACTACGTTGACGTCAGCCCCAAGCAGTTGGTTTCCGTCGCGGCCTCGCTTGTGCCATTCCTCGAGCACGACGACGCCAACCGCGCGCTGATGGGTGCGAACATGCAACGTCAGTCGGTGCCGCTGCTTCGCGCAGAGGCTCCGATCGTTGGCACCGGAATGGAAGGCGTCACCGCCCGCGACTCCGGCGCAGTGGTCCTGGCTCGCCGTAATGGTGTCATCGATTCGGTTGACTCCGAGCGCATCATCGTGCGCGTCGAAGGCGAGCACCACATGGGACAGCTGTCGCGCGAAGTTGGCAGCGACATTTATCAGCTGACCAAGTTCAAGCGGTCCAACCAGAACACCTGCATCAACCAGAAGCCAGTGGTGCAGAAGGGACAGAAGGTCGCGAAAGGCCAGGTCATTGCCGACGGTCCTTGCACCGATCACGGCGAGCTTGCTCTCGGCCGGAACGTCCTGGTCGCGTTCATGCCATGGCGCGGCTACAACTTCGAAGATGCGATTCTCGTCTCCGAAAAACTCGTGAAAGAGGACTACTACACTTCAGTCCACATCGAGGAATTCGAGATCGAGTCGCGCGATACGAAGCTTGGGCCGGAAGAAGTCACGCGCGATATTCCCAACGTCAGCGAAGCCATGCTGCGCAATTTGGACGAAGCCGGCGTGATTCGGATCGGCGCCAGCGTGAAGCAGGGCGACATCCTGGTGGGCAAGGTCACGCCCAAGGGCGAGACCCAGCTCACTCCGGAAGAGAAGCTGCTGCGTGCGATCTTCGGCGAGAAGGCCGGCGATGTTCGCGACGCGTCGCTCTACTGCCCGCCGGGAATCGAAGGCGTAATCGTCGATGTGAAGATCTTCTCCCGCAAAGGCCAGGAAAAGGACGAGCGGGCGAAGGCCATCGAAGCCACCCAGGTTGCCAAGCTCGAAAAGAACTTGTCCGACGAGATTCGGATTCTTACCGACGAGCGTTTGAAGCGTCTCGAGAACATCCTTGGCGGCAAGGAGGTGCAGGCTGACCTGCACGACGAGCGCACCAACAAGCGCCTGCTGACCAAGGGTGCGATTCTCGATCGCGAGACGATTGAGCGCATCTCCACGCGGAACCTGAAGCGAATCAAGTACGCCGACAAGGACCCGCGCGTGAATGAGCAGATCGACGAGATCGAGGAAATGACCTCGCGTCAGATCGACGTGCTCAAGAAGATCGTCAACGAGCGGAAAGACAAGCTCACCAAGGGCGACGAACTGCCCCCGGGCGTGATCAAGCTGGTGAAAGTCTATATCGCCATGAAGCGCAAGCTAAGCGTTGGCGACAAGATGGCCGGCCGTCACGGCAACAAGGGCGTGATCGCGCGAATTCTGCCGGATGAAGACATGCCGTACCTCGAAGACGGTACGCCGGTTGAAATCGTGCTCAACCCGCTCGGTGTTCCTTCCCGTATGAACGTGGGACAGATTCTCGAAACCCACCTCGGATGGGCAGGACATGAGCTGGGCAAGAAAATCGCCGAACTTCTGAAAGAGAACACGCGCGAAGAAGCCATTCGCCGCGAGCTCAAAACTTTGTTCAAGGGCACAACCCTGGAGCAGGAAATTTCCGAAGTTCCTGACGACGAGCTGAACGCAGTCGCCGAAACTTTGACACGCGGCGTCTTCACCGGATCGCCGGTGTTCGACGGCTCCCGCGAAACCGAAATCAAAGCGCTGCTCAAGAGCGCCAATCTGCCCGAGGCAGGCAAGACGTATCTGTACGACGGCATGACTGGCGACAAGTTCGAGCAGCCGGTCACGGTCGGCTACATCTACATGCTGAAGCTGTCGCACCTGGTGGACGATAAGATTCACGCTCGCTCCATCGGACCGTACTCGCTCATTACCCAGCAGCCGCTGGGTGGCAAAGCGCAGTTCGGCGGACAGCGCTTCGGAGAAATGGAAGTCTGGGCGCTCGAAGCTTACGGCGCGGCGTTCATTCTTCAGGAGCTCCTCACGGCGAAGTCCGACGACGTCTATGGCCGAACCAAGATTTATGAGGCCATCGTTAAGGGCGAAGCTGCCATGGAGCCGGGCGTGCCCGAGTCATTCAACGTTCTGATTCGTGAATTGCAATCGCTCTGCCTCGATGTCGAGCTGATCAAAGCCGGAGAACGAAAGCCGGTGGTCAGCGCGGCCCCGGGCGGAGAGTACGCCGGCGCGAAGACACCGCGTGGCGTGCTGATGGATGCAGATTAGGCTCTGAGGTTTTCTCTGTGTAACTCTGTGTCCTCTGTGGTTAAGCGGTTTTGAAATTAACCACAGAGGACACGGAGAGCACAGAGGAAAGCCAGAGAGAAGTACAGGTTTTGAAGGAAACGGCTGAACGGTTTCTGCTCCCAACCGTCAGCTAGAGACGTTGGTTACTGGCAACTAACAACCCGCCACTAGCCACTGATTTTCGGAGCCGCTGGCGGCAGCGTTACAGCCGCGGGAAGTGGAGGAAACCTTGTTCCGTTCGAGCCCATTTGATCTGGCAAATCCCGTCGCCGATTTTGACGCCATTCGTATCAGCCTGGCCTCTCCCGAGAAGATCCGCAGTTGGTCGCATGGCGAGGTGACGAAGCCCGAAACCATCAACTACCGCACCTTTAAGCCGGAGCGCGACGGCCTGTTCTGCGCCCGCATCTTTGGCCCGGTTACCGACTGGGAGTGCCTCTGCGGCAAGTACAAGCGCATGAAGCACCGCGGCGTGATCTGCGACAAGTGCGGCGTCGAAGTTACGCTCTCGAAAGTCCGCCGCGAGCGCCTCGGCCACATCGAGCTTGCTTCGCCTTGCTCGCACGTGTGGTTCTTCAAAGGACTGCCCAGCCGCATCGGCCACCTGCTCGACATTTCTTTGCGCGATCTCGAAGCTATTCTCTACTTCGAAGCCTACGTCGTGGTCGAACCCGGCGACGCTCCCGTCAAAGAGCGCGAGGTCATTAAAGACGAAGCCAAGTACCGCGAGCTCGATCAGCAGTATCGGCCAGCGGGTTTCCGCGCGGCCATGGGCGCCGAGGCAATCAAAGACCTGCTGAAGCGCGTAGAAGTGGAATCGCTCTCCGGCGAATTGCGCGAGAAGATGCGCCATGAGACTTCGCTGCAGAAACGGCTGAAGTATGCAAAGCGCCTCAAAGTTGTTGAAGCCTTCCGCAAGAGCGGCAACAAGCCGAACTGGATGATCCTCGACGTGATTCCGGTCATTCCACCGGAGCTGCGTCCTCTGGTTCCACTCGATGGCGGCCGTTTCGCGACCTCCGATCTCAACGATCTCTATCGCCGTGTCATCAACCGCAATAACCGGTTGAAGAAATTGATGGACCTGCACGCGCCTGAAGTCATCGTGCGCAACGAAAAGCGCATGTTGCAGGAAGCCGTGGACGCGTTGTTCGATAACGGCCGCCGCGGACGTATTCTGCGCGGCGCCAACAATCGTCCGCTGAAGTCGCTCTCTGACACGCTGAAAGGCAAGCAGGGACGCTTCCGCCAGAACCTGCTGGGCAAGCGCGTCGACTACTCCGGCCGTTCGGTCATCGTGGTCGGCCCTGAACTCAAGCTGCACCAGTGCGGCTTGCCAAAGAAAATGGCGCTCGAACTCTTCAAGCCGTTCATCTACCACCGTCTGGAGCAGACCGGCCACTGCACGACCATCAAGCAGGCAAAAGAGATGGTCGAGGCGCAGGAGTCCATCGTTTGGGACATCCTCGAAGAGGTCATTAAAGACCATCCGGTGCTCTTGAACCGCGCCCCAACCCTTCACCGCCTCGGCATTCAGGCGTTCGAGCCGGTGCTGGTGGAAGGCAAGGCCATCAAGATCCACCCGCTGGTTTGCACGGCATTCAACGCCGACTTCGACGGCGATCAGATGGCGGTCCACATTCCGCTCTCTCCAGAAGCCCAGGTCGAAGCCAGCGTGCTGATGCTGTCGTCGCACAACATTCTCTCGCCCGCGTCAGGACAGCCGATCACCGTGCCCACGCAGGACATGGTTCTCGGTCTCTACTACCTGACCAAAGGCAAGCCGGGCGCGAAAGGTGAAGGCCGCGCGTTTGCCAACATCGACGAAGTTCTGCTCGGGCTGCATGCGGGAGAGGTCGAAACCCTCACGCCGATCCGTCTGCGCTACAGCGGTGACGTAATCGACCTGACCACTGCGTACGATGATCAGGACATCGTTCACACTGATCCGATCAACTACGATCGCGCGTTCCTCAATACGACCGTCGGCCGCGCCATCCTGAACGATCACCTTCCCGAGGGCATGCCGTACATCAACGGCCTGCTCAAGAAGAAGGGTATCGGCCAGTTGGTCACCTTCTGCTACTTGAAATACGGTCTCGAAATGACCGTGAAGATGCTCGACGAAGTGAAGGAACTCGGCTTCCGCTTCGCCACTCGCGCCGGATTGTCCATCGGAATTGACGACATGGTCATTCCCGACAACAAGAAGACGCTTGTGCGCGATGCCGAAAAGCAGGTGGTCAATGTCCAGCAGCAATACCTGGACGGCGCCATCACCAACGGCGAGCGTTACAACAAGGTCATCGAAATCTGGTCGGCGATCACGGAAAAAGTTGCCGACGAGATGTTCGGCGAAATGCAGAAGAAAGATAAAGAAGGCGACATCAACCCGATTTACGTCATGGCCGACTCCGGCGCCCGCGGATCGAAACAGCAGATTCGCCAGCTCTCCGGCATGCGCGGCCTGATGGCAAAGCCGTCGGGCGAAATCATCGAGACGCCGATCACTGCCAACTTCCGTGAAGGACTGACGGTGTTGCAGTACTTCATCTCGACGCACGGCGCGCGTAAGGGATTGGCCGACACGGCGCTCAAGACTGCCGATTCCGGCTACCTGACCCGCCGCCTGGTTGACGTTGCTCAGGACGTGATCATCAGCGAATACGATTGCGGCACCGTGGATGGCATCTACGTGGCTGGAATCGTTGAAGCCGGTGAAATTATCGAGCCGCTGCGTGATCGCATCGTCGGCCGCGTGTCGCTTGAGAAGATCAAAGACTACGACGGCAACCTGATCGTCGATATCAACAACGAGATCACCGAAGACCTGGCCGGTTCGATTCAGTCAGCCGGCATTGAGCGGGTCAAGATTCGCTCCGTGCTCACCTGCGAATCGAAGCGCGGCGTCTGCGTGATGTGCTACGGCCGCAACCTGGCTTCCGGGCGTCTCGTCGAACTCGGCGAAGCCACCGGCGTCATCGCGGCTCAGTCCATCGGCGAACCCGGCACGCAGCTCACCATGCGTACCTTCCACATCGGCGGTACGGCATCGCGAGTCTCCGAGCAGTCGCGGTTGGATGCCCGCACCAACGGCACCGTCCGCTTCATCGGATTGCAGACGGTCAAGTCGAAGGCGGGCGATCTGGTAGTGATGAACCGCCAGGGATCGATCGCCGTTATCGACGACAAGAACCGTGAGCGCGAGCGCTACTCGGTGGTTTACGGCGCGCGCGTTAAGGTAAACGAAGGCGACCCGGTCCAGCTTGGCCAGGTGCTGGTCGAGTGGGACCCGTACACCTTCGCGATCCTCACGGAAATCGGCGGAACCGCGCAGTTCAAAGACCTGCAGGAAGGGGTCACGCTGCACGAGGAAGTGGACGAAGTCACCGGCCTCTCGCGTCACGTTGTTGGCGACTCGCCCGATGAGAAGCGCCAGCCGGCCATCGTCATCAAGAGCGCAAAGACCAGCAAGCGTTACCTGATGCCGTCGCGTTCGCACCTGATGGTTGCCGAAGGCGACACCGTGTACCCGGGCGATGTGCTCGCGAAGATCCCGCGCGAAACCACCAAGACGAAAGACATCACCGGTGGTCTGCCGCGCGTGGTCGAGTTGTTCGAGGCCCGCAAGCCGCACGAGACTGCTGTCATCAGCGAAATCGATGGCACCGTGAAGTTCGGCGAGGTCTCGAAGGGTCAGCGCAAACTCTACGTGCAGGCCGATAACGGCACGGAGAAGGAATACTCCGTTCCCCGCGGCGTTCACGTCAATGTGCAGGAAGGAGAGCGCGTCAAGGCGGGCGAACCGCTCATGGACGGACCGCTCAACCCGCACGACATCCTGGCCGTGCTCGGCGAAAAGGAGCTTCAGGCTTACCTGGTGAACGAAATCCAGGAAGTCTATCGCCTGCAGGGCGTCAACATCTCGGACAAGCACATCGAGGTAATCGTCCGCCAGATGATGCGCTGGGTGAAGGTCGAAGACGTTGGCGACACCACGTTCCTCTTGGAGCAGCAGGTGGATAAGTTCCGCTTCCGCGAAGAGAACGAGCGTGTGATCCGCGAAGGCGGCAAGCCGGCAACCGGCAGGCCGTTGCTCCTCGGCATCACCAAGGCGTCGCTCTCGACCGATTCGTTCATCTCGGCAGCGTCGTTCCAGGAGACCACGCGCGTGCTCACCGAAGCCTCTATTCAGGGAGCGGTGGACCACCTGCGCGGCCTGAAAGAGAACGTCATTGTGGGACGCCTCATTCCAGCCGGCACCGGCATGGAGTATTACCGCAACGTCCGCCTCTCGCCGGAGATGGAAGAGGCCGCGGCCAAAGTGCAGGAAGAAGTCTCGCAGGCGTACGAAGAGGCCGAGCGCGCGCTCGAACTCATGCGTACCGAAGGCGAGACCGAGGAGCTCACAGCGGAGTAATAGCAAGCACAAGGGCAGCTTTCGAGCTGCCCTTTTTGTTTTCTCGGCGCACTCGGCGGGTTTTCTCGGCGATCTCTGCGGTTAAAGGCTTTCGACTTGGGTTGAAAAAGAGCTTTTAACCGCACAGTTCGCAGAGCAGAGAAAACGCAGAGTTCGCAAGGAAATTCACCTCCGTCGATCAATGAACGCTGACCCTCATCGAGTGCACCTTCAGGAACCCCCGCCGAGTCTTCACTTGCTCGAAGCCCCCGCCGACTCTACTCTGACTCCGTTGGTCCTGCGCTTCTTCAAACTGTTGGCCAGGGCGGTCTGGCGGGCCTTTTCGCACGACGCATTCGCCATTGCCAAGGCCTCCGCGTACTCGTCAATTCTTACTTTCTTTCCCACTTTGCTGGTTTTGGGATCTGTACTTGCCGCTCGCCGGAACACGCAGCCATTCCTCCGCGAAATCTCCGACGCTCTCGCCAAGATCATGCCCGCGGGTACCTCCGCCGCGCAGGCCTACCTTCGAGGAAGTACCGGTCGCTCCGTCGGCCTGCTGTTCAGCACCTCTCTCCTCGCACTCTGGCTGGCTTCGGGCGTCATGATCTCCTGGATGGAGGGCTTCCGCCGCTGTTACGAGTTGCCGAAGATCTGGGGACTGGTCAAAGAGCGCCTGGTCGCGCTCTCGTTGGTCGTGCTGGCCGGAATTCCCCTGACCTCCGCCACGATCCTGGTCGCATTCGGCAACCGCATCGAGACCCGCATCCTCTTCCACATCGGGCACGAGTTCAGTCCGTACGTCTATCTCATGTGGATGGTCATCCGCTGGCTCATCGCCATCTCCACCAGCGTGGCCGTGATCGCGCTCATCTACCACAATGCCGTCCCTCGCACCCAGCCCTGGCACAGCGTGCTCCCTGGAGCCTCACTCGCCACCGTGCTCTGGTTCTTCACTACAATACTTTTCGGCTTTTACTTGCAGCACTATGCCGATTACAGCGTGATTTACGGCTCGCTGGGCGTTGCGATAGCCTTGCTGGTGTGGATGTACCTGATCTCGCTGGTAGTCCTGATTGGCGCGGAATTCAACGCCATTTTGTTTCCACGATCGCTGCTGGGAAATGAGTTAGCTGGGCAGAACCAGCCGGCTATTCGTCTTTGATTTCCTCCTCGGGCTTGCGCGGTCGCTTGCGAATTCTGAATTCCTCCTCTGCCCAGATAACGAGAGCAAAAACAACAAGAGCGACATACACCGGTACGAAGTAGGGCGAGTCATATATCCGGTCTTTGGCTGGTCGGCGCCAAGAATTCCCAAACCAATCGGGCCGCACATGATAACTGTGTTTCGCTCCTCGTGCCGCTACAATACCACTTACCCGCATGAGCGAAACCTCATTTGAATACCCGCCCTACCGCGGCGCTTTGCTTTCGCGCCGCGCCAAAATCGTCTGCACCCTCGGTCCATCCTGCAACACCGAAGCCGGCATTCGCGGGTTGCTGCAGTCCGGCATGGACGTTGCCCGCCTGAACTTTTCCCACGGATCTCACGAGGAGCATGCGCGGTCCATCGAAACTCTCCGCCGGGTCGCCGCTGAATCAGGAAAGGCAATCTGCATCTTGCAGGACTTGCAAGGTCCCAAGATCCGAACAGGAAGGCTCAAAGGCCATCAGCCGGTAAAGTTAAAGGCCGGCGAGCGCGTCACCATTACCACACGGGAAGTGGAGGGCACCGCTGAACTGCTCTCAACCACTTTCACTGGGCTCCCCCGAGAGGTCGGCCCCGGCTCCCGCATTCTGCTCTCTGACGGGCGAATCGAGCTTGAGGTGCGGGCGGTGCATGGCGAGGACATCGAGTGTGCGGTCGTCACCGGCGGCAGCTTGGCGGAACACCAGGGCATCAACCTGCCCGGCGCCGCGCTGTCGATTCCTGCGCTAACGGAAAAGGACCGCAAAGACCTTGAATTCGGCGTGAAGCACGGAGTTGACCTGGTTGCGCTCTCCTTTGTGCGCTCTGCGTCCGACGTACGCACCGCCCGCGGAATCATTGCTGCGCGCAATTCTGACATCCCCGTCTTCGCGAAGCTCGAAAAACCGCAGGCGCTCGATCAACTCGAAGCCATCCTGGAGGCTGCAGACGGCGTGATGGTCGCGCGCGGCGACCTGGGCGTCGAAATGCCGCCGGAAAAAGTTCCAGTCATCCAGAAGCACGTGATCCAGCGCGCCGCTGAATGGCGCAAGCCGGTCATCATCGCCACGCAGATGCTGGAGTCGATGATTGAAAACCCGCGTCCTACGCGTGCCGAGGCCAGCGACGTGGCCAACGCGATCTTCGACGGCACCGACGCGGTCATGCTTTCCGGCGAGACCGCCAGCGGCAAATATCCGCTGGAAGCGGTTTGCATGATGGCGAAAATCGTGGTCGAGGCGGAAAACAACGTTGCCGAGTTCACCCAGCCGCGCCGCCGCCGCGAGAACCGCGCGCTGTCGATTTCAGAAACTATCTGCGAATCCATCGCGCACTCCGCCGAGGACCTCGACATGGCCGCCATCGCGGTGTTCACCGAAACCGGCAACACCGCGCGCATGCTCTCAAAATACCGCCCCCAGTCGCAGATTTACGCTTTCAGCCACGTACCGGCGGTGTGCAATCGTATGAACCTGCTCTGGGGCGTACACCCCATTCGCCGCGATCACGCGCTCAATTCGGAGGAGATGCTCGCCACCGCCGAGCAGGAGTTGCTGCGCAGCGGCCGTATCAAGCCAGGGCAGGTGTTAGGCGTAGTTGCCGGCACGCAAATGTCCAGCGGCTCGACAAATTTTATGCGGCTGCACGTGGTGGAAAAAGGCCGAGACTGACATGGGAGTGGTTGACCGGATCCGCGAGGACGCCTCTTTGACCCAGATCACGACATCTGGTGAGCTAGATCGCATTCTGGATGAAGCTGCCCAAGAAGCGAGGGACCGAAGGCTTCTGACGGCGATCACACTTGAGTCCGGCAACGGCAACGCGCTCACAATTGCTTTAGGTGGTACAGAAACGGTCTTGAGCTTTGATCGCGAGAATGGGCCTTATTTCGCGAGCAAGGGACTTCGGACGAGGACCTCCCGTTCTTCACATGCTTTCTGAATTTCAACCATCACACGGAGTTTCCTAGAAAATACGTTATCCCGGTCGGATTGGGAATCGGCGCTGTGCGGGAGTTTTTGTTATCTGAAGACCTTCCGACTTGCGTCAACTGGGTAGAGGTATAGCCGAGAAAGGGCTATTACCGATGCGGGTCAAACTCCAGCTGCACGATCAGCTTTTCTTTCGTCCCAGCTTCGTACTTCCACTGCTTGATTGCCTTCATGGCTGACTGGCCGAGAATGGGATTGCCGCCAAGTAGTTCCGTGGTTTGCACCGTACCGTTGCTGCTCACCGAGACTTCCACCCGCACCACTCCGCCGATGTAGAGCCGCTTCAGCGTGTCTGGATACTCCGGCTCAACCCGAGTCACAACCTTTCTTTCTCCCCCATTCTGCGAGAGCACGTGGCTAGGGAAAACGACGGCTGTGAAGGCCAATGTCAGAATGATGAGGCCGGCCGCTCGAAGCGTTCCGGATTTGCGAGTGGTTGTGTGGTTCATTTCGTTGGTTGCCGTATTACGGCAGCTCCAGTGTCAATTGATAAACTTCCTGCGTACTGCGGTCGCGGACGAACAGATACGAGCCATCCGCCAGACGCCCGCTCCATAGCCCAAACGGCCCCGGATAACGGTCGATTCCTTCCAGCTTGAATACTCGCTCGGCCTTGCTCTCACCGATCTTGATACGGCGAATCGATTCCTCTTCGCTGACGAGATCGTCAAAGTAGAGATACTTGCTGTCGGCAGACCACGCCGGATAGCTCACCGCTCCGGCCGATTCGCCCAGCCACATGGACCATTTTCCCGTCTTGTAATCGAACAGCATCACCTTCGTGAAGTCTGGTGAAAGCGCGGCAACGTATCTGCCGTTCGGCGACCAGCGCGGGCTGAACAGCTGCTCCGAACCGGGCAAGACCTCAACTTTGTGCGAGTTCAGGTCCACGATTGCGATGTTTAAACCGTGTGGATCGCGCACGTAGTACCCGAACATAATGCGGCTTCCGTCCGCTGACCAATTGGCGTCGATTTGTCCACGATCTTCGGGGAGGATGGCCTGCGCGTCACCGCCGGCGGGCGACACCAGAACGATCTGCGACGGCTTCTCCGGCAGGATTGAAACATAAGCGATCCGGTCTCCGGTCGGCGACCAGCGGGGCAACGCTGCGCGCTCCGGAGCCGATGTGAGCTGCACTTTCTCCGTGCCATCAGCCTTCGACCGCCACAACGCGCCATCTGGCACCGATACGTACGCGACCCACTTGCCGTCGGCCGAGTAGTCGAGGTCTGTGGCTGAAACTTCCGCCAGCAGAGGGATGAATTTTTTCTGTGCGGGATCGTATCTGAC
>JBKPSP010000134.1:0-15900 GCA_046735175.1 Acidobacteriota bacterium
CTTACGTTTATTGCGAGCGGCTGGCTCGCACACATTACGAAAACTTCTCTGTCGCCACCTGGTTCTTGCCTAAGCGGTTGCGCCAGCATTTCTTCAATATCTACGCGTACTGCCGAATTTCCGATGATCTGGGAGATGAGACCGGCGATCCGGCAGCCTCGCTGCAATTGCTTGATGAATGGGAGCGCGAGCTGAACGCCTGCTATAACGGTGCGCCGCGCCATCCGGTATTTGTGGCGCTGGCGGGTACGGTGCGCCAATTCGATATCCCACAACATGAATTTTCGGATCTGCTGACTGCGTTTCGCCAGGACCAGACCATCACGCGGTATGAAACGTTCGACGATCTGCTGGGGTATTGCCGGAACTCCGCGAACCCAGTCGGACATCTGGTGCTTTACCTGTGCGGATACCGCGATCTCGAGCGCCAGCAACTTTCGGATTTCACCTGCACGGCCCTGCAGCTTGCGAACTTCTGGCAGGACGTGAGCGTCGACTTCGACAAGGGACGAATTTATCTTCCGCTTGAGGATTTGCGGAAGTATGGCGTGAGCGAAGAAGACATTCCTTCCCGGCACAACAGCACGGCGTTTCGCGAGATGATGCGATTCGAAGTTAAGCGCGCGAGAGGGTGGTTCGAACGTGGACTGCCGTTGATCGACAAAGTGGACCGAGAGCTTGCGATTGATCTCGAACTGTTCAGCCGCGGCGGCCAGGAGATACTGAACGCCATCGAGCGGCAGGGTTATGCGGTCCTGGGAAACCGTCCGGTCATTTCCAAAAGCCGAAAATTGGCGCTGGTCGCACGCGCCGCCATGCGCAAAGTGATATGAGCACGCTCGCGCAAATGTCGCAGCAGTTTTCTCCGACGCCGTCGCAACTGGCGGTCGCGTATTCGGTTTGCCGGGGGATTACGCGATCGCGGGCGAAGAATTTTTATTACGGATTTCTGGTGCTGCCGAAGCGGAAGAGGCGCGCGCTGTGCGCGGTTTACGCGTTCATGCGCCGCTGTGACGATATTGCCGATGATCCATCGCTTCCAATGCGCGACCGGCGGCAGAAACTCGACCTCTGGCTCAATGAATTCCACGCGGCACAAGGCGGGCAGCCGACCGACGATCCGATTCTGCTGGCTCTGACCGACGCGCAACGCAGGTTCGGGATTCCCGCGGGCCTGCTCGATGCGCTCGCCTTCGGCACCGCCATGGACGTGGACGAGGACCCAGACCAACCTGCTACTGCCGGGCTGCAGGTGCAATATGGCAGCTTCGAAGATTTGCAGCGCTACTGCTACAACGTTGCTTCCGTGGTGGGACTGGTGTGCATTCGCATCTTTGGCTACAACACGCCTGAAGCTGAGCCGCTGGCTGAGCGTTGCGGGCTGGCATTTCAACTAACCAATATCATCCGCGATGTTAAGGAAGATGCGGCGCTCGGCCGCGTTTACCTTCCGGGGAAAGACCTGGCTGAGTTTGGCATTTCTGCCACTGATATTGCCGGCGTCGATCTCGCGCGGATTCGTCCGTTGTTAGAGCTTGAGGCGCAACGCGCGTTTGAGAACTATCGTGCAGCCGACGAATTAATTCCGCTGATCCATGAAGACAGCCAGCCTGCACTCTGGGTTTTGGTCACGATCTATCGCAGTCTGCTCGAAAAAATCGTGCGCCTGAACTACGACGTTTTCAGCCGGCGCGTCAGCCTCAGCGTGTGGGAAAAACTGAAAATTCTGAGCCAGGGTTTTCTGCAACGAATCTACTGATGGCCGACCGTTTAGACCAGCCTACAGTGGCCATCATCGGCGGCGGTCTCGCCGGACTTGCCGCAGCCTGCGCGCTCTCCGACAGCGGCTTCGGCGTAACTGTTTTCGAGCGCCGGCCTTATCTCGGCGGGCGGGCTTCCTCCTACGAGCATCCCGGAACTGGCGAGGTTGTGGACAATTGCCAGCACGTGCTGTTCGGCTCCTGCACCAACCTGATCGCGTTTTATCGTAAGATCGGCATCCTTGACAAGATCCGCTGGTTCGATCGCATGACGTTCGTCGAACCGGGTGGACGGGAATCGGTCCTGGAGCCTACCTTCCTGCCGGCTCCGCTTCACGTAACGCCATCTTTTTTGGGTTTCAAATTTCTGAGCGCGTTCGATAAGGCCATGCTCAGCCGCGCGCTGGCGGCATTGATGCTGGGCACTCCGAACGATGACGGGCGCTCATTCCTGGACTGGCTTGTTCATCATCGTCAGACACCGGCCGCAATCGAACGCTTCTGGAAGCCGATCCTGGTCAGCGCATTGAGCGAGGACCTTGACCGAATCGCCATTCCTTATGCGGCACAGGTCGTGCGTGAATCCATGAAAGCGCCGATCGCGAGGCGCATGGGGATTCCAACCATTCCGCTGACGCATCTTTACGACGCGGCAAGCGCATACATAACTGCACGTGGCGGCACTGTCCGGCTTAGGAGCAGTGTGCAGAGCATTCCGCCGCTCGCCTCCGGCTTTCGCGTGAGGGCGCAAGTTGGCGAAGAATATTTCGACTATGGCGTGTTGGCGGTTCCGTTCGATGCTGCCGAAAAATTGATTTCTGCTTTGCCTGGTTGTGAAGAGCTGACGGAACAAATTTCGCATTTTGCGACCTCGCCCATCACCGGTGTCCACCTCTGGTTCGACCGCCAGATCAGTGACCTTCCCCACGCGATACTGCTCGACCGCACAATCCAGTGGATGTTCCACAAGTCACTGTTACTCGCGACTGGTGCGAGCACCGAAGGCGGGCCGAGCTACGTCGAACTGGTCATCAGCTCGTCAAAATCTCTGATCAATAAGTCCCGCCAGGAAATTATCGATCTGGCGCTGAGTGAACTACGTGAATTTTTTCCCGGAGCACGGGTCGCCGCTCTCGTGAAGGCTACTGTCATTAAGGAGGTGAACGCGACTTTTTCGCCAGCTCCGGGGATTAATCGCTATCGCCCTTCGAACGTCACTGCCTGGCCGCGTATCTTCCTTGCCGGCGATTGGTCTGCGACCGGTTGGCCGGCGACGATGGAAGGGGCGGTACGCAGTGGGTACTTGGCTGCGGAGGCTTTGACCAAGAACGCTGGAGCTGCAAGATCGTTTCTCGTTCCCGACCTGCCGCCTGGCGGATTGATGCGGCTCCTCGGCTGAAGAGACTTCGGCAAATCTGCTACTATTCCCGCGCCGAGCTCATCTCTATCCAATGCACGTTCTTGCCGTCATCTCTGGCATCGTCATTATTCTGGCTGTTCTTCTCGACGCCTTTGAAACCGTCGTGCTCCCGCGCCGCGTGCGCCGCCAGTTCCGCATTACCAATCTTTTTTACCGCTACACCTGGGTCCCATGGGCGCGCCTGGGCAGCCACATCAGGTCGCAGACTCGGCGCGAAACCTTTCTTGGATATTTCGGCCCGCTCTCCATGATCGCTCTCCTCGCCGTATGGGCGGCGGGCCTTATCTTTGGCTTCGCGCTTCTGCAGTTCGGCGCGGGCGAGCATCTCTTCCTGGGAAACCAGAGGATTGACTTTGGCCTTCTGATCTACCACAGCGGCGAAACTTTTTTTACTCTCGGTTACGGTGACATCACTCCCGCTTCTTCGGCTGCGCGAGCATTGTCTGTCTGCGAAGCTGGAATGGGCTTCGGGTTCCTCGCAGTTGTGATCGGATATCTGCCAACCTTGTACACCGCATTTTCCCGCCGCGAGATTGAGATATCACTGCTCGACGCTCGCGCAGGCTCGCCGCCTACGGCGACGGAACTTCTGCTGCGGACCACAACGAGCGTGGACGGTTCGCTCGACAGCCTCTTTCGCGATTGGGAGCGCTGGGCGGCGGAAGTGCTCGAGAGCCATCTTTCCTATCCTGTGCTCAGCTTTTATCGTTCGCAACACAGTAATCAATCGTGGCTCGGAGCGCTCACTATCATTCTCGACGCAAGCGTACTGGTAATCGCAGGTATCGAAGGTATCCGCAAGGAACAGGCCCGGGCCACCTTCAAGGTGGCGCGCCACGCCGTCGTCGATCTGGCGCAGGTGGTTTATGCCCGTTACAATCCGGACGCGCCGGAGCGGCTCACCCCCGAAACTTTCCAGAAAATTGCGGCGAAGCTGGCGGGAAGCGGCCTGCGAGTGCAGCAAACACCCGAGTCTGAGCAGAAGCTTCGGGAATTGCGCATGCTTTATGAACCCTATGTGATGGGTATTGCGAGAAATCTCTCCATATCTCTGCCGCCCTGGCTTCGGGAGGATACGGGCAAAGACAACTGGCAGGCAGGTCCGTGGGACCGCGTCATTCAGGCGCAAGGATTAGGGAGAATCAGCACTCATGGCGGCACGCCCGCAATTGACGACCACTTCTGAAAGATTGAGTAAATGGGAAATTTGGTAATTGAGTAATTTTCGAACAGGGCGGTCGCGAGCTCAATTTCGCAATTCCCTAATTACTCGATTACTCAATTACCCAATCAGCTCAGTGCTGACCGGCGAATCCCTTTCTTCGCTGTTCGCTATAACGGTGCAGCGCATCGCTGATGATGGGATACGCCTCTGCCGCCGGACGAATCTGGTCCACTTCGACCGCCTTGCCCTCGAGCTGCTTGTAATCCTGAAAGAAGCGGCGCAGCATCAGCAGCCGGTGCTGCGGCATTTCTGCAGCTTCCTGATAGCTGTTGAACTCGGGGTCCTTGGTCGCGACTGCAATGATTTTGTGATCTTTTTTGCCTGAGTCGATCATCGTCATCAACCCAATCGCGCGCGCGTAGATCATGGTCAGGGGCACCACGGTTTCCTGGCACAGCACGAGCACGTCGAGCGGATCGTCGTCTTCTGCCAGCGTCTGCGGAATGAATCCGTAATTCGCTGGGTAGTACACGGCCGAATAGAGCACGCGATCCAGTTTGATCAGCCCGCTGGTTTTATCTAACTCGTACTTCACGCTGGAGCCAAAGGGAATCTCGATGATGCTGTTGGATTCCTGCGGCAGCTTGCTGCCCGGAGTTACGTCGTGCCAGGGGTGGATCATAGTGTTTCATTCTAGACGAGCAGGGCTGCAGCGTTTCTTTACTGTTCCCAGACGAAGCCGGCACGTCTGCGACGAGCTTTTTCAGTAACCGTCTACCGTGTTGAGTTCGGCAGCTGGGTGACCGACACTAGCGTGCATGATGAAACACGCAGCGCCGGTGTGCCTGATGGCCGGGCTTTTGCTCACCTGCCCGCAAGTGATGGCTGGAGAGCAACTGGATGAGATCCTCAAAAAAGCAGGCACTGTCCTGGGCCACGACAACAGTCAACTCAGCGATGACAAGATCATTGCAGGACTGAAGGAGGCGCTGCAGGTCAGCACTAGCAAAGCCGTGGCGCTCACAGGCAAGCCCGATGGGTTCCTGAAAAATCAGGCCATCAAAATTCTTTTGCCATCGAAGTTGCAAACGGTCGGAAAAACCATGCGTCTGCTTGGAATGGGTGCGCGGGTGGATGAGTTAGAGGTCGGAATGAATCGAGCGGCCGAGCAGGCAACGCCGCAAGCCAAGCAGATTTTCCTGGCAGCGTTGAAGAAAATGAGTTTCGATGATGCCCGTCACATTCTCACGGGCAATGACACCGCGGCAACGGATTACTTCAAGCGAACCAGTTCCGCCGATCTCAGCGTAGCTTTTGCTCCGATTGTGCATCAATCGATGCAGCGGGTTGGCGTGGTGCAGCAGTATCAGCGGGTGCTGAGCAGCGCTCCCGGCGGAAACGCATTGGCGGGTGAATTCGATCTCGACAAGTATGTGCTTGGCAAGACGCTGGATGGGCTGTTCTACATGCTGGGTGAGGAGGAGAAGCGAATCCGAAAAGATCCTGCGGCGCAGACCACTGCACTGCTAAGACAGGTGTTCGGCAAGAAGTAGACCTCGATATCAAAAATCGATCCGGGTCTCCGAGTTACTCTCCCTCTAACGTCACGTGCACGTCTTTCATCTCGGTGATTTCCGTGATAACGATCGCATACGTTCCCTTGCGTTCAAATGCGATTCCCTTCACACGCACGTATTTGCCCAGAAAGGGCATTAATTTCTTTTCTGAGAGTAGTCGGGCATTTTGTCCGAGATCGGCAAATACAATTCGCCGTCTTTGGTCAGGATCGCGAGCGGCGAGCCAGCCCTCACGCAGTCCTGCACACATTTCATACTGAAGTGAGTGGCATTACCATCGAGGTTCTGAATGGGGCAGGCAATATCCCGGACCAAACCTTCGATGGTCACATCTGACCTGTTTGCGCGGGCCCCTTCCATCGAGGTTTTGTGTTCGGCCGGCGCTGCCATGGTCGCCGCAACGCCGCAAGCCAAAAAACAGGACAGCAGAATTCGCTTCATTGTTTTGCCTTCCCTCGGAACCCATGCGGTGAGGTGTCGCGATTCTACGCCAGAATTTCCGAAGCACGCGCTGATCGACTATCAATGCCGAGAACCAAGCTTATTTCGCAGGGCAAAAGGAAGAATTTCGGGTCACAGGGCAAAATCGCTCTACAGCGGTTTTGGTATTTCTTTGGTAAGAAGCCCTTCCTTCATGAGCCCGAATTTTGAGTCTGATCCGGGAACTGCGGTTTTCCTTATCCGTTCAAACCCTTGAAGGGCGGAACATTACGAGGCATTGAACCTACCGCCAGGACTTTCTTCTATTGGGCGCCCGATCTCTGGTGGAGATAGCCACTCTGTTGATGCGAATGGCATCTGAGATGCGGGAGTCAAGATGTGCTCGCAACCCACTGCTGAGCTTGGCAGAAGTGGTCTGCCGACTTTCAAGGACCGGGCCATCGTGAAACGAATCAGACCAATATTAGTTATGTCTTTTTTGCTCCTGGCGGTCTGTGGGGTGTTTTGCCAGAGCGAACGCCCTGCTGCTGACTTGGTTCAAGGGGCAACGCAAGACGGCCCAGACCGACACGCGGTGCAGCGTCAGGAACTGCACACCTCGAAACCACTTCCCGATGCCCCGTCAGCACAGCCTGCGACACAAGCAGAGAAATTCCGCACGTTCCTTGACGAAGCACGCTCGCCTTTAACATTCGGAGCAGCCGGCGTGGACGCGGGCATTATGCGCGAAACCGAAGTGGGGAGCCTTGGTTCCGGACGTCAAGCCAGCCTGACCGAACTCTACAGAGGGGCGCTCATTCAGAAAGAGTCCAGCGCCTTCTTTGGTAAGTACTTGTATCCAGCACTTCTCAAGCAGGACCCGCGCTATCACCCTTCGAGCAGCCAGAACTTCTGGGGCCGGGCGATGTACGCAGCTTCACGCACCGTATTCACGCGGAACGACTCCGGAAAGACCACGCTAAACACCTCGTATTTCCTTGGAGTCCTGACTTCGGTTGCAATCTCCACTGCTTACCGCCCATATTGGACGCGCTCCGCCTCCGCGACGTTCAAAACTTTTGGCTCGACGATTGGCAGCGATGCGGGCACTAACATCCTCCACGAGTTTGCGCCCGGCATCTGGCAAATAGTTAAGGGACACTCGCCGAAGTTTGTGTCCAGGATCGAAGAACGTATCACCAACGACCAGACCTTGAGTGACATCCCCACCAATTCAAAATAGTTTTGCAGTGAGTGCTGCTGAGACTTACCAACAACTGATGCTTACAAGTCGGAGCAATCTTCCGCAAAGGCCTTTCCGGCGAGGAACGGCCCGCCTTGACCCGCATTTCCGTCGCGAGTACAGTTTGATCAGATGTCTTCGCAGACCAGCAAATTTCTCAAGTTCGGCAGCGCGATGGTGGCGATTCTTCTTGCACTCGGGTATCTGGCTTACACCGGTGTTCAGGAGAGCAAGAGCTATTACGTCACCATCAAGGAACTGCGCGGCATGGGTGACGGCGCTTATACCAAGCGTCTGCGGGTTGCTGGAAATGTGCAGCCGGGATCGATCCGGCGCAGCGGTATGAATGTCAATTTTGTGCTGGTAGAGAACGAGCAGACTCTCAACGTGGTTTACAACGGAACTGAGCCGCTCCCGGATACATTTAAGGACGACGCACAGGCTTTGGCAGAAGGCAGCTATGGCCGTGACGGCGTTTTCTCGGCCAAGCAGATTCAGGCGAAGTGCGCCTCGAAATACGCGCCGCAGGAAACAAAGTCAACCGCCTCGACAGCTTCGCAATAAATTCTGCTAGCTGGTCGTGCCGGCTGCGCTGGCAAATCCCTGGTCGATTTTCTCGAGATAGGCTTGCAGGCGTTTCTGAATTTCGTCGGCCAGCGCGGTGAACTCAATTCCCATTCCCACACCGGGATCGCTTGCCCGCACCACTCCGCCGGTCTTGATCTTGTCTGAATCAAGCCAGAAAGTGATGAAGACGCTCGACCCGATTACGAGCGGTACCAGCGATTCGATGTAGCATCCGCGGGCGCTCATATCGGTGGCGGTGCACTGCATGTGAGCGCGCTGTCCGTCGGGAAAACTGATGGTGAGAGGAAACTGCACGCGATGGCGGGCGAACCGTCTCTTTTCTGAGGCGTGGGCCACCTTCGGCGCGGGAGTTGTGTTGGCAATGACCGCCGCTGTAACTTCTCCCCAAGGCGCCGGCTGATTGGCTAAGATCCGAACTCCGGCTTCGTTGCGACCGGGGGCAACCGAGGCTTTCACCCACATCACTTCGAAACGCGCCTTGACGTTTTCATATTGAATGCCGATGGTGTCGCCCTCTTTCAGAGTGTGGCGAACCTGCGAAAGGTGAGCTCCCGCCGCGCTCAGATCGCCGGCTATGGCGGTGCCAAAGAATGGTTTACCGCTGGCGTCCATGCCCCAGATACGCACCGGGATTTGGGCCGAAACACGGTTTTCCGGTCTCTTGTCCATAAAAGTTGCCCAATCATAACGTGATGGGAGCCGCGCTAGAAGTAACCGTCAGTCACCTGACGGGAGTCGAAGGTGAATGTACTTTTGGTTTGGGTCACCACGGAGGCACGCAGAAGCGAACGCATCAAGTCACATGGCTTTGCTTTTTGAATAGACACTCTGGTCGCGTCTCGGCGGGGGATCAGGCTTCCGCGAACTCACGGTACGAGATCAGCTTGATGCCCTCGCGATGTATGAGTTCCCGCACTCTCGGAGAAGTCAGTATCCCCAGCTCTTTGTTACGGGAATCCCGCAGCCGGGTGGTCACGGCGTCCAGTTCCGCGTCGTTGTAACCCGGGTGGCTTACGAACTCCCATGTGCCCTCGGGCAGGTTCTCGATCAATGTGGTGAAGCTTTCGAGCGTGAGCCCGCCGGTGGCGACAATGCCGATGCATCCATCCGGGGTGCGCATTCCGGCTTCGGTCAGTGCAGCCGTAAAGTTATTTCGATAGCGACCCAAAACTCCGAGTTTGAACTTGCGCTTCCAGTTCCCGCTGGTGGCGAACACCAGTGGTTCAAACGGATTCCGCACCGCCCGAACGCCGCAGGCTTTGGCCGCGCGCAGCAGCGGCTTGAACACTGCCGGAAACATGTGGGTGTGCTTGTGCGAGTCAAGGTGCGAGACGCGAATGCCGGTTGCCTGGAGTTTTTGAACCTGCGCCGTGATTTCAGCTTCGATCTGTCCTGAGTCGAGCCGTCCGGTAACGGCTTTGGCCGCGAATTGCATCAGGCTTTGCCGGAAGTTTTCGCCTCCATTTGCGAGCAGGCATCGCACAGCAGCCGGTTGCATGGTTGGAACTCCATCCACCAGAACGACGTGGCAGCCAACGCTCAGATGAGGAACCTGTGACACCAGAGACGCCGCCTCGTCGAATTTTCGGCCGCTCGCCATCAGCGTCGCCGAGGTCACGATTCCGCGGCTGTGCGCTTCCACGATTCCGCGATTCACGCCGGAAGTCAGGCCGAAGTCATCTGCATTGACGATGAGGCGCCGCATGCTGGGAGTTTAGCATCGGGAATTGGCAGCCATCGCACGGCGAAAGTTCGGCATCGGAATGTGATGTTAACCCACCAGAGGAACCCGCCAATCCCACCGATTCCAGGGAGCCCACCGGGTCCGGAGCCTGATCCAGAACCGCAGCCAGGATCTGATCCCGATGTTATCCCTGGAGTAAATCCCGATCCCGCGCCTGACCGCACTCCGGGCGATTTTCCTCCCATTCCCGAACCTGCGCCGGCGTAGGCGCCTGGAGTTTCCGTGTTTGCTCTCTTTTTTGGTGGACTCTATACTGCCATCAGTCCCATCTGATAGCTGAAAGCTGAGAGCTGACAGCTTCGCGGGCGGTTAGCTCAGCTGGTTAGAGCGCCTGCCTTACAAGCAGGAGGTCGCAGGTTCGAATCCTGCACTGCCCACCATAACCCTTTGTTAATTAAGGAGCTTAGAAGCCTCAAGTTTTTGGTCATTCGAGTTCTCCAATTTCCCCACAAATTTCCCCACAATTCGGGGCTGATCCAACAATTCGACAGCTTGCCGAGCGGCCTGGCTTGAAATGTGCGTGTAATAGCGAGTCATCTTCGCGCTCATGTGACCGACCATGCTTTGCACGATCGGCAACGGCACACCTCGCTCCGCCATGAAGCTAATGAATGAGTGCCGAAGATCGTGGAACCGGAGTCCCTGCAGGTCTGCAGCCTTCAATAGACTGCGCCATGCACTGCGCCATGTGTTCTGGTGCAACTTCGCATCGAAGCCAATCCCGCCTTTGAGCGGATCTCCGTTTTTCGTGTGACGGGATAGCTCCGCGGGAAGTAGGTAATGGTCAGAGTCAGAAGCGCCGAGTGTTTGCGCGCGCATGTGCAGCCTGGTCACTGCTTCGGTTGCTGCCTGATTCAATTCAATCAGTCTTGCGCCGGCATCCGTCTTGGTTCCTTTGCGTCGAATCCGCAGGCGCCGCGATTCAAGGTTGACATCGCCAAGCTGCAATCGCTTTATCTCTCCACCGCGCAGGCCTGTATTTGCTGCCAGAATCTCAGCGTTATATGCAACGAGCCATGCCGGGTTCTGCGCAGCGATCTCTAGCCTTCTCAGTTCGTCCATGCTGAGAGCCCGTCCGATGTCGCTCTCCCGCTCTTTCAACGGTTTGTAATGTGCGGCGATTGGAGTCCACAGATTCGCCTCTTTTAGGACACTGATCAGAATCCGTAGCTCGAGATTGATCGCGCGCGCCCCGACTCGTTTACCACGTTCGCGCTGGTATTCCTTCAGGTGATCGAGCGTAATTTGTTTTACCTTTAGCGCGCCTAAATGACTGGTCAGTTGTCGCAATAGCGACTGTTCATTGCGCCGTGCTTTCGCGGAATTGAGGTGCGTAGCATGGTCCTCGACCCAGCGACGTCCAGCTTGTTCAACCGTCCATTGGGCCTTGTCTGTGGGGAGAGTCCCATCAGAAAGTTCTTTCAGGAACTTCTGCTTAGCCTTTAGAGCTTCCGCCCGGTCGGCCGTGCCTGTGTACTTCTCTTTCCAACAACGAGCCTGGTCCTTATAGCGGAAAGCGAATATTCCATTTTCTCTGCGATACAGTCCGTCTCGTTTCATCGGGTTCCCCCTCTTTTAATCTTCGCCAAAGCGTTCGCTGCTTCCTCTTTTTCTTTCTCCCTGCGCTCTTGCATGTAGTACTTCATTACGCGTTTCTTCTCTTGCTTGGCACAGTCCGGATGATCCGGATGGAATCGTTGCGCGCGATCACCATATGGGAATTTCACAAACATGGATACTCCACAAACGCATTGCCCAACCCTGTGAATATTTCCTTCCCGCGCCAGTGTTACCGCTAGTGCGAAGTATCCCCACTCATCGCACGGGTAATCTGTTGACTCGCGACGCCGGAATCCAAATTTCAACCCATGGTAGTCATCTCTTGGATCCGAAATAACAAGGTCGGAGGCTTCTCTAAATCTCCGGAACTCAGGCTCAATGAGTTTTTGCATGATTCGATCGGGGGCTTGATATTCACCTCTCTCAGCCTCAGCGATCAGTGCGTTCAGATATCCCTGTACGGAGTTAATGAACTGCCCGACCCGCCAGCGTTTTTCCGCTTCTGGGCCTGAGGCTGGCCCTTCATTGAGCCAATCCACAAGCCTTTGAACTTGGGCTTCGGCTGGATATCGGCGATTTGTTTTTCTTTTCGGGGTCACTGAAAGTTGTTAACTACCTAACTCCTTAGATCGCTAACGATTCTACTGGGAAATTATGGAGAGTCAAGCTAATTTCGCACTGTAAGCCAATGCACGGGGGTGAAATCGAATGTTAACGGCGAAACAGAGACGGGCCTTTGGACTCGGCGAAGTGGCGGAGTTTTACGGCGTCTCAAAGGATTCCATTAAGCGGCTGGCGATAGCCGGTGTTATCCGCACAATCATGCTGGGCGGGCGCAAGCTAATCCCGCTTTCTGAACTCGAGCGCATTGATGAAAAGGGGTTGCCGTTGCCATCTGGACGGCAGCGCAAGGCGAGGTAAACGATGCCGTCTAATCGCCAAACACAGGAACAGAGAATCTTGAACTTGCTCCACAGTGCATGGCCTGGAGAAGTTCCGGCCGTGGCTCTTTCGCAAATTAGTTTGCAATTTTGCGCCAGACTTTTCTCGCTGCGGCGCAGTGGCGGTTGGACCATAAGCAATCGGACTGAGCGACGGTCGGACGGAACGAAACTTAGCTTCTACAAATTGGGACCGGCGCCAATCCCGCGGAGCTCCGAGATTCGCCAGCGCGCCTCTGTTGCTAGTGAACAGCCGCCTTCATTGTTTGGTGATCTCACACCAGATAGGTCGTATCGCGAATGAGAGCCCGAAATGTAAAGCCGGGGCTATTCAAGAATGAAATTTTGGGCGCCGCGGATCCTTTGCTCACGCTCCTTTTCGAGGGACTGTGGTGTATGGCCGATCGCGAAGGCCGGCTCGAGGATAGACCACTGCGGATTAAAGCCGAGATCTTCCCCTACCGTGAAATTCCAGACATCGACGGTTATTTAACGCAACTCCAGGAAATGGGCTTCATTCATCGTTACAAAGCAAATAATGCCGGGCTGATTGAAGTGGTGAATTTCAAAAAACACCAAAGCCCTCATCACACTGAAAAGAAAAGCCAATTACCCGCTCCCGTGAACTCACCGTTAGAGCACGGTGAAAATCCCCCTGATTGTCTGATTCCTGATTCTCTGATTCCTGATTGTCTGATTCATGGATTCACTGATTCACCGATTCAAAGTCAAAACACTAAAGCCTCGGCTTCGCCGACGCATTCACAAAAAAATCCACAATCAAATGCACAGTCAAAATCAACCCCGGAGTCAAATGCAAAGCCTCCCGATAAAGAAAAAACGGGACGCCCGCTACTCACAACCGAACAAGTCGCATGGGTCCAAGGTTTGACAAAGCATTTGGGGTTTCCGGACATGGATTCCCGCGACTACGCTCTCGCGGTTCAATTTGCAGAAAAATCTGGGTGGGACATGAATGCATTTCAGCGCGTGCTGGATTTGCGAGAGGCCGGAGGAATCGAGAGCTTTACGAGAGTGGGCGACGTCTTCAGCGCGGCTATCGGATACCAGAAAAACGGGAGAGCGCATTGAGTAAGGCATGCAAGATTCATCGCGGAAAACTTTCAGCCTGCCGGACATGTCTCGGCAATGAAGCCCAGCCAGAGCCGCGGCTTTCTCGATCCGGCCGCAGATTCCGCAGCCAGCAACGCGCAGATAAATTGCGAACCCAAAAAATTGATCCGGCAATTCTCTCGGGTGAAATCAATCCGGAGTTAACTGGGAGTCAAGCATGAAGCAAACAAAATTCCGGATCGCTGCAACGCCAACTGAGGTGAGTGACCTTGAAATCGCGACTGCGGTCTTTGCAGCTTGTCCGGACGTCCAAAATCTCAAAATCATCCGAGACATGGGCGAATCTCCGTTTGTTTTCACCTTCACCGACGGCGGATCAGTAACAGGCACGCCAACTCGGGTTATGCAAGATGTCGTTGAAATCCGACAACCGGACGGCCAGCTCATGCTCATCGTCAAGTCCGCAGTTGCGGCGGCGCGACGGCCCGATTGTTTTCCCATAACTCGCGTCAACAGATTGATTCGGCGAAAGATACCGGGGGCACCCAAATTCTCTAGCATGCGCTCTTGGAAACCGTTGGCCGCACGAATACGCAATTTTTCCAGTTCGCAGTTATGACGGCAAGGGTTTCCAGTTATGAAAAAACTGATTGATCCACCTCCGCCCGAGGGATTGAGCCAGGAATCCCAGGTTCTTTGGCGAAAGACACTCGAGACTTGGCAGCTGCCCGATGTGACGCTGCTAGTGTGCTTGGAGAATGCACTGCGCTGCCTCGATCGGCTGCGGAATGCAGAGGCGATTGTGGCGAAAGAGGGGCCGGTTGTGAAGGACGCGAAAAGTAATCAATTGAAGCAACACCCGGCAACCCTGGCGGTCCGCGATGAAGGCCGAGCATTTCGGGAATATTTGAAGATGCTGAACCTCGACTATAGCCAGCTAATGACGCGAAGGTGATCGTTGCGCGGAAATTGCAGCCGAAGATCGGCGCGAGGAATGATCTGCCAAAACTGGACAAAGATGTTTGGCAGTGGCTTGAGAACTGGCCGCCGGCTATCGCGCCGAAACCGAGCAACGAACCCGGCGCGACCGTAGAAGAGTCGCTGCTCGGCTGGAACCACTACATGCTCGAGCATCCCGATTTGGTTCCAATGGAATGCGCGGGGAATGACGCCACCTGGCACTACGCCTGCGTTTGGCGCTCGCTCTATGAGGGCGTGCTGAATGGGGAGATTGAGATTGTGCCCGGACAGGATCATACCTATGGACGCCCCTTTGACAAAAGTTTCATGCGCTGCCACGGCCTCTGCAGTACAGTGCAGTCACCTCAGAAGTGGTGTGTGGCGAAGTATGGAGAACACTATTGGCAGCACCGATGAACAAAAAAAGATAACTGTCAGAGTGATCCGGTCATCCAACAGTGTTACGGAAATTTTTCGATACTCCGTGAAGTAAACTATCTTGCGAGCCGCCCTGGAGGTCTCCAAGAGTCAGGCGTGTACTCTTTGAGGTTTCTTTTTCACGGCGGTCGGCGTCTTGCCTGCGGGCTTCTTGGAGGAACTTGCAACAGGTTTCTTTGCTTCAATCTGAGCCAAGCTCAAGCGAATCTGCTCCATCAGATCGGGGGCGCCTCTTGTTCGGCTTGCTGGTGCATGCGTCTCCACACGATTGTCCACGTGCGCGTCGATAATTTTGCGTATGCGTTCTTGATATAGGTCTTTGAACTGCTCAGGATCGAAATCTCCCTCATAGCCCTTGATCAGCGCAGTTGCCATCGACAGCTCTTTATTGCTGAATTCTGCGGTTAATTCCAAAGCTGGTGCGGAGCGTACCTCATTGGCGTAAAACATCGTAAAAGCGACTAGGAAATCATCCGAAGGCCGGAGGATCAGCATGTGTTCCCGACGGTGCATCCCGATTCGGGCAATCCCAACGCAGTCTTCTTTTCGCATTGCTTGGAGCAGCAGTGCGTAACCTTTTTCGGCCCCCGAGTCGGGAGCGACGTAGTACGAGCGCTCGAAGTAAATCGGATCAACCTTTGTTGCTTTGACAAAGTGAAATAGATCAATTGTGTCGGAAGTCTCGATGTCTGCTGCCTTGATTTCCTGAGGGTCGATAGCAGCGAATTCGTTCGGTGCAATCTCATACCCTTTTAGCACTTCATTCGGTCGGATTTCCTCGCCGGTCACTTCGGACTGGAAGACTTGGCGAACGGTGGAATACTGAGGTTCTGCCGTATGCTGAAGATTGAACGCCTCGGACGTGGATCGCGTGTTTTGCACTACCTCGGAGACGCCGGGATCATTGTCTTCATCATCCGAAAAGGAAGGGGAAGACGTGACATTTGTACTTTTGTTGATGGGCGTGCGGTAGAGCCGCCTAAACCGTGTCTTCTTGGAGCGAGCAGCTA
>JBKPSP010000135.1:0-34449 GCA_046735175.1 Acidobacteriota bacterium
AGCATTGGACGCGCCAGCAGATGGTGGATTTTTTCCATGAGCACTCATCCGAAGACGAGCCCAGCGTGCAAGCCGAGGTGGACCGTTACATCGCGTGGCCCGCTCAGGCTTTGGGATATAAGCTCGGCCAGCTCGAAATTCTCAAGCTCCGTGACCAAGCCAAGAAGGACCTCGGCAGCAAGTACGACGTTCGCGCCTTCCACGATGAAATTCTGAACGGCGGGCCGATGCCGCTCGATGTGCTCGATGAGCGCGTAACCGGCTGGACCAACTCTCAGAAGTGAACGTCGCGCTCTCGCGGCGGGAGACGCGGCGTTCGAATCGAAGCCGTCGAGATACTCATGGATAAATTGAGCGCGCTCGAAGGCGACCCGCGAGTCACGCTGCGGCGAAAAGGCAGCCCCGATCCTGAAGGACGGTGCGTCGTGTACTGGATGCGCCGCTCTCTGCGGGCCGAAGACAATCTTGCTCTCGAAATCGCCATTGCGGCCGGGAATTTTTTGGAAAAATGGGTGCTGGTCTTTTTCTCGCTGGTTTCGGTTTCAAACGCCAATCTTCGCCACTACACCTTCATGGCCGAGGCCTTTGCCGACATCGAAGAGCAGCTCCGCCGCAAGAACGTGCGGTTCATCCTGCGGCATGAACCGGATGACAGCGTTGCGGGCTTCTGTGCTGAGACGAAAGCCGCGCTCTTAGTCACTGATGAAAACCCGCTGCGAGGCCCGGAAAAACGTCTCCGCCGAGTGATGGAGCGTCTGCGCATTCCCGTCTGGAGCGTGGATGCGGACGTTGTCGTTCCCACGAAGCTGGTTCCGGGCAAGCAGTACGCGGCACGAATCATTCGGCCGAAATTGGCGCGTCTGCGCGACCAATTTCTTGTCGAGCCCAAAGGCGGCGTTGCGCGTGTCAGCTGGCACGGAACACTGCCGACGGTTTCGGCGGACGAAACTGCCATCCAGGGGCTTGCCATTGATGGAAGTGTGCAACCTTCACGGTTCGTTCGCGGCGGCTGGAATCGTGCCATGGGAGCGATGCGGGTTTTCGTGCGCAATCGGCTCAGCGACTATCCGAAAAGACGCAACCATCCGGAGGAGAACGGCACCAGCCACCTCTCTCCCTATCTGCATTTTGGGCAGATCTCTCCGGTACGAATCGCGCTGGAGGTTTTGAAAGCAGACGCTCCCAGCGCCGCTAAAGAGGCATTCCTCGATCAGCTCATTACCTGGCGTGAACTGTCGATCAACTTCGTGCGCTACAACGAAACCTATGACTCCATAGAGTGTGCTGAGCCCTGGTCGGCGCGGACCCTCGCCAACCATTCGAAGGACAAACGCCCCGTGCTGTTTAACGAACGGCAACTTGAAAACGCCGAAACCTACGACCCGATTTGGAATGCGGCGCAAATCCAAATGGTGGAGCACGGCTGGATGCACAACTATATGCGTATGTATTGGGGAAAGAAAATCCTCGAGTGGACGCGTTCACCCGCAGAGGCGTTTCAGATCGCGGTCCGGCTCAACGACAAATACGAGATCGACGGCCGCGATCCCAACGGATACGCAGGAATCGCATGGGCCATCGCCGGCAAACTCGACCGTCCCTGGTTCGAGCGGCCGATCTTCGGCCAGATTCGCTACATGTCGGCTGCCAGCACAGGCAAGAAGTTCGACAGCAAGAAATACATCGAGCAAAACTCGCGTTAGAAGGCACGGCTCGAGTCCAGCAGGATCGTCACCGGCCCATCGTTCACGAACTCAACCTGCATCATGGCTTGGAACCGCCCCGTTTCGCACGTGGCACCGGACTCGCGGATTTTGCCGACAAAGTATTCGTACAGTTCGTTGGCCAGTTGCGGCGGTGCGGCCTGATCGAAGGAAGGTCGCTTGCCCTTGCGCACGTCCCCATAGAGCGTGAATTGGGAGACTGCGAGGACCGCGCCGTGCGTCTCCGCCAGCGACAAATTCATTTTGCCGTCCTGGTCTTCAAAGATTCGCAATCCTAGGATTTTGTTGGCAAGGTAGTCGGCGTCGTTTTGAGTGTCGGTCTTGGCGATTCCAAGCAGAACGAGCAGCCCAGGCCCGATCTTGCCGACCATTTCTTCGCCGACGCTCACCTGAGCCCGGCTCACGCGTTGGATGACGGCTCTCATCTTCTGTCGAGACGTTGCTTGCAACGTCTTGCTGGCATCTTCGCCACGGCCAGCCTTCTGCAGCGCCCCCGCGCCCTGCAAAAGACGTAGCAAGCTACGTCTCTACATTGTTCGCCGTTTGACCGCAACTCCCGCCAGCAGTTAGGATTTCCCTTTGCCTCAGCAGTCCAACTCATTCTAAGCGAGGAAAACTAATGGCAGCCGTTGATGAAAAAGTGAAGCAGATCATCGTGGAACAACTGGGAGTGGACGAGGGCGAAGTGACCCCCAGCGCTTCGTTCGTGGACGACCTGGGCGCCGACTCGCTGGATACAGTTGAGCTGGTCATGGCCTTCGAAGAGGCTTTTGAGATCGAAATTCCCGACGAGGACGCTGAAAAAATCCGCACCGTTCAGGACGCCATCGACTACATCGGGAAGCATTCGAAAGGCGGGAAGTAACTGGTGCGTAGAGTTGTTGTCAGCGGCCTCGGCCTGATCTGCGCCGTGGGCAACAATACTGAGGAAGTCTGGCAGAATCTTCTGGCAGGGAAGAGCGGCATCCGCCGCATCACCCATTTTGACACCTCCAAATACGCCTGCCAGATCGCTGCCGAAGTTAAGAATTTCGATCCGCTGAACTATCTCGATAAAAAAGAAGCGCGCAAGATGGCGCGCTTCATTCATTTTGCAATCGCGGCGGCCGACGAAGCCGTCGCCATGTCCGGCCTGAAGGTCACACCCGAAAACGCCGAGATGGTGGGCGTTCACATCGGCTCCGGCATCGGCGGGTTCGACATCATCGAGCGCGAGCACACCAATCTGATGGAAGGCGGCCCGCGTAAGATATCGCCTTTCTTTATTCCCGCGGCCATCGTGAATCTCGCAGCCGGTCAGGTCTCAATGCGTTTCGGCGCAAAGGGTCCGAACGAAGCCACGGCCACCGCTTGCACCACCAGCGCACACTCGGTCGGAGATTCGTTCCGCATTATTCAGCACGGCGACGCGGATGTGATGATCGCAGGCGGCTCCGAAGCCGCAATCACGCCAATGGGCGTCGGCGGATTCGCTGCCATGCGTGCTCTCTCAACCCGCAACGACGAGCCGGAAAGATCCAGCCGCCCCTGGGACCGCGACCGCGACGGATTCGTGATCGGAGAAGGCGCTGGAATTCTCATCATGGAGGAGCTTGAGCACGCTCGCGCCCGTGGCGCCAAGCCGATTGCGGAAATCGTTGGGTACGGCATGAGTGGAGACGCGTATCACATTACGCAACCTGCTCCCGAACACGAAGGCGGCTTCCGCGTCATGCGCAATGCAGTCCGCGACGCCAAGGTAAATGCAACGGACATAGGCTACGTGAACGCCCACGGCACTTCCACGCCCATCGGCGACACTCTCGAGGCCCACGCCATCCGCAACTTTTTCGGCGATCACAAGATCGCAGTCAGCTCGACCAAATCCATGACCGGCCACTTGCTCGGCGGCGCCGGTGGACTTGAGGCTGGCGTTACGGTCTTGTCGCTGCGGGACCAGATGCTTCCGCCGACCATCAATCTGGAAAATCAGGATGCCGACACCAGTGGCATGGACTTCGTCCCCAACCAGTCCCGCAAAGCGTCCATCGAGTACGCCATGTCGAACTCCTTCGGCTTCGGCGGAACCAACGGCGCATTGCTGTTCAAGCGATGGTCGGAGTAGCGCCCACAAAACCGGCAAAACCCTGTAAATGTCGGCAACCCTCGTAGTTCATCCGTCCTTCCCGCGGCACGTCGGGATTTCGGTCACCTCCGGTAATAACACCTACGTGCCGTCCATTGTCCTAATTCGCCGTTGCTATGCCTGAAATCCCGCGCCAGAATGGGTTTTTGGACGATCTACTAGCCACTAGCTCCTGGCTTCTAGCCGGCAAAGCCGAGTGCCTGCAGGTAGAAGCCAGCAGCCAGAACGGAGAACCCATTGGGAAACTCTCTCGTACCCTTAGCCCCCGGTAGAAAATTTTCAGCCCGTGCCGCACTGGTTGACTTGCAGGAGTCTTCAAGAAACCTGCTTTCCGAGTGCTTCCGCCAGTTCGGGATCGAAAGCATTCCAATGACTTCCGACAAGGCCCAGAGGCTTGCCTCGGAGAAATTTGAGGCGTGCGTAATTCGCGTGGGGAACCATGCCGCACCCGTGCTCGAATCGGCCCGCCGCTCGCGCTCCAACAACCGCATGGTGATTTACGGCGTTGGCGGCACGGTGAAGGAGGCGATGAAGCTCTCGCAATACGGCATCAACGCGGTGTTCAACGAGCCTCTCGAGCGTCCATCAGCCCTAAAGCTGGTGCGGGCCACTCAGATGCTGGTGCTGCACGAGTTTCGCCGTTACGTCCGGATTCCGGTCGCTACACAGGTGTCACTGGTTGCGGGATCGAAGCATTTCGATGCCACCAGCCACGAGATCAGCAGCGGCGGAATGTCGCTGAAAGGCAACGAAGAACTTGCCCCCGGTACCTCAGTCGAAGCTTCCTTTGCCCTGCTTACATTGCCACGTATTTGGGTTCGCGGCACGGTGAGCTGGACCAAGAAAGACAGCAAAATGTTTGGAGTGCGTTTCGACCCTCGCGACGAACGCCGGCTGCGGATCAAAGAGTGGGTGGATGCTTATCTTGAAAGTTAGTTGACCGATTCCTCAGTCCTGGCGTGGAGTGAAAGAGTCTCCTGATTGCCCAGCGGCACCCTGGCCCTGATTGCAGTGCCGTGCTCATCCGAAAAAACTTCGAATTCGCCTCCTAGTTCGTGGATGCGCTCGCGCATACCGGCTAATCCAACCCCGAGCTTCGCGCCCTCGCCATCCATGTGGCGAAGAACGTACGCCGGAATGCCGCGCCCGTGGTCACGAACTTCGATTGAGACCTGCTCAGCATCGGCTTCCACTTTGATTTCAGCCGATGGCGCGCGAGAATGCCGGTGAACGTTCGTGAGGCTCTCCTGAAGGATTCGGAACAACGCGATTTCAACCGCCTCCGGCAGGCGCGGGAGGTCGGGCGGGACTTCGAGAGTAACCGGGATCCCGCTGCGCTGGGAAAATCCAGTGACGAACCAACTGGCTGCCGAAGCAAAGCCAGCCTCATCCAGCAAGGGCGGATGCAACAGGTGCGACAGGGTGCGTGTTTCGGTGATGGATTTATCGAGAATGTCCCGGCATTCAGCCAGCAATGAGGCAGTGTTCTCCCCTTGAGATTGAGCCAGCATCTCGATCGTGATTTTCAAACCCACCAGATATTGTCCGAGGCTGTCGTGCAACTCGCGCGCAATTCTTCTCCGCTCCTGGTCTTGAATGCCCAGCAGGCGCCCGCTGAGCTTGCGCAATGCTTCTTCTGCATTTCGTCGGGCCGTGACATCTACAACGATGATGCCGAGCTGCGTGAATACTCCGCCGCGCTCGCGAATAGGGAAGTAGTTCACCAGCCAGTGGCGCAGTTCGCCGGGTCTGGCGGGTAGCTCGGCTGAAAGCTCGCGATCAAGCACTGGCTTTCCGGTGCGCAATATCTCCTGTAGAAGAAGGTCGGAGTGCATGCCGCGCTCGCGAAATATCTCAGGCGCGGTCTTACCCTGAAGCTGCCCGGGTTCCACGCCCACCATGCGCGGAAACACGTCGTTAAAACGCGCACAACGAAAATGAGAATCGAGAATTACAAAACCGACCGTTGAAGAAGAGAAGAACGCATCGACAATTTCCTGGCTCTGTCGGGCAGCTCTTTCGGTGCGGTCGTGCCGGCTGAACTGGTAGCTGAGCAATATCATTTGCGCGAGCAACAGTACCAGCGCAATCGCGAATGATGCGCTGATCATATGCAGCGTGCGTTCGTAATTGCTGTGCGCGGCCTGCTGCCGCTGCTGAAGCAACTCGTCTTCCTCGTCACGCAGTCGCTGCAGAACAGTTTCGATCCGGTGCTCGATTTCAGCCGTCTTCAAGGTGATTTTTATTTCCTGCTCGCTCGACGATGTGCCGCCAACTCCCTCCGGAAGCGAACTGGCAATCAGTGAGAGTTCCATCTCAATGTCAGATTGAAGGGAGTTCAGTTCCTCGCGACGCTCCGGCGCGTCGGGGCTGAGGCGCCGCAGTTGCGCAAGGTCTCTCGGTATGCGTTCAATGGCGGAGTGGTAACCCGCGAGTAGAGATTCGTTTCCGGTGATAACGAAGGCCCGGCGCGAGTTACTAGCCTCGAAAACTTCAGATCCGAGGTCTTCGATAATGGTCTGAACTTCGTGGGTGTGGGCAACCAGGGCATCACCGGCGCGCTGGCGCGCGGTGGCGCGGTACAGCAGGACACTACTGCCGAGCAGAAGTACAACTGCAGCAGCAAAGGCCGTCCAGGCCACACCTCGAAGGGAGAAACTCATGCGAAAACCGCAGTACGGGCGAAGTTTCGGCCCTGGTTCGTACTATAGCACCGCACCGGGAGTCGCGTTCACCGTGCATGAACTGTAGAATAAAGCACATAGATGGGCCTGACTTCCCAACTGGTTCAAATCGAAATCTCCCCTCCGGTGCGGCAGCCGAAACCCTCGTGGCTGCGAGCGAAGGCCCCAGCCGGGGAGAACTTCCACAATTTGAAGAAGCTTGCGCGCGGACTCGGTCTGCACACGGTCTGCGAATCGGCGCAATGCCCAAACATCGGCGAGTGCTGGAACCATCGCACCGCGACTTTCATGCTTCTCGGAGACATCTGCACGCGTCGCTGTGGGTTCTGTGCTGTACCGAAAGGCAAGCCGCTGCCGCTCGACCTGGATGAGCCGCGGCGCGTGGCCGAAGCTGTTGCGACACTTGGGCTCAAGCACGCCGTCATCACCAGCGTGAATCGCGACGATGACAATCTCGGTGGCGCGCGCATCTTCGCCGAAACCATTCGCGAAGTTCGCCGTGTTGCGCCCGAGTGCCGCGTCGAAATCCTGATTCCGGATTTTCAAGGTATCGAAGAAGCACTGCGGATCGTACTCGACGCGCGGCCTGACGTGCTGAATCACAACATTGAGTCGGTTCCGCGCCTTTATCGTGCAGTACGTTCCGGTGCTCGTTACGAACGGACGTTGAAGCTTCTCGAAAACGCCAAGAGGTTCTCGCCTGGAATGGTCACCAAGTCCGGCCTGATGGTCGGCCTTGGCGAAACGATGACGGAACTTGTCGATGTCTTTCGCGATTTGGCCGCGAGGAAAGTTGACATCCTGACCGTGGGCCAATACCTGCGCCCCTCTCGCGATCATTTGCCGATCGCTCGCTTCTACACGCCCGACGAATTCGCCTATCTGAAAGAAGAAGCGCTCCGCCTCGGTTTCCGACACGTGGAATCAGGTCCGCTGGTTCGCTCAAGCTATCACGCCCACGAGCAAGCGGATGGAGCCAGCAAGCACAGTTAAGCGGGGCCCAACTTCTCGCCGCCTTCGCGAGACGTGGGATGCACGGACGAGGACTCTACTCGAATTCCTCCAAAAAACGCTTCAGCATCCGCCTGAAAACCAGTGCAGTCGGCTCCCACTCTCCTCGCATCGCCTTAGCGCCCGCCTCCTCGTAGCCATCGTCGGGTCTTGGACGCAGCCGAACAAACGGCGGCAAACCGTAGCGCATCGCCAGAAAGTTCGCCCACAACCGTGCAGTGCGTCCGTTGCCGTTCGCGAAGGGATGAATCCTCACCCATTCGGCATGAGCCCAGGCGCAGAGATCAATGACGGCGCCATACTCATCGACATTGAGTTCCTTGCCGACCGGCAGCACGCGATCAAGCTGCACGACGGCCGCCTGAAGAATTTTTTGGAACCGCGTGATTTCTTCCGCAACCTTGGCCGGTTTGGTACCGCGATATCGCCCGATCTTTACTCCGGTTCTCTCGAGCCCGGGCTCGCCACGAAAGGCACCAACATAACGCGGTTCGGCAGCCAGCCCCTGCATAAAGCGGCGCTGCCACTCGCGCGCGAGTTCAATTGTGGGTTTCTCGCGCAGGTCTGCGCAGTCCGCTATTTCTTCAAGAATGCGAGTGAGATTTTGCCGTAACTCGGGACTATCCGCGTCCCAATCAGGCACCCAGGACCTCGCGAAGCTTGTCCTGAACTGGGCCGCCCGATTTCGGCGAGCCGTCTTCGGTCTCCTCAAACGGTTCGCCTTCGAGCGGATCCTTTATTGCGGCTTCGGCGTCCACCACCTTGGCGATTGCATGCCGGAATCCCGGGTCCTTCTTGCGGTAGGCCTTCAGTTCGGCAAGGCTGACCTCAAGCCCACGCTCTCGCTCACCCTTCTCGCGAAGGTAGTTCTTGATGGCCTCATTCAGAAGCTGATTGATCGGCCGCCTCTCAATCTTGCTGAGATGCTTGAGCGCGTTTCGCTCCTGCGGGCCGATTCTCAAGGTAAAGGCAATCTGAGCCATGAGGGTATCTTAGAGGGAATGACGGATGATGTCAATATCATATTATGACATCACATCGGACATGGACAAAGTAATTATTACCAACAGCTTAAACAGGGGTGCCCCACTTGTCGCCGCCTTTGCGAGAAGCGGGACCCCACCTAACCCCCTACTGATTGATATCCTGCTTAGCCTCCAACTTCTTCTGCAGACTATCCAGATACGTCTTCTGGCTGTCCGGAGCCGCCGTAACCGCCAGCTTGATCTCCTTGGTGGCGTCGTCCCACTTCCCCTGCGACGAATAGATCCGAGCCAGCCCGGTATGCACGAACCACTCATTCGGATGCTTCTTCGCATTCTCCCTGAAGATGGCGAACGCTTCGTCGTTCTTCTTCTCCGCCTGCAGTTGCCGCGCGTACAAGTGCGTCTGCAGCGGATTCGCCAACTCCAGCGCCCGCTTCGTCGCCACTTCGGCTTCGTCCTTCCGGTTGAGCGCCTTCAGCACGTTCGCTTTGGTCATCTCGTTGTCATACCGGTCTTCATTCTTGATGGACTCGTTCGCATACTTCAACGCATCGTCATAAGCGACCTTCTCCGCCAATAAGTAATTCGCCGCATCGTCCCAGCTCATCCACGTGTACTGAGAAAGGTTGCGCAGCTGCTTTTTCAGGCTGGCCTGGACCACCGAGTGGACATCCACTCCCACCTTGAACGGCACTGCTACCTTTTCCCACTCCAGCACCACCACAGCCGACTGTGGCTGCAGATCGTCGAAGTCATAGGTGAGCGCGTTGTGCATCTCCGTCGCCCGAGGCTTCACGTTCACGCGCAGCGCGTCTTCCGCCTGGTCGTAGGTGAACGATCCCCACGAGGTTGAATTCTTCGAAAAGATGACCGTCCACTCATCCGCATTCGGGATCATGTGCAGTCCATACGTCCCCGCGGCGAGCGGCTGGCCTTCAATCGTGACTGGGTCGCTGAACGAAATCACCGTGTTGATGTTCGCACCCGCGCGCCATACTTGCCCGTACGGAACCAACCCGCCCCAAACCTTGCGGTCTTTCACTAAAGGCCGGTGATATTTAATCGTGATGTCGGTAATGCCAATTCTCTGCGTGATCTGGGCGCTTTGGCTCTGGTCTGGAAGGTCTAGGACAAATGATTGCCCAAGACTCACTCCGGTCAAATTTGTAAGCAGCAGGCTGAACCCGAGCAACATTTTTCTGGACATGAGAGATGCCCTCCTTCAGGGTGGAACTTTGAATTTGGCTGAATTGGCAGGCCAGGATACCTGCCCACGCTTAACCGGACGATTAGACGAAATTTCGACCGTCGCGGTGAGCAAACCCAATCCCCGCGTGGCGAGAGGTCCGTTGGAATGCACGGCTCTCCGAAGGTGGTCTACAGCAAATATCGTATGTACTCCCCTACAAAACTCGTGCAAAGTCAGTAAAGTAGCTGATTTTTTGGCGGGCCTAAGCTGCCTGCCAACGTTGTCTTATTCGCATAATTGAACAAACCGATGGCCACAAACACAGTCTTTGCTGTCACCGCAAGACACCATTCGGAGCGCCACTGGGTGTCCTGGTCTAGATGACATACTGGGCGGAGGCTTGCCGCGCGGCCACTTCTACCTTCTGGAAGGTGAGCCGGGAACTGGCAAGACCACCCTGGCGCTGCAATTCATGCAGGAGGGGCTTCGCAGCGGCGAGAAAGTACTTTACATTACGCTTTCGGAAACTGCTGAAGACCTGCGCTCTGTGGCGCGGTGCCACAACCTCAACCTCGAGGGTGGCCAATTTCTGGAACTTAAACCCAGCGAAGAGGACCTGAAGCCCGAGGGTCAGTACACCGTTTTCCATCCGGCCGAAGTCGAACTCTCCGATCGAGTGCAGACCATCCTCAGCGAAGTCAATCGCGTTCACCCCGACCGGGTGGTGATTGATGCACTGTCTGAAGTCCGGATGCTGGCGCGCGATCCTCTTCGGTACCGCAGGCAGATCATTTCTCTGCGTGAATACATCCCGACAGACTGCACCGTGCTGCTGCTCGATGACCGTAGCAGCATGCACGCGGACCTGGAATTGCACAGCATCGTGCATGGCGTGATGGTGCTGCAGAAAGTCCACCGAGAATATGGCGCAACTCGCCGGAGGATTGAAGTTTCAAAGTTGCGCGGCTGTGCCTTTCGCGAGGGTTACCACGACTATCAGATCCGGACCGGAGGGCTGCAGGTCTATCCCAGGTTAGTCGCGGCCGAGCATATCACCGATCTCGATAACCGGCCTCCCGCAACCAGCGGCATCGCGGAACTGGACGCTCTGGTTGGAGGTGGGCTTGATCGCGGCACCAGCACCTTGCTCATCGGACCTGCTGGCGGCGGCAAAAGCACCCTTGCCGTTCGCTGGCTGAAATCGGCTGCCGATCGCGGCGAGAAAACTGCGGCGTTTATCTTCGAAGAGACGCTGGATACTCTGATCCGCCGTTCGCGCGGCTTGGGAATGGATCTCAAGCCTTTGCTCGATTCTGGGCACCTGCAACTCGAGCATGTTGATCCGGCAGAGATGGGTCCAGGCGAATTCGTAGAGTCGGTCCGGCAAGCCGTGGATCGCAACAATGCGAGCCTGGCGGTCATAGACAGCCTGAACGGTTTTCTTCAGTCTATGCCGGGCGAGCAATTCCTGGCACTGCACCTGCACGAGTTGCTTACGTACCTGAACCACAAGGGAGTTGTAACCTTGCTCGTGCTGGCGCAAGTCGGTTTAGTGGGAAGTAACATTCAAGCTCCTGCTGACATCAGTTACCTTGCCGATAACATTCTGGTCTTGCGGTACTTCGAGGCGCAAGGAGAGGTCAAGCAGGCAATCTCCATGATCAAGAAACGCAGCGGCCCGCATGAGCATACGATCCGCGAGTTGAGGTTGCGGCCCGGGCAGATTTGGGTGGGGGAGCCTCTGACCAAGTTTCATGGGGTGCTGAGCGGAATTCCCGCTCTTGTCGGCCAGCACAACGGAGGAAACGGACTGCGGCTGGATGAGTAGCTCACTTAGCAGCGAAATGGACGTTTACGTCCTCGCGCCCTTTGGCAAGGATGCCACCCTGATTGCAGATGTCTTGCGGGAATCTGGAGTGCGTATTCGCCTGGCGACGTCTCCGGATGAAGTTGCTGCTGCGATTGCCGGCGCTGGAGCCGCAATCATCGCTGAAGAAGCACTTTCGGAGAAGAACATTCTTCAGTTGGCGCTGAACCTACGCGACCAGCCTGCGTGGTCCGATTTCCCAATTATTGTCCTCACCGGCGGTGGAATGAGCACTGCCGCGACCGAAGTAGCGGTCCGTGCCCGGGCTCCTTTAGGAAACGTGACGCTGCTCGAAAGGCCCCTGCGGGCCGCCACCCTTATCAGTGCTGTCCGGAGCGCCATTACCGCGCGCCGCCGCCAGTACGAAATTCGCGACCACTTGCACGAGCGCAAGCTGGCGGAAGACGCGTTGCGCAGCGCCCGCGATCACCTGGAAGCCATTGTGGAAGAGCGCACCTCGGCGTTGCGCAGGCTATCTATCGAGTTACTGCGAGTGCAGGATGACGAACGGCGGCGGATTGCCCGCGAGCTGCACGACAGTCTTGGCCAATATCTTGCGGCAGCTAAGATCCAAATAGGGACCATGGCCCTTGCGAAAAACGGCAAACCCGGCAAGCTTGGGAAGCAGTCTCTCGAGGAAGTGCAGAACATTCTCGACCGTGCGATTGCCGAGACCCGCACCCTCTCGCATCTATTGCACCCACCGTTGCTGGATGCCGCGGGTTTCGCTTCCGCCGCCAGTTGGTATGTGGAAGGATTTGGCAATCGCAGCGGAATTGAAACATCGCTGACACTGCCCGAGGACCTTGGCCGGCTTTCGACCCCGGTTGAGACTGCTCTGTTCCGCATCATGCAGGAGGCGTTGACCAACGTTCACCGGCACTCAGGCAGCAAGCGTGTGGATGTTACTCTCACACGCACCGAGAGCTTGGTGGCGTTGATAATCCGGGATTTTGGCAAAGGAATCAACACGGATACGCTTGAACAGTTCAAGCAATCTGGTACCAAGGTGGGAGTCGGCCTTGCCGGCATTCGTGAACGTTTGAAAGAGCTTGGCGGCACCTTCGAGATCGAATCCAGCCCCGGCGCGGGTACGACACTTACGGCTTCCATTCCGATCTCTGAACAGTCCCGCGCCTTCTTCGCGACCGCCCCAGCTTCGCAGATCTACTCTTCACTGGCGAGCTGAGATCCGCTTTCATCCACGTTTTAACAATCCAATTGGGCGAGAGCAGCTGGCATTTGGGTGTGTATGCGGAATAACTGCGCCTGAACCAGGGAATTTGTTTCTCTGCGAACTCGGCGGTCTCTGCGGTTAAATGGTTTTGCTTTTATCTGGGCCAAGAACTCCTAGCTGTAGTTGACCTTTCGCTCGCCCTTCACGATGCGCCCCACTCGATGATACTTTTCTGCCGCCCGGTCGAGCACGCTTTCGGCTTTGTTGAACTTCTTCGCGGGGACAACGACCAACATGCCCAGGCCCATGTTGAAGGTGCGCATCATGTCGTCGTGAGGAACGTTCCCGATCTTCTGCATATGGGTGAAGATCAGCGGCACCGGCCACGAGCCAAATTCGATCACAGCGGAAACTCCGCGTGGCAGGACACGCGGAAGGTTTTCGGTGATCCCACCGCCGGTGATGTGCGCCATCGCCGAGACGCATTCGGCAGCGATCAGCTTCTTCACAATCGGCCAATAGCTCCGGTGGGTCTGCATCAACTCGTTGCCGACCTTGCCCTTGATCTCGTTGACGTAGGTTTCTGGTTCGTACTTCGCCACTTCGAATAGCAGCTTGCGGGCCAGCGAGTAACCGTTGGTGTGCAGGCCGGTTGAGGGCAAGCCAATGATGATGTCGCCCGGCTCGACGTTTTTGCCAGTAATAATCTTTTCGCGCTCTACCACACCCACGATGAATCCGGCGAGGTCATATTCGCCTTCGGGATAGAAGCCCGGCATCTCGGCGGTCTCGCCGCCGATCAGCGCGCAGCCATTGTGCTTGCAGGCTTCGGCCAGCCCTTCGACGACTTTTTCCGCAATCTGCGGATCGAGCTTGCCCGTCGCAAGATAGTCCATAAAAAACATGGGCGCGGCGCCCTGCACGGCGATGTCATTGACACAGTGGTTCACCAGATCGGCGCCGATGGTGTGGTGGACATTCATCTCGAAGGCGAGCTTGAGCTTGGTGCCAACGCCATCCACACTCGAAACTAGCACGGGATCTAAGTATTTGGTTTTGTCTACCGCAAACAGACCACCAAATCCCCCAATTTCGCTGAGCACGCCCTTAGTAAAGGTTTTATGCGCAAGATACTTGATGCGCTGCTTGGTGCGATTGGCTTTATCGATGTTGACGCCCGCATCGGCGTAGGTAATGGATTTGGGTGCTGGGGCCACGATGTCAAGTCAATTGCGTTGCGAGGAATGCTTCGGGAAAGCTTGAAAATTGTAGCATGGGTGGATTCATCGAATTTCCGTTTCGTGAAACGTTCCAAATCGCTTTAAGCCAAAATCCCAGCCACGAATTTACGCAGATCATCGCGGATCAAAAATCGAATGAGAGATTCGTGAAAATCGCGTAATCCGTGGCCAAGCAGGTTCACCCAGTCACTGACACGTCGCCTTGAAAGGAATGATGTCGTAGAAGTCGCTTGTCCGGGCCCATCCAACAATGATTCCGTTATTGTTGATTCCCATGGCCGTCGTCAACAGCGCACCGGGATATGCGAGGTTCTGAAATTTGCCATTCTTGTAAATGAACCCGTGCCCCAGGTAATCCCCTATCCGCGGATCGCGACTCAGCCAATTGCCCACAATTACCCCAGAGCTGTTGATGTCGTTTAGTTCCGTGCCACTATGGCTAACGCCTGTCGGATGGTCGAGGGTGTGGTAGATGTTATTGCGGAAAATGAACCCATGATAGAAGGCGCTGAAACCAGACAGAGAGGTCTTGCTGTAACGTCCCACTACTACGCCATTGTCATTGATTCCAAACGCCCTCATATAGGTAGAATTTGGAACTTTAAGGACGATGAATTTACCATTTTTCAGTTTGAAACCGCCAAAACCGCTGGGGTCGCTACCATAGTTTGCGAATGAACCCACAATCGTGCCCCACTTGTTGATTCCATAAAGCCAGGTATCCGTCCCCGGACCCAGGTAATCAATCGTTACGGCCTGGTTGCCGCTTTTCACGAAACCACGATGTAGGTAAAGGCCGAAATAGCCGACTTTAATGCCGGAGTCATTGATGTCTGAAAACCATGTGTACTTTGGTGTGACAGTCGGGTAGGTGTACGTACTCATGCTCCCATCTGGATTGCGCGTCAGTCCGCGCCAATAACTCGTACCGTTGATCGGCGGAGATATCACCGCTCCGACAATGGTGCCGTGGTCGTTGATTCCAGCCGGGCTCGCCCACTTGTACCCGCTCGGCGGCTTAAAGGTGGTAAATTTGCAAACCGCAGTAGTCTGCGCTGCGGAGATGGTCGCCACGGCAAGCAAGGATGAGAACAGCAGGGTTTCAGCACTAGCGAATGATCGCACTCTGGATTGCATAGTTGTGCTCCTGAATTCGGAGAAGTTTGCTTTTGACTGCATGGCGAGACGTGTCTGGCGCGGCTGAAAACTTCACTGGCACGTAGCCTTAAACGGAATGATGTTGTAGTTAAAACCACCATTGTTTGCTGGGATTCGCGCGGTCCCAACGATGACTTCGTTATTGTTGATCCCCATGGCGGTGGTGAGCAGGGCGCCCGGGTAGACGAGGTTTTTAAACTGACCGTTCTGGAAAATAAATCCATGCTGGAGCGTGAGGCCGTGAGAGTCTTGACTCAGCCAGTTTCCCACCATGACCCCGGCACTGTTGAGATCCCTGATTTCCGTGCCACTGTGTTGTAGCCCCGTAGGGTGGTTAATTGAGATGTAGGTGCCATCGGTGCGAAGTCTGAATCCATGGAAGAATGCCGGGCGGTTGAAAGGTGTCTTGCTGTACTTACCCGCGATCGCGCCGTTGTCATTGATGGAATATGCCAGGACTTCAGTTGTGTTTGAAATCTTCACCGGAATGAACTTGCCGTTTATCAGCTTGAAAGAGCCTGCTGTGAAGTTGGGATTGAAGGTCACGAACTGCCCCACAATGGTGTGCCATTTGTTGATTCCGAATAGCCAAGTGTTCGGGCCAGAACCGAAGGGGTAATCAACTTTCACAACGCTCTTACCACTCTTCACGAAGCCATGAAAATTCTCCTCGCCGAAATAACCCACCTGAACGCCGGAATCATTCATCCTCGTAAACCAGGTGTTTTTGGGTGTGGCGGTGGGAACCTTAAAGATGCTCATGCTGCCATCAGGATTGCGCACCAGTCCGGACCAGAAACTGACAGTGTTGATAGGCGGAGACAATGCCGCCCCCACAATGGTTCCGTTATCGTTGATGTCAGATGGACTGGCCCAAGAGTAGCCACTGGGCGCCTTAAAGGTAGTGAATTTGCAAACTGCAGTGGTCTGCGCTGCGCAGATGCTGCCGAAAACGAGAGATGTTGAGACGAGGAGAGTAGTAGTGCTAAGGAATGGTCGCACCCTAAATTGCATGTGTGTGCTCCTGGGAAGCTACTGAAGGTCTCTTTCCGACTGCGTGGCGGGCGGGCAAAAACAGAGTTCGTTTGCTTCATCTCTAGAATCCTGAGAAGAGCCGCGCAAATCAATCGGGGTTAAAGCTCTAGGTGAGGGTCTACTTTCCTGTACAGAGGCTTAGGTGCGGGTTTTGTACAGTCTTGACTCCTCTGGATTTTCTGCGCGCGAAGGTTTTTATCGGTGTGAATCCGTGTAAATCCGCGGCAAAGAAGTTGATTCTCTCGGCGATCTCGCGTTTCAGTGCTTTTGATTACCTACTTTCGTAGGCATCATGTTCTTTTTTGGGAACTTTTCCAAAATATTTTGGTGATTCGCCTTTTATTCGCTTAGAATCCAATATATACTCGCACCCAGTTTGACGAGATTTCGCGGGGAAGAGTACCCGCGCCACATAGGAGAATTTCATGGCGGACGAGCGGAACCGGGCGATTGACTTGGCGTTTGCACAGATCGAAAAGCAGTTTGGCAAGGGCTCAATCATGCGATTGGGTTCGAAGGAAGCAATCGTTCCGATTTCCGTGATCTCGACCGGCGCGATCTCATTTGACGCCGCGCTCGGCGTCGGTGGCTTTCCCCGCGGACGCGTCATAGAAGTCTTCGGCCCCGAGTCATCCGGCAAGACCACGATCACTCTGCAGGTGATCGCCGAGGCGCAAAAAGCCGGCGGCATGGCGGCTTTTGTTGATGCCGAGCACGCCCTCGATCCCATCTACGCAAAGAAACTCGGCGTAGATGTGGACAATCTGCTCGTTTCGCAGCCCGACTACGGCGAGCAGGCGCTCGAGATCGCTGAAGCCCTGGTTCGCTCCAACGCCATTGACGTACTGGTCGTCGATTCGGTTGCCGCGCTGGTGCCCAAGGCCGAACTTGACGGCGAAATGGGCGACAGCCACATGGGTCTGCAGGCCCGCCTGATGTCTCAGGCCCTCCGCAAGCTGACCGGCATCGTCTCCAAGTCGCGCACCTGCCTGATCTTCATCAATCAGATCCGCGAAAAAATTGGCGTGATGTTCGGCAACCCCGAAACCACCACCGGCGGCCGCGCTCTGAAATTTTATTCCTCCGTGCGCGTGGACATTCGCCGCATCGCCGCGATCAAAGACGGCGATGTCGTCACCGGTTCCCGTACCAAGGTGAAAGTAGTCAAGAACAAAGTGGCGGCCCCATTCCGCGAAGCCGAATTCGACATAGTTTATGGGGAGGGAATTTCGCGCGAAGGCGACCTGCTGGATATCGCGGTCAATCAGAATATCCTCGAAAAGTCAGGCGCCTGGTTCAGCTACAAAGGCGAGCGCATCGGCCAGGGACGCGAGAATGCCCGGCAGTTCCTCAAGGACAACAAGGACATCACCGCCCGTCTCGAAGGTGAAGTACGCAAGGCGATGGGCTTGACTACGGCGGGACCGCAGCCTGCTGCTCAGGCGCAAGGTGCGGCGCAAGGCGCGGGACCAGTGGCAAAAGTCACGGCCATGCCCACGGGGACGGAAGGGAAGCCCGGGCCGCGGCGGTAAGCTCAAACGATGCGATGAGCGGACTCCCCGTCCGCTCATCATTGTCTAACTGAAGTTCCGCTATTAAAATCATTTCATCTCCGGCCCGCCTGTTTTCTGCGTGCATAATCAAGAGGCTGATTGAAAAAAGTCACGGCTATCTATCCCGGATCGTTTGATCCGCCGACCAATGGGCATTTGGACCTGGTCGAGCGGGGGAGCAAGATTTTCGACGAACTGGTGGTGGCGATCCTGCGGAATCCGGAGAAGAGCCCGCTGTTCAGCGTCGGCGAGCGGCGGAAAATGCTGGACGATCTCACTGGAGATTTCAAGAACGTCCGGGTGGATGTTTTTGACGGGCTGACGGTTGATTACGCCGCGCGGGTCAAGGCGAGTGCGGTGCTGCGCGGAATTCGGGCGCTTAGCGATTACGAATACGAGTTGCAGATGGCTCTGATGAACCGCAAGCTGCGTCCGGAGCTTGAGACGGTATTCATGATGCCGGCGGAAAAATATTCGTATCTGAGTTCGCGTCTGGTGCGCGAGGTCGCGCGGCTGGGCGGAGACGTCAGCAAACTGGTTCCCGAGCTGGTCGAGCACAGGCTCAAGGAAAAACTTGATCCCGCGTTTAAGTTGCGGAAGTCAAAAGCGTAAACCACAGAGGGCGCAGAGTTACACAGAGGAAAGTCAGAGGAGAAACATGAGTCCAGTCGCAGAAGTTCGAGTCGCGTTGAAATTGGCCGCGCGCATCAGTCGCATCGAGCCTTCGGCCACTATGGCCGCGGTCGCGGAAGCCGAGAAACTCCGCCAGCAGGGAATCGAGGTGGTGGATTGCACCGCAGGCGAGCCGCATTTCGCTACGCCTGAACATGTAAAGGAAGCTGCCATCGCTGCGATCCGCGGCAACTTTTCGCGCTACACGGCTGTTGGCGGCACACTGGAACTCAAAGATGCAATCACCAAGCGACACTCGACCGACTTCGGCTCAGCCTATAAGCGCGACGAGGTCTGCGCGTCCGTCGGTGGCAAGCACGCACTTTTCAATACGATTTCGGTGCTGGTTGACCACGGCGACGAAGTCATTCTGCCGGTGCCCTACTGGGTTTCGTTCAAGGACATCGTGAACTACGCCGGCGGCAAGTGCGTGCTGTTGCATGCCGACGAAGCGCAGGATTTTCGCGTCACTGCGCAGATGATCGAGAGGCTGATCACCCCTCGAACCAAGCTGATCATCTTGAATTCGCCGTCGAATCCTTCTGGCGCGGTGATGAGCCCGGCCGACATGACGGAAGTTGTCCGCCTGGCGCACGAACGCGGTATTTGGGTGATCTCGGACGAGTGCTACGTTTACCTCAACTACACCGGCGAGAATTTCTCGGTCGGATCGCTGAACGAATATCGCGATCGGTTTCTGGTTGTCGGGTCGCTTTCCAAGACCTATGCCATGACCGGGTGGCGCCTCGGCTACGCCCTTGGACCGGCAAAAGTGATTGCCGCCGCGCAGAAGCTGCAGAGCCAGTCCACGTCGAACCCGACCTCGATCGTGCAGAAGGCGGCTGTTGCAGCACTGAACGGCCCCCAGGAATGCGTCGCGGAAATGCGCTCAGAATACATTCGCCTCCGTGATCACGTCATCGCAGGTTTGCGTGCAATTCCGGGGCTTCGCTGCACTATGCCGGAAGGCGCGTTCTATGCCTATCCGAATGTTTCAGGGTTGTTCGGTAATAGCGGATTGACCTGTGCGGCCGATGTGGCGCACGGTCTGCTGCACAAGGCGCATGTGGCAACAGTTGCCGGTGAGGGCTTCGGCACGAGCGATCACATCCGTATTTCCTACGCGACCTCGACCGAGAATCTGAACAAGGCGCTCGATCGAATCAAAAAATTTGTCGAGACTATCTGAGAAATGTGCCGTCCCTACGGGACTCGGCTCGCATAAAATTGCTTACTCAGGACTAACGTCCTGGGCTAAGCTTTTTCGCCCCTCCGGGGCTGCGCGGTGCAGGCTTTTGCACTTAACGCCCCTCTTCAATCAGGGTACCCGTCTTTGCGGGCAGCGTTTCCCCTGAGTTACGCTTCTAAGTACCACTTCTCGCAAAAGCGGCGAGAAGTGGGGCAGTGGCAACCCCATTTCACCTGGGATGAGCAAACTCTATCCACTTCTAATGACGCCGCTGTTTGACCCCCGGCCCTGGGGCACGCACGATCTCTCGCCCATCTACGCGAAGACGTTTGAGGAAAAAATTGGCGAGTCCTGGCTTACAGGCGACCACTGCCGTGTCCAGAATGGCGCGTTCGCCGGAAGGGCGTTAGAAGATCTTGCGGTGGAATACGGGCGCGACCTGATAGGCACGGCCCCCGCCGATGAAGCTCGTTTTCCGCTGCTGGCAAAATTTCTTTTTCCGCACGAAAAACTGTCCGTCCAGGTACATCCCGATGACGACGATGCTCACGCCATTGGGCAGCCCTGCGGCAAGACCGAGTGCTGGTACGTGGCGCATGCTGAGGCAGGAGCCGAGCTTGCGCTGGGGCTGCAACCCGGAGTTACGCGCGCGGAATTTCAGAAGTCGATCGAGGAAAATCGCGCTGAAGAACTGCTGAACTGGATCAAAGTAAACGCCGGAGACATGATTTACGTAGCCGGAGGTACCGTGCACACGCTTGGGCCGGGTTCCATTATTGTTGAGACGCAGCAGCAGTCGGACACGACGTTTCGCCTCTACGACTACGGCCGGCCGCGTGAGCTTCACCTCCACGATGGCCTGCGAGTGATCAAGGAGAAAGTTGCGTCGGGCAAGGTCAAGCCGCAGTCTTCCCGCAAAATCGGCCAGAACGGAAATCGCGTGCGGCAACTCGTCTCGTCTTCGTTTTTTGTCGTCGAACATTTTGAGTTGTCGGCACCACAGGTATTCGAGCCGCTATCAAGCGAAAAAAATTCCGTTCAGATACTGGTCGCGATCGATGGCAAGGCGGTGCTCGAGTGCGTCGGATCGGAAGCGGTCACCCTTTCAAAAGGCGATGCCGTCGTAGTGCCGACGGGCGATCAGAAGTTTATTGTGCATCCCGAGCCAGAAGTGACGTTCCTGAAGTCCTATGTGCCCGGTACGAAGCTGCCGGACCCTGAGACGAGTCTGGTGTGATGCAGATTTCAGATTTCATATTGACGCGGTGGGGCCGCATAATCTGAAATCTCAAATCTTCTATCTGAAATCTTGATGAGCGCCAACTTCTATCCCGTTATTCTTGCCGGCGGCCGCGGAACGCGGTTCTGGCCGCTCAGCCGCAAAAAGCGCGCGAAACAACTTCTAGCGCTGGATGGCAAGCAGACCATGATCCAGCAAACAGTCGCGCGGCTGTTGCCGCTTGCGCCCGCGAAGCAGTTCTGGGTGGTCACGAATGACGATTTGCGCCCGGAAATCCTGAATCAGTTGCGAAAGCTACGTCAGGAGCAAATCCTCGCCGAGCCGGTGGGACGTAACACTGCGCCGGCAATTGGGCTGGCGGCTTTTATCCTCGAGCAAATCGATCCCGGCGCGGTGCTCGGGCTTTTTCCCTCGGACCACGTTATTGGCGATCCAACGCGCTTCCGCGCGGTGATCACCGAGGGTGTAGAGATTGCCGCCTCCGGCGAGAACATCGTCGTCCTGGGCATCCAACCCTCTCGCGCCGAGACCGGATACGGGTACATCGAGACTGGCTCGCTGGCTTCAGGCACTGCTCTCAATGTCAAGCGTTTCACGGAGAAGCCGAACGCCGAGCAGGCGGCAGAGTTCGTGAAGATGGGCAACTACTTCTGGAACAGCGGAATGTTTCTGTGGAGCGCGAAGACACTGGTCGGCGCGCTCAACGAACATCTGCCGAATACGGCAGCGGTGCTGAAACAAATTGCAGCAGTTTTCGGCACGCCGAAGTTTGCTTCCACCTTCAATCGCCTGTATCCCAAGTGCGAGAACATCAGCGTCGACTATGCCGTGCTCGAACCGAGATCGGCCAAAGGCGAGCAGGCCTCGAACATCTATTGTCTTCGCGCGGAGTTCGGCTGGAACGATCTGGGCTCCTGGACGGCCCTTCACGAGCATCACGTGGCTAAGCGAACTCCAGCGCACGGCAACCTGGTTGCGGGCAAAGGCATCTTTGCCCTGAATGCCAGCGGAAATTACATTCACGCGCCAGGGAAATTCGTTGCGGTTGTCGGCATTGACGACGCCGTCGTTGTTGAAACCGCCGATGCGTTGCTGGTCACGACTCGGGCGAATGCTCAGGACGTGGGTAAAGTGGTCAAGCATTTGGATGAGAAGAAATTGAAGAAGCTGGTGTGAAAAGCGTCGTTCGCCGTTGGTCGTACGTCGTACGCGAAGAGGTTTCGCATCGAAGGCGACAGGCGAATGACGGGCACAGACAATCAATCATGGAAAACCAGCGCACGACGAACGACGTACGACGTACGACGACCGAACCGGCCACCACCCATCAATCACAGACGCCCCCTATCAAATTCGGCACCGACGGTTGGCGTGCGGTCATCGCTGACGACTTCACGTTCGCCAATGTCCGCCGGGTTGCGGGTGCGATCGCTTCGTATGTTCTAAATCACGAAGACGCGTCACGCGGTGTGATCGTCGGATACGACACGCGTTTCGGTTCTCCCAGTTTCGCGCGCGCGGCCGCCGAGGTCCTGGCAGGCGCCGACATTCCGATCAAGCTTGCAAGTGATTATGCGCCGACTCCGGCGATCTCATACGCAGTAAAGAACATGGGCACGGCAGGCGGCGTGGTGATCACATCGAGTCACAACCCATGGAATTGGAATGGTGTGAAGTTCAAGGCGAAGTTCGGCGGATCCGCCACTCCGGCGATCATGAAGATTATCGAGCAGGAGACTGCGGCAGGCGTAATGCCGACGGGCAAGCAGGCGAGCATTGAAGAAATTGATCTGAAGCCGGCCTACATTGAAGCGGTTTGCAAGTTCGCTGACCTCGACCTGATTGCAAAAGCTGGATTCAAGTTCGCTATCGACTCCATGTACGGATCGGGGCGCGGTGTGCTTGCGCAGATCTTCCAGCAACATGGAATCGACTTCGTAGCCATCCGCCAGGAAGTGAATCCGTTGTTCCCCGATATCAATCCTGAGCCTATCGAGCCACATGTTCTCATGCTTCAGGAAACGGTCGTTCGGGAAAAGTGCCACGCGGGGTTTGCCACAGATGGGGACGCCGACCGCATTGGTGCGGTCGCGGAAGACGGAAGCTTTGTCGATTCACACAAGATTTTCTCCGTGTTGTTGCAATGGATCCTGACCCGGAAGAACTGGCCGGGCGAAGTCGTGCGCGCGTTCAACACCACGCGCATGCTCGATCGCATAGCAGCGAAGCATGGCCGCAAGCTGAACGAGTGCTCCATTGGTTTCAAATACATTGCAGACCTGATGATGGAGCGCGAAATCGTGGTTGGCGGGGAAGAATCGGGTGGAATCGGATACTCGCGTTATCTGCCCGAGCGCGATGGCATTTTGAATTCGCTGCTGCTGGCGAACGTGATGGCGGAAGAGAAGAAGCCGCTTGGCGAACTGGTCGCGGCCCTTCAGAAGGAATACGGGAAACATTTCTACGGCAGGCGCGATCTGCACATCTCCGACGAGGTTAAACTCGGAGCAATTTCACGCGCCCGGGGAGATGCAACGACCAGGCTGGGAAATTTTGCTGTTATAAAAAAGGAAGGCATGGACGGCATCAAGTTCTTTCTTGGTGCCTCCAGCAACGGAAACGGCGCAGAACCTTGGGTACTCTTTCGCGCGTCGGGAACCGAACCGCTGCTGCGAATCTATGCGGAAGCCGCATCTCCGGAGTTGGTCCAGGAAATTCTGGCTACTGCGGAAAAGTTTGTTCACTCGACCTGAGCGCTGCGCTTTTGCGAGAATTTCGTAGCTCCAGATTCAGCTCTCGTGCTCTAATCTCTCGGAAGTAACTTCGCGCCTGTGGCACTCCGGTGACATAATCAGAGCCATGGCTGCGACGAGCACACCCCAGCTGCCGGACTCTGCCGACGCGCGGCAATACAATCGCATACGCCGCTGGCTCGGCATCGCGGAATTTGCGTTGAGTCTCGCCTTTTTAGTTGTGCTCGTAGTTACCGGTTGGAGCGGCTGGCTCCGCGACCTCGCGTACAAAGGCGCGTTTCAGAGCTATGCGTTCGCGGTTTTTCTCTACGCCATCATATTGATGGTCATCGGGAAATTACTCGGGTTCGGCCTCGATTTCTATAGTTACCGCCTGGAGCAGCGATATCAGTTATCCAATCAAAACTTTCGTGCGTGGATCTGGGATGAAGTCAAAGGGCTCCTGGTCGGCGCAGTCCTGGCATCCGCACTGGTCGAATTGCTGTATCTGATCATTCGCCAGTTTTCTCAGCATTGGTGGCTGGTGGCATGGGTGGGGTTTCTGGGCGTTGTGGTTCTCATCGCGCAGCTTGCGCCGGTTGTGCTCTTTCCCATCTTCTACAAATTCGAGCCGCTGCAGGATGAGGAACTCAAACTCAGATTGGTTCGCCTTGGCGAGCGCGCCGGCACACGCGTGCGCGGCGTTTACAAATGGCGGCTCTCGGAAAAGAGCAAGAAGGCCAACGCAGCGCTCACCGGCCTTGGCAACACGCGGAGGATCATTCTCGCAGACACTCTTCTCGACAACTATTCGCCGGACGAGATCGAAGCCGTGCTTGCGCACGAGCTCGGTCATCACGTTCACAAGCACATTGCAAAAAGTATTGGAGTACAGGCAGGCGTAACCCTGGTTGGATTCTGGGCGGCGAACCTGATACTGCATTATGCGACTGACCGCTGGCACATGTTCGTGACGATTTCGGACTTCGCCAACCTGCCGTTGTTAGTGTTGATTTTTGCTGTTCTCTCTTTTCTGCTGATGCCGGCGCTCAACGCTTTTTCGAGATTCAACGAGCGCCAGGCCGATCGTTACGCATTCGAAAACATCGGAACGGTTACGCCTTTCATCTCGTCCATGAACAAGCTCGCGGAGCAGAATCTTGCCGAGCGGACGCCCTCGCGCTGGGTAGAGTGGTGGTTCCATTCGCATCCGGCTGTATCACGAAGAATTGCGGCCGCTGAAAATTGGGGAAAAGCAACTGCCGGCTGATTCAGCTTTTTTCAAGCGCCGCCTCGAAGGCATCGAGCGAGAGCGAGCGCAGAAGGTTTCGCCGCCGCCCGCGTTCCACTTCCGCAAGTTTATCGGCGGCGTTCGAGAGCCATTCAAAATCTGCCGACGGTGACAATTTATCGAGTTCGGCGCGAATATCGGTGTTCCGAACCAGCTCGGGCGACTTCGAATCGAGAAATAAAAGGTCCTGCAAAAGCGAATAAAGGCAATGCAGCAGGAGGTCCAACTTCTCGCGTCCTTCGGCTCCGGCCCGATAAGTCTCTGTGATCTTGAACAGGTCGGAGTGGTCTCCGGTTCGCAAAGCAGTTTTCAGAAGTGTCAATGCCTGCTGCCGAACGCCCGAATAAGTCTCGAGATCAAATGAGCGCGCCCGGCCGACCGCGCCCTCTGAAAGTCGCGCCACCAATGCCCGCTGCTGCGCCTTCCATTCCGGGCGATGTCTTGCGAGATATTCTTCGATCTCGGCGAGCGACAAACAGTGAAGCGACAGGACCATGCAGCGCGAGCGGATGGTTGGCAGGAGTTCACCGGCGCTTTCCGCCAATAGAAAAATCGTGGCGAATTCAGGCGGTTCTTCGAGGACCTTCAGCAGCGAGTTCGCCGCCTCTTTCATGAATGCAGCGTCGGTGAAGATGAATATGCGTTCGCGGCCTTCAGCGGGTCGAAAGTAAATGTTCTCGATTACGCGCCTGACCTGATCGACTTTGATCATCATCTGCGGCGGATCGGGTGGAATCACCAGGACGTCAGGATGCGTCTGGATGAATAGGCGTGTCTCTTTCTTGTCGGTCTCCTTCAGGGCCTCCCGCGCTTCGCTCGCCTCAGCGCATCGTGAATCGAGGTCCTCAAGCTGCCCGATACGGGTGCAGTTCGAGCATTTGCCGCAGAAATCCGGCAAGCCGGCCGGAGGTTCGAGGCAATTCATCGCGCGTGCGAGCATCGTGGCCAGCGTGTACTTGCCAGACCCTGCCGGACCGGTGAGGATCACGGCATGAGGGAAGCGTTCGCGCGCAAGCATGTCGCGAACTTTATGAACGACATCGGCGTTGCCGTGAAAATCGGAGAAGGGCATAGTTACCCGCGAGTCGCAGACCAACGGAGTCGAGCACCTGCTCCGCCGGTCCCACGTAGTTCAATCGTGTTGTCTGCTACACGTGGCCGGATTTTGTTGCCATTGATCTCGACGTGTTGCAGATGTTTCAGTTCGTCCGCCGGCAGCGTCAGGCGAACGCTATAGGTGTTTTGCACAGATGGAGCGTACCAGCCTTGGTATCCCTGCGCAGACTTGATGAGGCCCAACAGCGGCGACTCAAACCTGAATGAAGCAAGCGGCAGCGTAGGAGCCAGCGCAATCCCCGATTCCGTAAATGCCAGGCCAATCAACTTGCTTAGCGAATATAACGGACAGGCATGCGTGTGCATGTTGAGAACCGGGAAATCCGGCCAGCCGAAAGGTTTGGCCGTCGGTGTAGTCTCGCCGGGGCGCTTGCTCGATGCAGAGTTCAGAACATCGGGGCCACTCCAGGTCGAGTACCAGATATCCGGATAAACTTCCGCGTGTCGCGCGAACGAATTTTTCTTCCATTCATCCCAGGCCATAGCGCCGTCAACTTGGGCGAGCGCCCAGATGAGAGTCTGGTCCAGTGACGGCCACACGCCACCGGCCACGCTTGTTCCCGGTTCCATCTTCCACACTCCGTTTGCTACGCGATCAGGGCTTTCGTTAATCTGCACGGCGCCGATTGGAGAGGGCTTGCGCAGTTCCCGGTCTATGATCTCGATCAGAGTGCGTGTTTGTTCGTCTGTTGCGGTTCGGCCAATGATCGCCCACGGCTGCGGTTCAAGCCAGAGGCCCTTTTCTCCGAGCCAGCCAAGCGTCGGCCCTAGCCAGGCTCGACGGAACCACTTGCCGGCCCATTGGTCCTGAACGGCTTTGCGATGATCCTCGGCTTTCACGCGAATCTGAGATGCGAGATGGCCGTCGTCACCTGCGAAGATCAGCATCAACGCATAGTGATCGAAGACATATGCAGCCATCGCAGAGTTAAGGACGCTCTCGCCTTTTTCCACGCATTCGTCAGTCAGATTGGCAGGCACCCACCCGGAAACCAGTGCGTCGTTCCAGTCGTCATGCAACATGCGCATGAGCCCGTGCTGGCCGGTTTTGACATCATCGGTCAGGTGCTTGTAACAGCGGGCCAGAAGGCCGCGCACCGGCTCGCGGTTTTGAGAGCCATAGACCGGAACAATTTCAGAGTCGAGAAACTGTCGGTCGCGAGTGGCAAGAACGTATTCGCTCGTGGCCCAGAGCAGCCACAGCGGCATGTCACTGGAGTTGTCGCTGGCAGTCGGCATAATCATGCCGTGGCCGACGATGCCGTAAGGAAGGGAGCCATCCGGCCGTACTTCTTTCAGCGTGTAGCGAAGAACTTCTTTGACAATTTCAGGGTCGCTGAAGAGAAACGGCAGCGCGTGTTGCAGCGGGTCGCGGGCCGCTCCCTGAAATCCCATTACGTATTGGTAAATGCTAGCCTGCGAAAGAATGTGCTGATGAAAGAAGTTGTCGTACGTGAGGCCACTGCGCAGATAGTAGTGGTTCCATGTGACCTCGCGCTCAACCCACGGTTCGGATTCCGTGGAAAAACGCAGGCCTTTTTCCTTCCACTGCTCACAGGAATCTTTGATCGCGGTTGAAGCCGAGTTGCGATACTTCTTTGCCAGGGAATCGAGATCGAAGCCGCTGGGGAGATAACCATAAAGGAAAGTCAGTGTGCGGCTTTCACCGGGCTTGAGCTCGAATTTTCGTTCAAGCAGCAAAGCGCTGTCTGCGCCTGTCTGGCTGAGGTCGCCATCGAGGGGCTTCGAAATTCCAGACGGATTGTTCACGCCTCCTGCCCCGAAAAAGTTTTTGCCGTTCGTGCTCATGCTCTCGGCGGGAGCGTCGAGCGAAACCAGAAATGTGGGTGGGGGATTCAGGTCGTCGAACTCCACTTGCCTAGGAACATTCTTGTCTGGGGCAGCCAGAAACGGATTGGGATTTTGCTCCAGATTGGCGACCAGGCGCTTGAATACTTCATTTTCGGCTGGATCCCGGCCAAGGAATTCTTTTTTCTCGATCAGGCCGGAGCCGTCGGGCAGTTTCGTGAAGGTGTGCTCGAAGCGAGCGGCGAAGTTTCGTCGTAGTTCGTGCATGTCTTTCCCGGAAAGCCCTTCCATGAAAGAACGAAACGAGAACTGATAAAGCTGGCAGCCCCAGTACTCGATCCAGCGAAGATTTGCCGTGGCGCTTCCGTTGTTTGTGACTGCAACTTGCGAGACGAGCGCCGGATCGTTGCCAAAGGGTGCAAGAATGATGTGATCGATCCCGTACTCACCTGCTTTCAGCTTCTTCCGAAAGTAGCCGATTCCGAACACTCGCTCGAACGACGCAGCATTTCCGGGATAGTACGTGCTGAACGTACTCTTGCCATCGCCGAGATATCCAAAGCCGCCCGCGAAGTGTCCACGCTCAGCGGCGTAGTCATTAAGGAATTTGGGAGCTCCTTCATCCTGGCGGACGCGAACGGTGCCGTAATTCGACGCAATCGCGACGATGCGGTCGTTGCCGACCTGATGAATGTGCTCTGTCGGCAATAGAATTCCCGGGTTTACTTCGGTTTTTGCTTTGGGGTCGTTGACCTGATCGCAGGTATACCGGAAAGCGGGCAAGCCGAATTCGTCCTCGATCCATTCGCCGAAATGGCCGGAGCCGTAGGCCTTCTTGCCCTGAGCGGGCTTTGAATTGACCGATTCGGATGCTGCAGCTCGGGCGAGGACGTTCGAGCCATACGGTCTTAGCAGGTTGGCTGCTCCAGCGAAGGCAGAGGCGGCAACAAACTCCCTCCGATTAACTGACATTTCGTGCCTTCACAGCAGACCCCAACAACGCAAGTTTTTCGTTTACCAGCCCCAGGATTTTCGCATGAGTTTGCTCGGGCGTTCCCCGAGCATCAACCAGCGCAACTCTTTCCGGCTCGCGCTTCGCAATTTCCAGATACGCAAAATGCACCCGCGAAAAGAACGCTCGGTTCTCGCGCTCAAAGCGGCTTTCGTCGGACGACTCCGGATTTTCCCGGGCGCGATTACGGCGGCGAGCGCGATCCACGCTGGCCGCGACCTCGGAATCCATGAGGATGGTAAGGTCCGGTTGCAGATTTCCGCAAAGCACGCGATGCAGCTCCAAAACCGGGGCACTACCGAGCTTGCGCCCGCCTCCCTGGTAGGCCTCGCTCGAATCAGTGAAGCGGTCGCAGAGCACGATGTTTCCGGCCGCCAATGCTGGGAGGATGATTTCTTCAACATGTTGCGCGCGAGAAGCGAACATTAACGCAAGCTCGGCGTTGATGGAAAGCCCCGAAGTTTTGGTATCAAGGAGAATCTGACGAATCCTTTCGCCGATAGGCGTACCTCCCGGTTCGCGCGTGACCGTGATCGCGAGCCCATGCTCGCGCAACTTGGCGGCGAGTTTTTCCATCTGAGTGCTCTTGCCGCAGCCATCCAGGCCTTCGAAGGTGATGAACTTGCCGCGCCGGGAACTCACGCAGGAGATGATACAAGACTCGCGGGTGACGATGATCATGGCTCGCTGGTATATTCAGGGGTTTGTTTCGGGAGGCGCATGAAGAGATCCGCTTGTGCTGTTCTGTTAGGACTGCTTGCTTCATTTGCACCGCAGCTATTTGCCGCGCCGGCGGCGCCGCATATCGCCATTGCGCTCGACGCCAGCGATGCACCGCGAAAAATCTTTCATGCGCAGCTTACGATTCCAGCCGCTCCCGGCACGCTCACGCTCTACTATCCGAAGTGGATTCCCGGCGAACACGCTCCCAGCGGCCCGGTCATCGATATTGCCGGGCTCAAGTTCACAGGCAATGGTCAATTCCTGAAATGGCGCCGGGCCCTCGACGACAACTGGACTGTCAACGTCGAAGTTCCTGCCGGAGTGCAGCAGGTGCATGCCAGTCTCGATTACCTTTCGCCGGCGAGTGATGGAGCCGCGCTATTTACCGCGGGAGCCTCAGCCACAAGTAAGATGGCGGTGATCAGTTGGAACCAGGTCCTGCTTTATCCCAAGGGTTGGACCGCGGACCAGATAACATATACGGCCACTGTTCGTTTCCCCGCGGGCTGGAAGTTTGGGTCCGCGCTACCGGTGATTTCGCAATCAGGCAGCGAAAGCCAGTTCGGACCAGTTTCGCTTTACACATTAATCGATTCACCGATCATCACCGGCGAGTATCTGAAAGTCGTCCCTCTGACCCAAGGACAAAAACCTCCGGTCGAAATGGATATCGCTGCAGACAGCGCTACGGCACTCGATGTTCCGCAGGAAGTCTGGGACCACTACTCCAACCTGGTCAAGCAAACTACGACCTTGTTCGGCGCTACCCACTACAACGATTATCACTTTCTGTATAGCCTGAGCGATCACGTTGCCCACTTCGGCCTTGAACATCATGAATCGAACGATAGCCGGACGGAAGAGCGCACGCTGGCGGATCCACAATTACGTGTGCTTCATGCCAGCCTCCTTTCGCACGAATATGTGCACTCGTGGAACGGAAAGTATCGCCGTCCCGCCGACCTGACAACGTCTGATTATCAGCAGACCATGCAGGATGATCTGCTCTGGGTCTACGAGGGATTGACGGAATATCTCGGCGAAATACTTCCCGCGCGCAGCGGGATGTGGACACCAGAACAGTTTCGCGACGAGTTGGCCCGAGTCGCGGCCCAACTGGATCATCGGCCCGGGAGAACGTGGCGCAACCTTCAGGACACAGCCGACTTTGCCGCAGCGTTATATTACGGTTCCCACGATTGGGACTCGTGGCGGCGCAATGTGGATTATTACGACGAAGACGAATTGAATTGGCTGTGGGTAGATACGATCATTCGCCAGCAGTCTCACGGGCAGAAATCCATCGATGATTTCTGCCGTCTGTTTCATGGCGCGCCGAGCACTGCGCCGATGGTGAAGACCTACAATTTTGAGGACGTAGTAAATGCGTTGAACCAGATTGCTCCTTACGACTGGCGCGGCTTCTGGAACGACCGGCTGACGACCCACGCTGCAAGGGCGCCGCTCGGAGGAATCGAAGGAAGCGGCTGGAAGTTGGTCTATGACGAGTATCGCTCAGAGATGATGCGCACCTGGGAAGAGGACCATCGGACGATCAACGCATCGTTCTCAGTCGGGCTGATCGTCAAGGAAGACGGCGGAATTGACGATACCATTGAAGGCATGGTCGCCGCGCAGGCGGGAATCGGGCCCGGCATGAAAATCGTGGCGGTCAATGGCCGCCGCTTTACGCCTCAAGTATTTCGGGACGCGCTTTACGCCGGGAAGAGTGGCTCACAGCCATTGGACCTGCTGGTGGAGAACACTGATTATTTCAAAACCTATAGCCTGAATTATCACGGAGGGGAGCAGTACCCGCACCTGGTTCGTGATGAGTCGAAGCCTGACTTGTTGAGCGACATTATTCGCGCACACTGAAGTGGCTTCTCGCGCCGTTCGCGTGGCGAGCTCAAAAGTTCTAACCGCAAAGGTCGGAAAGGTGGCGCGAAGTTCGCAAAGCAATCCAATTGCGTGATCGGACTGCAGCGCAGCGTGTGTGATTTCGATCACTTTTTCTATTTTCGGACTACGCGTACAATACCGTCTTTCTAACAGCTGAGGTAATCGGCGAGGCAAAACGTGATTGTTGGGGTTCCAAAAGAGATTTATCCCGGAGAGCGGCGGGTTGCGCTTACGCCCGCGGTTGTGACGATGCTGGCGAAGGCGGGGCTGGAAGTCGCCATTCAAAGCGGCGCCGGTGTTGACGCCGGATATCCTGACGCTCAATACCAGGAAAAGGGCGCGAAACTGCTGGCGGATCGCGCGGCTGTGTTCGCCCAATCCGACATCATTGTGCAGGTACTGTGCAACGGCGCCAACGACAAGAATGGCGCCAGCGATCTTGCGTTGATGCGCCGCGGCCAACTGCTGATCGGGTTCATGCGTCCTCTGGCGGCTGCAGAGGCGATTCAGGAGATCGCCCGCTCGGGGGTGACGGCATTCTCGGTCGAACTCATGCCTAGGACCACGCGCGCGCAAAGCATGGACGCGCTATCCTCCATGGCGTCCATCGCCGGCTATAGAGCGGTCCTGATGGTTGCGGGCACGCTGCCGCGAATGTTTCCCATGATGACGACGGCGGCGGGCACGATCACTCCATCACGCGTGTTGATCATTGGCGCCGGGGTTGCGGGGTTGCAGGCGATCGCGACTGCGCGCCGGCTGGGTTCGGTGGTTTCTGCTTACGATGTGCGCCCCGCAGTGAAGGAGCAGGTGCAAAGCCTGGGGGCCCGTTTCGTTGAACTCGCGCTTGAAACTCAGGATGCGCAGGATGCCCGCGGATACGCGAAGGCGCAGGATGAATCGTTCTATGCGAAACAGCGCGAACTGTTGGGCAAGGTCGTCGCTGAAAACGATGCTGTCATTACGACGGCGGTTGTTCCCGGCAAGAAAGCCCCGGTTCTAGTCACCGCTGACATGGTCAAAGGCATGGCGCCAGGATCGGTGATTCTCGATCTCGCGGCTGAGCGGGGCGGAAACTGCGAACTGACCCACCCAGAGGAAACTTATGTTGCGCATGGCGTAACCATCATCGGGCAGATCAATCTGGCCAGCGGCGTGCCGTATCACGCCAGCCAGATGTACGCGCGAAATTTGACGGCGTTTCTGCAGAACCTGGTGAAGGACGGTAAAATTCGCCCGGCGGAAAGCGACGACATTATTCGCGACACCCTGGTCGCACAGGGCGGGGAAGTGGTGAACGCGAGGGTGAGGGAAGCGCTGGGGTTGCCGAGTTTAGTGGCTAGTGGCTAGCGTGAGTTTTCACTAACAGTGATCGCAGTGTTGGGTCGACTAACAACTAGCCATTAGCAACTTACGGGAGCATACATGGGTACAGCTCTAATCGACGGTCTGTTCGTGTTCATGCTGGCCGGCTTCATCGGCTTCGAGGTCATCAAGCGCATCTCGCCGCTGCTGCACACGCCCCTGATGTCCATCACCAACGCGCTTGATGCCATCGCGGTCGTCGGCGCGATCGTGCTGGTCGGACGGCATGAGAGTCCGCTGGCGCGAATCCTCGGAATTCTGGCGGTGATCGCGGCAACCAGCAACATCGTCGGCGGGTTTTTGATCACCGACCGCATGCTCAAAATGTTTAAGTCGAGCCGGCCTACAAAGTCATGACTACTATCGCAGGCAGTCAGGCATTTATCGGATTCATTTATCTGGTCGCCAGCGGCCTGTTCATCCTTGCGCTCAAGTGGATGAATGCGCCGCCAACCGCGCGCCGCGGAATTCTGGCGGGCGAAATCGGCATGGTGCTGGCGATTGGCGGCACCATCCTCGATCTCGCGGCACGCGGCAAACTCGAGAACTTCAGCGTCGATTACGTCTGGATCTTTGCCGCCTTAGGCATCGGAACAGCGATTGGCGTGCCGCTCGGCCTGGTGCAGATGACCGCCGTTCCGCAGCGGACAGCGCTCAGCCATGCTTTCGGTGCATTCTGCGTAACCCTGGTGGGCACAGCCGAATACTATCTCGGCGTGAACGGTTCCGGCATTCCGCCTTTCAAAATGTCGGTGCTGTGCTGCGAAGTGATTCTCGGCGGACTAACCGTCACGGGCAGTTTGATGGCCGCCGGCAAACTTCAGGAAGTCCTTCCGCAGCGGCCGATCACCTATAAAGGGCAGAATTTCGTCAATCTCTCGCTGCTCGCGGTTGCGGTCGTCATCGCTGTTTACCTTGTGATGCACCCGGGCACGCCGCATCTTTATCCGATCATGGTGGGAATCGCGCTGGTGTTCGGCGTCATGCTGGTCATCCCGATCGGCGGCGCCGACATGCCGACCGTCATCTCGCTGTTGAACTCGTATGCCGGCCTATCGGCTGCGGCCATGGGTTTCGTGCTGAATAACAAGCTGCTGATTATTGCCGGCGCGCTCGACGGATCTTCCGGCTTCATCCTTTCCGTAATCATGTCGAAGGCGATGAACCGCTCGTTCACCAATGTCCTATTTGGAGCTTTCGGACAAGTGGCGCCAGCAGCGGCTGCGGCGCAAGAAGCGCGGCCGGTGAAGAGTGCCTCTCCGGAAGAAGCCGCAGGAATTTTGGCAGCCGCGAGCCGCGTCGTTGTCGTGCCAGGCTATGGGATGGCAGTGGCTCAGGCACAGCATAAGGTCCGCGAACTCTACGATCAGTTGACTAAGAAAGGTGTCGACGTCCGGTTTGCCATTCATCCGGTTGCCGGCCGAATGCCGGGACACATGAACGTGCTGCTTGCCGAGGCCGATGTTCCCTACGACCGTTTGATGGAGATGGATGATATCAACGGCGACTTTCCCCAGACCGATGTTTCTCTGATCATCGGCGCGAACGACGTTACCAATCCCGCCGCCAAAACCGACCAATCCAGCCCGATTTACGGAATGCCAGTCCTCGATGTAGAAAAGTCTCACACCGTCATGGTGATTAAGCG
>JBKPSP010000136.1:0-16217 GCA_046735175.1 Acidobacteriota bacterium
GTTCAGCCGCGTCATTTCCTGGATCGGCAGCTTCGAAAGCATCCAGTGGAAGGAAGACCCGAACGTTGCGGATGGCGGTCAGGATTATCCGGAGAAAGTATTGCACGAAGCCAAGCGGAATATCCGAATCTGGCTGCAGGACGGTTCGAACGATCTCGACATTCGTTATGGCGACTGGCCCCTGGCCAATCTTCGTCTAGCCACAGCTCTTAAGCTCAAGGACTACGATTTTCACCTCAGCTTCGGGGCGGGCACACACAACAGCGCTCAGGGAGCCGCCGAGTTTCCCGAGGAGATGATTTGGTTGTGGCGCGATTACGATCCTGCAAAAACCGAGCAAAGTTACGAGATGGAGCCGTCTGAAAAGGCTAAGCCGACTTTCCGCGTTTCGATCACAAATCGCTAGCTCTAATCCGCGTCGGCCCTGGCAAAGTATCCGTTCCGGGACTGGATCTTGTAGCCGTCCTTGGACCGGATTTCGACCTTGCGGAAGCCACCGTCTTTGGTGAGGTTAGTAGGCACATATCCTATGTTGTACTGGCTGCGAAGCTCGTCAGAAATCTGGTCAAATGCAGCTTTGAGTTTCTCCGCTTTATTGCCAACCTCGATAACGCGGCCGCCCGTTTCTGCGGTCAGTTTCTTCATCTCGCCTTCGCCACCGTACCCGCCAAAGCCATAGAAACCGCGGTCGGCACAGAGCAGGACGTAGATAATCGTGTCAGCCTTCTGCGCCGCTTCAATCGCGTCTCTCACTTTGTACTGGCTTCCCTGATCTTGCCCGTCCGTCAGCAGGATCATAGCTTTGCGATCGACTTGCTGGGCCATTTGGTCGTGCGAGGCAAGATAAACCGCGTCATAAAGCAGAGTACCCTTGGGCTGGCCGATCGTCGGAACTGGACCGCCGCCTTGCCCGGGCGTGCCCGGTAATCTAGCTTGCCCGCCGCTATTGATTCGCACACTGTTCAGAGCGGCCTTGAGCTTACGAACATTGCTGGTGAAGTCCTGCAGCAGGCTCACACCGATGTTGAAATCGATGACGAACGCTAAATCTTTCTCCCGCAGAATCTCAGTAAGAAACGCGCCTCCCACCTGCTGCTCCATAGCAAGCACGTTCTCCTGGCTTGCGCTTGAGTCGATCATGATTCCCAAAGTCAGAGGCAGGTTCGAGTCAGCGGTGAAATATTTGATGGTTTGGGGCTTGCCGTCTTCGAAGACCTCGAAGCTTTCCTTAGGCAGGTTCGGGATCAAGCCGCCCTTCTTGTCCTTCACGTTGTAAAACAACTGCACCAGGTTCGAGCGGGCTTTGAAGGTCGTGACCGGTTCGTCGTTGTCGACTTCGTGAGTCTGTGCTTTCTCGGCCGATTCGCGGTCCTGCTTGTCCGGAACCATCTGTACGTCCTGGGCCGATCCCGGAATCGCGGCCCAAGTCAGGAGAAAAATCCATGCGTAGAACAGGCTTAACCGAAGCGCTGAAAGCATGAGGCGTAGGTACCCTTTTTTTCTGGTAGTGTAAACCTGCAGAGTTAGATGCACCGAGTGCGCCCGCCTCAGCATCCCAATATGAAGAACTTGGGAGAAGTTCTGATCCGGCCTGCGGAGCCGAATGATGCATGCGGGATTTTGCGTTGCCTGACTGCGGCATTCGAACCTTACAGCGAGAAATACACCCCGGAGGCTTTCGCGGACACGGTGCTCGACGAGGCGTCGCTGGTGAGAAGAATGCAGCGCATGCACCTACTCGTGGCAGCGTCCGGCCGAGTCATCGTTGGAACGATTGCGGGATCAGTGGCAAGCAATGAAGGCCACCTGCGCGGGATGGCTGTTTTGCCCGAATGGCACAGGACGGGCCTCGCAGCAATGTTACTACGTAAGATTGAAGACTGGTTGAAGGACAAGGGTTGTGCGAGAGTCACGCTTGACACAACTCTGCCCTTAGCCGCAGCAATCAGATTCTATGAGAAGAACGGCTACAGAAGATCGGGACAGGTTACGGATTTTTTCGGCATGCCGCTGGTTGAATATGTCAAAGAACTCGCTTAAAGGACTCCTTGCTGCGATGGTCGTCGCTGTATGCCTGAGCTCGGTCTCGTCTACCCAGAGCGGACCCTCTCAACCCCAGCAGACTCCGCCACCTGCCGACCAGAAGCAGGACCAGAATATTCCGGATGCTCCGTCTGCGGTGCAACCTCCAAAGCCGGCGCCTGAGCCCGAGGCCGCACCGCCAGAAGCTGCGCCTCAGGATCAAGCCCAGCCGAGCCCGGGTACAACTGAACCTCCGCCACAGGAGGCTCCGCCCGAAACTAGCCCAAACCCGGCCGAGAAACCTCCCATTAATATTCAGACCGTTCCCGAAGGCCGTGCCACGAAAGAAAATCAGGGGGCACGCGAGCAACTATTCACGTTGACGACCAGAGTTGATCAGGTCCTGGTGCCGGTCACGGTCAAAGACGATTCCGGCCGCCTGGTCAATGGCCTGCTGGCCAAGGATTTCGATGTCCTCGAAAACGGCAAGAAAAAGAAGTTGAACTTCTTCACCAGTGATCCATTCGCGCTCTCCACTGCGGTGATTGTTGATCTGGGGATGAAAGATGTGGACGTGCAGCGAGTGGCGCACACGTTCCCTGCCCTCGAGGGCGTATTCAGTCAATTCGACGAACTCGCGATCTACAGTTACAGCAACGTGGTGAGTCAACAGGCAAACTGGCAGGCCCTGAATCAGAAGCTGACCGACACGTTCACGGCCCTGGCGGAGGCCGGTGGCAGAAACAATGGACCGCCAGTCACGAGCGGACCGCTGGGACCGCAAGGACCAATGATCAACAACATGCCTGCTAATCCCGGCGCGCCGATCGTGTTTACGCCCGGGCGCGAGTCGCACGTCATGAATGACGCGATTCTGAAAGCAGCCCTCGATCTCTCTAAACGCGACAAAACTCGGCGCAAGGTGATTTTCATTCTCAGCGACGGGCGCGAGTATCGAAGCGACGCAAGCTATCGGGACGTGTTGCGCGTGCTGCTTTCAAACAACATCATGGTGTATGCCATTGGCGTGGGCGGGTCGGCCATTCCGGTGTACAACAAGGTCGAGAAACTGCACCTGCCGCGCTTTGGCTACAGCGATATTCTGCCGAAGTATGCCAGTGCCACCGGCGGCGAAGTCGTGAACGGGCTCACACGAACCGCGATCGAAGACGCCTACGCCAGGCTGATCGGCGACGCTCGCAACCAATACACCTTGGGATATATAACCAGCGAACCGCCCACCGGCGCCTATCGCAGCATTGAGGTGCTGGTGGACCGACCGAGCTGCAGACGTTCATCGATCCGCCCCTGCGTGGATGTCACTGCGAAGGACGGTTATTACCCACTGCCCCCGGCAAGGTGAAGCGGACTGCCTTGCTCAAGGCTGAAGCCTAAATCCTAGAGCCTAAAGCACGACGCCCTGCTTTAGTAACCTGCGTAACCCCACGGCGCAGCCGTCCGTGTGATATAAGAATTCTGGGTACAAGCCACAAATCCTGCGGACTCAATGAGGTGGATATGTCCGCCGTCTGGGGAAAGTCTTGAGTTTTATCAACTTCGCGGCCCGCGAGATCAACTGCAAAATCGTGTACTACGGTGCGGGCCTTGGCGGCAAGACCACCAACCTGCAGCACATTTTCCAGAAGACCGCCGAGCAACAAAAAGGCAAGATGATCTCGCTCGCCACCGAGACCGAGCGTACCTTGTTCTTTGACTTTCTTCCCCTGGATCTGGGCTCCGTTCGCGGATTCAAAACACGCATTCACCTCTACACTGTTCCCGGCCAGGTCTTCTACGATGCCAGCCGCAAGCTGATCCTTCGCGGTGTTGACGGAATTGTCTTCGTCGCCGACTCACAGCAAGAACGCATGGACGCGAACACCGAGGCGCTTGACAATCTGATGTCGAACCTGAAAGAGCACTCCTACGATTTCAATAAGATCCCTTACGTTCTGCAGCTCAACAAGCGTGATCTTCCGAATATCCTGCCCGTCGAAACCCTCGCCAAAGAACTCCAGCGGAAAGGCGAACCGGTCATCGAAGCCGTAGCCTTTCAAGGCCAGGGCGTGTTTGAAACCTTGAAAGAAATTGCCCGCCAAGTGCTGGTGGAGCTAAAGAAGGGCAGTTAACCACTACTTGACTTGTATATATACATGATGTATATTGTATATATGCCTGAAGTCCTGACTTCTATACGCCTGAACAAAGAACTTGCTGATGAAGCCGCAAAAGTTCTTGGTGCGAAATCCCGCACTGAAGCGATCCATCTCGCACTAGAAGAAGTCGTCGCTCTGAAGCGATTTAAGGAGCTGATGACAAAGAACGCGGGAAAGCTTAAGTTTGCAGGGTCGGATGAGTGACCATCTCATTTTCGACACTTCCATTTTCATTGATCAACTACGTACGGGTCGACACACCGCTCGCATTCAATCCGTAAAAGGTTTGGTACGAACCTCGGCTGTGGTACTGGCTGAGTTGTGGCGCGGCGCTTCGACAACTGCGGACCACAAATTCCTCAATACACTTCAGAAAAATCATCCCGTTCTGGTTCCTACCGTCTCTAACTGGATTCAATCCGGGCAAATACTAAGTAAGATTCGTGCTCTGAAAGGTTTCCCGGCCGAAAAGCTTCGCACCCTCCATTTCGACGTGTTGATAGCCTTAACTGCACGCAATTTTGGCGCGCGCCTGGTAACGTCGAACCGCGCAGATTTCGAGTTGATAGCACTCTACTGTCAACTACAACTTGAAATCTGGCCTTAAATCATACAAAGTCATTCTTACGGTTAAGTTGATTTCCGCTGACCGTGCACTGGGGCGGGCGGGGTTCCAACTGAGGCCGCTGCGGGCTTCGGCGCGTCCATACACCACGAATCAGCAACAATCTTCCACTCGCCACTCTCTCTGCGCACCACGATCAAATACTTGCCGGTAGCCTCCTGCCGCCTGGCTGGCGCGGTTGGAAACAGCATTTTGCTCTGGCCGGTGAGGCAGGCAAAATCTCCAACAATGCCAATCTCGGCGCACTCCAACTGGACGTCGCCGACGCCCGACTCAATTCCGGCCTCGAGCACTTTCCGGACGGCGTCTTTTCCGTGAGCCGCAGCGGAGTTCGGCCGTAGAACGATGGCTTCGGACGAGTAAAGTTCCATCAATTCGTCCATACGCTTCGCGTTGAAGCACCGGCCCCATTTCTGAATCAATCTCTGGACTGCATCCGCTGATTCGCTTTGATCGTCGTGCTGCGGAAGGGATGCCTTCGCCCCAGCCTGCGAAAGCTCAGCGTTCCAGCGAAGGCTTTCAGCTTGCCCCTTCGCCGGAGAGTCCGGAAGAATGTGGTGATGATAATGGTGATGATAAACGTGCTGACCCGCTGAGCCGCCGTCCTTCGTCGCGGGGTGAACATGTTCCTCGGGGCGATGCATCAAGGTCCCACAGTATCCGCAGAAGCGGTTGCTCGCCGAATTCTCGGCCCCGCATTTCGGGCACTTCTCGTCCGCTGAAATCGATGACGGCTTATACGAGTGCTCAACCGGGTATTCGCCGGTCAGCTTCTGGATGGCCTGCAGAGCCGATGCGATTGCCTCTTCACTCGGCTTGGGACGCCGGAAGTCGTGCTTCACGCGGTCGAAGAACTCATCGGCTGCCGCGTTTGGCAGGACTTCTTCGTGGCCCTTCGAATCTTGGTCCTGGTCGCTCACCGTAGTGCAATTCTACTTCGAAAAGTCTCTAACCCGGCCATCCCCGGGAAGTTACGAGCGTAAGCAGCAATAGTTTGCGCAAACTCTGCAACCTACATTCCCCCAAGGCAACGCACAATACGATATCCTGTCGTGCCAATCCCTAGAGCATGCCTGAAGCCAAACGCACATTGAATGTCGCCATGATCGGTAGCGGCTCTATCGCCAGGGCCCACTCGAACGCATTTCATCAGGTAGGACGCTTCTTCGATGTTCCGTTCAATCTCGATACAAAGGTCGTGTGCGGCCGTGACCAAACCAAACTCGCGGCGTTTGCCGATCAATGGGGCTGGAAAGAGAAGACGCAGGAGTGGCAATCGGTCATCGAGCGGAATGACATCGACGTGGTTGACATCGCTGTTCCCAATGCTTTGCATGCGCCGATCGCGATCGCAGCCGCTAAGGCCGGTAAAATCGTTTTCTGCGAGAAGCCGTTGGCCCTCTCATTGTTCGAGGCGGAGCAAATGACAGCCGCAGTCAGTGGCCTGCCGAACCTGGTTTGGTTCAACTACCGGCGCGTGCCTGCAATCACTCTCGCCAAACGAATGATTGGGGAAGGACGATTGGGCGAGATATTCCATTTTCGCGGCTATTACTTCAACCAGTCCGGGGTTGATCCCGCCAAAGGGAAAACGTGGCGCTATCGCAAATCCGAGGCAGGCTCAGGCGCAATCGGCGACTTGCTTTCGCATCTGCTGGACTGCGCTCGTTACCTGATTGGAGATGTCGCCGAACTCTCGGCGATGACCCACACCTTCGCATCGAACCGCGACGTTGACGATGCAGTGCTGGTGATGACCCGCTTCGCCAATGGAAGCTTGGGCAGCTTCGAAACCAGTCGCTTCGGAGTGGGCCGTCGTAATGGTCTCGGATTCGAAATTTACGCCGCGAATGGCAGCCTGGCGTTCGACCTGGAAGACATGAACCGGCTGGAATTTTTCGACGCCAACGATCCACCCCCGCTACAAGCCGGCCGCAACCTGCTGGTCACCGGCCCCGACCATCCCTATTCCGTCAACTTCTGGAAGCCAGGCCACCTGATCGGCTACGAACATACCTTCATCGCAACGCTCGGAGACTTTCTCTCAGCATTGGCAGAAGGGAGAAAGTTCCACCCGAATTTTCAGGATGGATTCGAGGCCCAGAAGCTGATCGCAGCTGTTGAGACATCAGCTAGTTCTGGCCTCTGGACGAAAACCTGATCAGCTTGCAGTCACTTCGGTAACTTGCTGCCCCGCACTTACGCTCCTAGGATCAGAAGCGGTATGCTCCGCAGTCTCCTCCTCACTCGCGACGACAACACCGCTCGCATTGTTGCGCGCGGGTTCAAAGACCTCGAGGTCGACCTTCAACACTTTCCAGATACGGAGAGCGCGTTGACGCATGCGACAAAGCATCGCTATGACGCAATCGTAGTAGACGATCAGATCGAGGAGGCTCACGTCGTGCTGGAAAAGATGATTACGCTGCCGGGGTGCAGTAAATCTGTACGCATCGCTCTGGCCGAACCCGTGGCCAACATGAACGCAGTGTTCAAGACCGGCACTCAGGTGATCATCTATAAGCCGCTTTCAATTGAGCGCGTGCGGCAAGGTCTTCGTGCCGTCCGCAATCTTATGGGCCGGGATCGCAGGCGCAGTAGCCGGCGAGTGAGAGCGATGATTCCGGTGCGAGTCAGCCCCCGCCAGGCACGCGGGGCTTACAAACAAATGCTTTTAGCCGATCTGAGCGATTCCGGCGCCGCAATTCACGCCGAAGTTGGCGATCTGCCGGTCTCAGGCACGCTGAACCTTGAGTTCGCCCTGCCCGGAAATAACGAACTCATCCATGCAACCGCTGAGCTGGTCTGGCAAGACGATGAAGGTGCCGCAGGCGTGCGTTTTCTCGATATGCCCAGCTACGCCCGGAAAAACCTGATGCAATGGTTGAAGCTCCAGCCATCCGATAAAGCGACGGCTGCCCACGCAAGGTAGTTCTGCAGCGTTCCACCCTCGCCATCTCAATCAAAAGTTTCCGCGTCTTTGAACTTCTCGCCCTTGCGGTCTTTTTCGGAAAGAATCGCTGGAATGGATCTGTCCCACCCGATCTTCAACTCCGGATCGTCCCATTGGATCGTCCGCTCCAGCTCGGGAGCGTAGAACTCAGTGCTCTTGTACAGAACGTGCGCACTTTCAGAAAGTACCTGGAACCCATGCGCAAACCCGCCAGGAATCCAAGCCAGCAAACGGTTCCCGCCTGAAAGCCTCACGGAATGCGAGCGGCCAAACGTCGGCGAACTGCGGCGCAGGTCGAGAAACACATCCAGAATCTCTCCTTCCACCACGCGCACCAGCTTGCCCTGCGGCTTTCCCACCTGGTAATGAAGGCCTCGGAGCACTCCACGTTTCGAGTACGAATGATTGTCCTGGACGAAGCACTCTTGAATTCCAAGCGCCGCGAAAACCTTCTCGTTGTAGCTTTCAAGGAAGAAGCCGCGCTCGTCTCCAAAGACTTTGGGCTCGAGTATCAGTGCTCCGTGAAGGGGCGTTTCCAGAACTTTCATTGCGCACTCATCAGAAAACGCGTTCTTTCAGCATCTGCAAAAGATAAGCGCCATAACGGTTGTTCTTCATCGCGGTAGCCGAGGTCTCGACCTGCTCAGCCGTAATATACCCTTGGCGAAAGGCTATCTCTTCGGGACACGCAACCATCAGTCCCTGCCGGGTTTCGAGCGTCTGAATGAACAGGGACGCTTCGAGCATGGCTTCGTGCGTGCCGGTGTCGAGCCAGGCCATGCCGCGGCCCATGACTTCCACGTCGAGCATCCCACGCTTCAGATATTCCCGGTTGACATCGGTGATTTCAAGTTCCCCGCGGGCGGACGGCTTGAGCGATTTTGCGATCCTGACAACTTGTTCGTCGTAGAAATACAGTCCGGTGACCGCGTAGCGGGATTTCGGTGTCTTGGGCTTCTCTTCGAGGCTGAGAGCGCGGCCCTGTGAATCGAACTCAACTACCCCGTACCGCTCCGGATCATTTACGGGATATGCAAAAATGCGCGCACCCTGACTGCGTGCTGCCGCCGATTGAACGCTCTTCGCCAGGTCGTGCCCATAAAAGATATTGTCCCCAAGCACTAACGCACAACAGCTGCCGTTAAGAAACTTCTCGGCAATGATGAACGCCTGCGCAATGCCTTCCGGCTTCGACTGAACCGCATACTCGAAACTTAAACCAATGCCTGACCCATCGCCGAGAAGCTGCTGAAATTTAGGTAGATCGTCAGGCGTAGAAATCAGAAGAATGTCGCGGATTCCCGCCAGCATCAGCGTGGAAAGCGGGTAGTAAACCATGGGCTTGTCGTAGATCGGAAGCAGGCTTTTACCGACCGCATGCGTTACCGGATAAAGACGTGTCCCCGACCCGCCAGCCAGGATGATGCCCTTGTATTTTGTGGACTGCTCAGTATGCTGTTTCATGAGCTAGAAGGAATTTATTCTTTCACACGAAATTCGATTGACTGAATGCTGACTGCTGAATGCTGAGTGCTTTCTTCACATGGAATACTGTGTCGCCATCCACTGACGGTACGCGCCGCTGGTCACCGACTGAATCCACGCTTCATTTTCCAGATACCAGCGAATCGTCTTGCGGATGCCCGACTGGAATGTCTCGACCGGCTTCCAGCCGAGTTCGGACTCAATCTTCCCAGCATTCATTGCGTACCGCCGATCATGCCCGGGACGGTCGCTCACAAACGTAATGAGCTTCGCGTGAGGCATTATGTGATCATTTGGCCGCAATTCATCGAGTGCGGAGCAGATTGTGTTCACCACATCCAGATTCTTGACCTCGTTTTGCCCACCGATGTTGTAGGTCTCGCCGGGCCTTCCCCGCGCAAGCACCGTGCGGATTGCTTCGCAATGATCAGTCACATACAGCCAGTCGCGAACATTTTGCCCGTCGCCATAAACCGGAATCGGCTTTCCTTGAATGGCGTGAAGGATCACCAGCGGAATCAGTTTCTCCGGGAATTGAAACGGGCCATAATTATTTGAGCAGTTGGTGGTGAGCACGGGCAGTCCATAGGTATGAAAATATGCGCGCACCAGATGGTCGGAAGCCGCTTTCGACGCCGAATACGGGCTGTTGGGCGAATAGCGCGTACTCTCAGTGAACGCTGGATCACTCTGCCCCAGCGAGCCGTATACCTCATCGGTTGAAACGTGCAGAAACCGAAATGCTTTCGCATCCGCTTCTTCGAGGCCCGACCAATATTCGCGTGCTTCCTCGAGCAAGCTGAAAGTGCCGTTCACGTTGGTGCGGATGAAATCGTCGGGCCCGTGAATCGATCGGTCCACGTGGCTTTCCGCGGCGAAGTGTACGATCGCGCGCGGCCGATGCGTGATGAGCAACTCCGCAACTAAGTCGCGATCGCAGATATCGCCTTGAAGAAACTTATATCGCCGATCGGCAGCAACCGCAGAAAGATTTGCCGGATTACCGGCGTAGGTCAGCTTGTCGAGGTTTACAACCCCGGAACCTTCATTTGCGAGCCAATGAAGAATGAAGTTCGACCCGATAAAGCCGGCCCCACCAGTCACAAGAATTGTGCTGGCACCGTTCGCCAATGGCAAGCTCATGGGAAGAGTTTATCGCGAAGGTTGCCGTGAAAGGTCAAATATCGCGCGTCTGGTAAATGGTGACATCAGCCGCTGAATTGGCAATGGAAGCGCGGGAGCCGAGCTTTTTCGCAAGAATCTGAACGATGCGCTCCGCCGCCTTGCCGTCCCACTTCTCCGGAACCACTCCCCTGCTTCGAAAGCTGAGTTGCCGGTCGACAGCTGCGCGGATCGAATCGCGACGAGTGCCGGCCAGCAGGTTGGTGCCGATCTGAATCGTAATCGGCCGCTCGGTGTTGTTGCGAACGGTCACGCATGGAATTCCGAGCGCTGTGGTTTCTTCCTGGACACCGCCCGAATCCGTAACCACCATTCGGGCATTCTTCATCAGGCACAGGAAATCGAAATATCCCTGCGGCCCGACCACGCGAAATCCCGCAGACCGCGTTTCACTCTCCTTGGGAAAGTAAGACTCGAGTCCGCACTCATGAATCTGCTTCTGGGTCCGGGGATGCGCCGGGAACAGAATCCGGTGCGAGGCCGCAAGACAGTCGAGGCCTTCCAAGACCTCCACGAAGGCCTCGCGATCGTCCACGTTCGCTGCGCGGTGAAGCGTCAACAGAACATACTTCCCTGCTTCGAGCCCAAAACTCTCGAGCACGCGAGAACGGTCCGCCTTGGCCTCATGTTCGTGAAGCGAGTCAATCATGGTGTTTCCCACAAAGAAGACGCGTTCGCTCGCAACACCCTCCGCGCGCAGATTCTTGGTCCCGCTTTCTTCGCTGACGAACAGCAGATCGGAAATTTGGTCGGTAAGAATGCGATTGATCTCCTCCGGCATAGAGCGATCACAGGATCGCAGGCCTGCCTCCACATGCGCAATCACTGGACGACCTTCCGCTCGCGACGGCAGTTTCGCCGCCACCAACGCGCACCCCAGTGTAGAGTTAACGTCCCCAACCACCACTAACGCATCGGCGTTCTCTTTCAGCAGGACCGGTTCGAAACGTTTCAGAATCTCAGCTGTCTGCTCGGCGTGAGAGCCAGACCCGACCCCCAAGAAGACGTCAGGCTTCGGCAGATCAAGATCGGTGAAGAATGCGTCTGACATCTGAGCATCGTAGTGCTGGCCGGTATGCACCAGGACCGGCACGATTTCCTGAGTCCACTCGGGGCGGCGTGCGTTGAACGAGCGTATCGCCTTGAGAATGGGTGCCGCCTTCATGAAATTCGGACGCGCGCCCACAACAATCAGGATCTTCATTGCTGAATGATCCCATCGTTCTACACGCGAAATTTTGTGGATTTCTCCGGGAGAACCACCGTGATTACGGCGTCACCCTGTGAGGCACTATTTCGGAGCAGGAAGCGTGATTTCGGACGGATGCGCGTCTGCCGGTTTCGCGTTGCAGTCAGCTTTTTGTTGAGGAGCTGACTTGTCCTGCGTCGCGCACGACTTCGCGACCGGCGCTTCTCCGCCTTCAATCGAAGCTATGAGAGAACCTGTATTCGTGCCAGATGCGGCCGGCACTGCAGGACGGGGAGTCTTGGCGACTTTCTGCACGCCAGGTCGCACGGTGGTTACACGCGGGGAGACAACATTAGAAGTCTGCTGCCCCACTTTCCCGGCCAACTGATTTCCGACCTGGCCGAAAGCCTTTCCAGCCGCCGCGGTTGCTCCGCCAGAGAGCGCATGCGTGAGCGCGCCCTCGACTGCTGCCTGAGATGAAGCAAAGCTGGTCAACGCCAACATACAAACTGCGACCAAAAGCGCCTTCATACGGCCTCCAGTTGAGCCTACGGTAGCCCACAACTGCATCCTCGTCAATCGCCCATAGCGGGATCAGCCTGCGAGTACACTGGCAAAAACCTCGCGATCGACGTTTCCGCCGGTCAAAATCAACGCCACTCGTTTGCCGGCGATATTGCTTTTTTCTTTCAAAGCGCCAGCCAATGCCGCCGCACCCGCACCTTCAGCGGTGTTGTGGGTGGCGGTGAAGTAAATCCGCATGGCTTCGCGAACTTCATCGTCGCTGACCGTGACCACATGGTCTACGTTCTTCAGCATGATCTCGAGCGCCTCTTCGTCCGGAATGCGCAGCGCAATGCCATCGGCGATCTTGGTCGTGACCTGAGCCGATACAGGCTTCCCCGCGGCAAACGACAAGGCATTGGCCGGAGCGCCCTCAGAAACCACACCCACCAACTTTGTCTTCAGGTTCATTCCATTGCGAACGGCGCATCCGGCACAAATGCCGGAGCCCATGCCGATCGGTACGTAAGCAATATCGAGATCAGGTACAGCGCAAACGAGTTCCAGCCAATACGTTCCGACGCCCTTCAGGAAATCGCGATGGAAAGGCGGAACAAAATGCAGCCCCTGCTCGGCGGCAAGTTTCTGAGCGTGCTCGCGGGCGTCCTGAAAATCCGACCCGAACTCAATCAGATTGGCGCCCTGCCCTTGCATCGCTGCGTTTTTCTCACTGCTGTTTCCGTGCGGGACCACAATCGTCACCGGCACCTTGAACCTCTTACCCGCCAGCGCCACCGACTGTCCATGATTGCCGCGCGTGGCAGTGATAAGCCCATTCACTCCGCTTGGACTCTTGAAGAGTTCCGCCGCATAAACGACCGCCGTACGGGCCTTGAATGCGCCGATAGGCGTGTGATTTTCATGCTTGACCCAAACCTGCGCGCCGAGCAATCGATTCAGCAGCGGCCACGAGATCTGCGCGGTAGGCTGCATCAGTTCGTAAATCAGCTTTTGAGAATCCCGGATTTCGTCCAGGCTGGGAAGATTAGCCATATTTGCGCAGACTCGGTTCAATGCTAACTGAAACGGGGTGTGCCTTTGGTCCGGAGTCGCGCGAAAGAAGGCTCCGCAATGCCCGAAGTTGCCGTTTGCACACTGCAAAAGTTTGCGACACAGTCCTGAACATCACGCCAAACCAGCCGAAAGCTACGCCTCATTTTGGAAGCGTGGTTGCATCAGGTAGGGAAGCCAGATCTCTCCCGCAACCACTGGACGACTGATCCAGCGGTGCTCTGGAACCTGGAGATTAACGATGAAAAAGCTTTTCTTCCTGGTAGTGGTTTGCGGATTTTGCGCGACAGGTGCTTCGGCTCAGGTCGGCGGATCGGTTGTTAGCGCGCCTACAACCTCTCCCCTCACCATCACAGGGCACATTCAGCACGCCGGGCAAACACCCATGGCCTCAACTCAGAACCTGATCGGGCATTTCTCAACTATGTCGGCCAAAGGCGAACGGCCGCTTTGGGAATTCATGACCGCCCCGGTCGAAGTGCCTCTGGGGGATGTCGCGCGCCAGAACAAAAAAGAGCACGAGGTTGCCAAGAAAGCACCCTTTGTGTGGGTCAACTAGGGCCTGAATACCTGATTCGCGGGAAGCGCTCGGGGAGTGTTGGTGCCGGGAACAGGACTTGAACCTGCACGCCTTTTACGGCACTGGATCCTAAGTCCAGCGCGTCTGCCAATTCCGCCATCCCGGCGCGATTTGATTGTAATTCAGGCGTTAGGCTCTGGGCTTTGGGCGTTAGGCTTGTGTCGAACGTCAGGCCTCGCGCCTAAAGCCTAGAACCCGACCGCTTTCATGATCCCTCCTTTCCCGTTACACTGTGAGCCGTCATGATCAATCCTACGCAGCCGAATTTCACCGTCGTGAACACCAACGAGTACCGGGAAACCTATGCCAACAGCGTGCAAGTCCGCGTAAATGTCTGGGACTTTTTTCTCGTCTTTGGCACTATGCAGCAGCAATCGGAGAACCAGGTAGAGGTCCGCAACTTCCAGGGCATCTACTTGAGCCCGCAGCAGGCCAAGGCGCTGGCGGCGATCCTGCACCAGAACGTCACCAATTACGAAAGCACGTTTGGCGAGATCAAGCTCGATCCCCGCGTGCAGACAGCTCCGGGCCCCGTACATTGATCCCATCGCGGCCATGCATCGTACGGCCAGTCATCGAGAGACGCCTACGCCTGAATTAGGGCGAGGAGAGTCAGCCCTCGCCCGTCTGCTCACAAAGCGCTTTTCCTCGCTCTATCTGTTCGCTCTCATCGCTTTTGCCCTTATCGCATCCCACTTCTTTTTGCTCCGCCTTCCTTATTTTTGGGATGAAGCCGGCTACTACGTGCCCGCGGCGCGAGATCTGATGGCGGGTTCGCTGATTCCGCATTCCACGCCATCGAATGCGCATCCTCCGCTGGTGCTCGCCTGGCTTGCGGCGAGTTGGAAGTTGTTCGGCTTTCATCCGGCGACCACCCGTTGCGCCATGCTGCTGCTGGCCGCGCTTTCTCTTTTGGGATTCTTCCGGTTGGCGAAGACAGTCAGCAATGTTGCGGTCGCCGGATGGGCGACATTGCTGACGGCCATCTACCCCGTGTTTTTCGCACAAAGTTCTCTCGCGCAGGTCGACCTTCCCGCTGCCGGGTTGATCTTCTGGGGACTCGACTCGTACTTGCGCAAGCGCAGCCTCGCCTGTGCGGCGTGGCTTTCCGCGGCAGTGTTGGCGAAAGAGACCGCACTTCTGGTGCCGATTTCGCTGGTGGTGTGGGAGGCATTGTCGTTTTTGTTGGACCGAAAGCACAGGCACGAAGGCGAGTCTGGCGACTCTGAACCAAGCACGTTTTCCGGTCGGGTGATCTTCTTGTTGGCACCGCTGATTCCACTTGGAACCTGGTATGCGTTCCACTACGCACACACCGGATTTGTTTTTGGTAACCCGGAGTTCTTCCGCTACAACGCCCAGGCGACGTTGCATCCGTTGCGAATCCTTCTGGCGCTCCTTCTCAGACTATGGCAGGTCACGGTGTACATGAATCTGTATCTACTCACGATTGCCTGCGCCCTCGCTATGCGTCAATCCCCGATCGAGGAACCGAATGGGCCCAGGTTAAAGATCGCGGTTTCTGTTCAGCTTACGTTCCTAACGATCGCAGTCATCTATGTGGTAGCGGTTTCAGTCATCGGCGGTGCGATTCTCGCCCGCTATTTGTTGCCGATCGTGCCCCTGGTAATTCTGATCTGCGTTTCCACCGTCTGGCGTAGATTGCGTATGCCGAATCTGGTGCTGGGGATCGTTGCAGCAGCATTCATCGCGGCGCTTTTCGTGAATCCGCCCTATGGTTTTGCGCCGGAGGACAATCTCGCATACCGCGATTTCGTTCTCTCGCATGAACGAGCCGAGCGGTGGCTGCAGGCAAAGTATCCCAATGCGCGCGTGCTCACTGCGTGGCCGGCCAGCGGAGAACTTACAAAGCCAGATGTCGGCTATGTCAGCAAACCAATGCGCATTGTTCAAATCGAGAATTTCACGCAGGAGCAACTGGTTTCAGCAGCAGAGGTGAATTCGGAGTTCGATGTGGCGCTGGTTTTCTCCACCAAATATGAAGCCCACTCACTCCTTGACGGCTGGCCAAAGTGGCAGGAATGGAAATCGCGTTATTTCGATTTTCATCGCGACATGCCTCCCGAGATCGCGGCAGCCCTGCTTGGCGGAAGGGTCGTTTACGTTGATCGACAGCGAGGACAATGGATTGCCATCATCCTGATCGAGCGCATCGAGAAAGCATAAGAGCGCCAGCTAATGGGCCATCGGCGGCCCTTTGCCACCTTTTGGTTTTTTCATGAGGAACAACAGCGGCAACAGGGCAAGAAACATCCAGCCGAGAAAACGGAATACATCATTGTAGGAAAGCATGGCCGCCTGCCGCTGCACCATTCCCCAAAGCGCAGCATGGGCGCGATGCTCGGCGGTGACGCTGTCAATGCCTTTCGACACGAATAGTTCTGTAAGGCCCGCGACAGTTTGCTGAGTGCGGGCACTGGCTTCATTCA
>JBKPSP010000137.1:0-15925 GCA_046735175.1 Acidobacteriota bacterium
CAAGGGCGATCCCAACGTTGTTACTCGGACCCGTGACGACTCGGCGTGCATTGTGTATTCGTCCGGTACTGGTGGCCGGCCGAAGGGCTGTGTGCTGACCCATGGCAACTACCTGGAACAGTGCAAGAGTTTGACCGCCTGGTATGCGTTCTGGCCGGGTGTGCGGTATCTGAGCATTCTGCCGACAAATCATGCCATCGATTTCATGGTCGGCTTTATCGGGCCGTTCGTCTGCGGCGCTTGCGTTGTGCACTTGCGCACGCTTCGCCCGGAGTTCGTGCGCGATGCCTTCGTGCGCTACAAGATCACGTACGTAACGCTCGTTCCAATGATCGTGAAGAACCTCGAGCGCGGTGTTCGCGGCAACTTCGACGCCCTCCCGAGTTGGAAGCGGTTCGTACTGGATCGCGCCATTTCGCTCAATAAAATTCTTACCCGCCAGCGGCCTAACGTGAAACTCAGCCGCAAGCTGCTGCCTTCGGTGCACCGGGCATTCGGCGGTGAGTTGCTGGCGTTGATCACTGGCGGCGCATTCATCGATGCAACCACTCTGCAGTTTTTTTATGACCTCGGCATTCCCATCGCGAACGGATACGGGCTCACCGAGGCATGCACCGTGCTTACCGTCAACGACCTGAAGCCGTTTCGCGCCGATACCGTAGGCAAGCCTCTGCCCGGAGTTGAACTTCGCATTCTCAATCCCGATTCTGAAGGCGTCGGGGAAGTAGCCGCGAAGAGCCCAACCATCATGTCGCACTACCTCGATGATCCCGAATTGACGGCTGAGACGATCGTCGATGGCTGGCTGCTCACTGGCGACCTTGGCAAGCTCGATACATCCGGGCATCTGCAGTTGTTTGGCCGTAAGAAGAACATGATCGTCACGGCTGGCGGCAAGAATATTTATCCGGAGGACATCGAGAATGCTTTCGACGGTCTTGCCGTGAAGGAGTACTGCATCTTCGCCGCGAACTATATCTGGCCGCAAAAGGAGCTTCGTAGCGAAAAGCTTATTTTGGTTCTGCGGCTCGATATCAACCAGAATTTCACTGACACCACAAAAAACGAGATCGACTTCCGAAATCAAATCTTGCCGGACTTTAAACGTGTCGCGGGATACGTGCTTTGGGACAAAGACTTCCCACGCACCGCATCCATGAAGATCAAGCGCAATGATCTGGCCGCAGAGATTCGTAACTCAGTTCATCCCTCCTCGGTGAAAGAGCTCTGAGTGCGCGACGAATATCTCGCAATCGTCAACCCCGCAGCTGGAGGAGGCCGAACGGGCAAGCTGCTAGGTCCTGCGCTGGAAAAGCTACGCGCGGCGGGATTGAAAGTGGAACCTCGCGAGACAACCGCGCTCGGCCACGCCACCGAAATTGCTCGGCAAGCCTGGGCAGAAGGCTGGCGCAGATTCATTTCGGTAGGCGGTGACGGCACCTCCTACGAGATCGTAAACGGGCTATTTCCTCAGGCAGACTCTGCAGAACCGCCAACGCTCGGTTTTCTTCCTCTCGGCACCGGAAATTCCTTTCTGCGCGACTTCAGCGACAAAGGCCTGGAGCACGCGATGGAATCGCTGATCAGCGGACACTCCCGAAAATGCGATGTACTCCGCCTGAGGCACCAGAGCGGCGTGTTGCATTACATCAATATTCTCAGCATCGGTTTTGCTGCTGACGTGGCCACGTTGCGCCAGAGCCGTTTCAGCGCATGGGGTGAGCTTGGATATCAAACCTCGATCTTCATCTGCCTGGCGCGTTTCCGGCGGCGTCCATTTCCTTTGAGGGTAGATGGAGAGCCGAACATCGATCGCCGGCCGTGCCTTTTTCTGACTTTCAACAACAGCAAATACACGGGCGGCACCATGATGATTGCCCCGACTGCTGACAATAATGACGGTCTGATTGAGTACGTACGGTGGGGGCCTATCGGGCGCATCGGCCTGATCCGCAACCTTCCCGGGCTCTACGATGGCACGCACATACAGCATCCTCTCGCTGAGGTACGCAAGGCCCGTCGGATTGATTTCCATCTCGATTCGCCGGTGGACGTCATGATCGACGGCGAGGTGATCACGTTGAATTGTCAAAGTTTGGATGTTCTGCCCGGGGCCTTGAACGTCGTGGTATAAAAACTGGAACCAAATGTCGAAATTCAGCGAGGAACGTGCAACGTCGGAAGCCGCGGCTGCGAAGCCCGGGCCGCCATGGATCTGGATCGCAGTGGTCCTGTCGGTGCTTGTGGTTGGGTGGGGAGCGTATTACTTCCTCTATTATCAAAAGCCGGTCAGCACACTCGACAGCTTTGCGCAGTGCCTGAATGCAAAAGGCGCAAAGATGTACGGCGCCTGGTGGTGTCCCCATTGTGCTGATGAAAAAGAGTCATTCGGTTACGCGTTTCAGTACGTCACGTATGTCGAGTGCAGCCCTCCCAACGAACGCAAGATGAATGACACCTGCAAAGAAGCAGGCATCAAGAATTTTCCCACGTGGCAGTTTTCAGATGGATCCCGAGTTGAGGGCACGCAGCCTCTCGATGCACTGGCCAAGAAGACGGGATGCAAGCTGCCGTGAGCGATTCCGGCCCACCTCATGGCCGTTCAGCTACTACAAATCTCACACGCGCGATCGCCGCCGTTGCCATAGCGGGCGTTGTCGTCTCGTCCGTGTCGCTCTACCATCACTTGGGCAAAACTAAGACATCATTCTGCACATTCGGCGAGTCTTTCAACTGCGATCTGGTAAACCGCAGTTCGTACTCGACAGTGTTGGGTGTGCCGGTGGCTTTGGTCGGAATTATCGGATACCTACTGATTCTTGCCCTGGCCACCGTCTATCGCGAAAAAGCGGAAACACCGGTAATCCTTGTGATCGCAACTGGCGGCGGATTGGCATTTGCCCTGTATCTCACGTACATTGAGAAATTCGTGCTGCATGCGTGGTGCGTGCTGTGCCTTGGCTCGTTGGCATTGATCTTCAGCGCCACGGTGCTCAGCGCGATTCTGCTCAAGCGGTCGTTAGCCCAAAATGGTGACTCTCGATGACATCTTAGGCGCTCGTGCTCGTCTCGACGGCATCGTTGTGCGCACGCCGCTTATCCCTCTGGAGCATGAGGGGCTGACGCTCTATCTCAAGCCTGAAAATCTGCAACCAATCGGCGCTTTCAAGCTTCGTGGCGCTTACAACAAAATCTCTTCTCTGACGGACGAGGAACGTTCGCGCGGAGTGATTACATACTCGAGCGGGAATCACGCGCAGGGGGTGGCCTATGCGGCTCGCGCGCTGACGACGAAAGCCATCATTGTGATGCCCAACAACGCGCCGACAATCAAGAGAGAAGCGACTGCCGCGCTGGGGGCTGAAATTGTCCTGGTTGGCCCCAGCGGAGTGGAGCGGCAATTGAAGGCGGAGGAACTCGCCGCCCAGCATGGATACGTCATTATCCCGCCTTACGACGACGAGAAGATCATTGCCGGACAAGGCACCGCGGGAGTGGAAATTGCGGAAGACTTGCCGGATGTCGATCTTGTGTTGGTCCCGGTCGGCGGCGGCGGGCTGATCAGCGGCGTTTCCACCGCTATCAAGTCGCTCAAGCCCTCCGCCAAGGTGATTGGGGTAGAACCGGAGTTGGCTGCAGACACGCGCGCCAGCTTGCGGGCAGGTCACATCGTGAAGTTTCCGGTCGAACAGGTTCTCTCCACCTGCGCCGACGGGCTTCGCGCGCAATTTCCGGGCACCATGACTTTCGAGCACATTCAGCGATATGTAGACGACATTGTCACAGTGACGGAAGATGAAATCATGCAGGCGGTCAGAGTGCTTGCGCAGAACCCCAAAACCGTTGCTGAGCCGAGTGGAGCAGTCACAACCGCAGCATGGCTGTTCCATCGCAACCAGCTTCCGGCATCTAACATTACGGCGGCAGTCATCAGCGGCGGTAACATCGATCCTGGCCTGCTCGCCCGAATTCGTTCCTGAGGTACTCGTTTAATGGTAAGAGCTCTTTCAGCCTGTGCGCTGGCGCTTCTGATTTCGATCGCAGCCCGCGCCGAGGTGATTCGCGCGACCACCATTCGCGTGACGCCGCTTTATATTGCACCGGACGCGTCATCCGCCAAACTCGGCGACGTGGACCGCGGGCGCGAGGTGATCTATCTGGAAACCAGCAACGACTGGGTGCACGTGCAAGCCAATCTTACCGAAGAGAAGACGGTTACCGGCTGGGTGCAGAGTAAAGGCCTCATCCAGTCGAACACGCCTGACGGTGACAAGATTCTGTTCGGGGAAGGAGTGGATGCCGAAGACCAGGCCAGCCAGCGCAATGGGCGACGATACGCCGCGCAGGATGCGATGCGACTATACGGTGAGATTTATGAATTGTTTCCTCAATCGCCGCTGGCAGGCGAGGGTTTGTATCGATCGGCTGATATCCGCTGGCAGATTGAAAAAGCCGATGTGATGTCGCTGCCCTCCGCAAAAGAACAGGAGCCATACCTGCGAAGAGGGATGAACGAAGATTACTTCAAAAAAGTGATCAAGAAATTTCCAGGCACGAAGTGGGCGTACCTGGCACAGTTTCAGCTGATCGATAACAAACTTTGCGGGGATTGGCAGGGCCAATCGAAGTGTCCGCAAAAAGAGGCGGAGATATACGAAAAATACGCGACGGAGCATCCGGAATCGCCGGCCGTTGCTCAGGCGCTGTTTCAGGCTGCGTACCGCTGGTCGGCGCTGATCGAGATTTACAAAAGCGAAGAAGAACTGAAAAAATCTGAGGACGCCAAGAATCGGGCTATCGCTGATGCTGAGAAGGCCGTCTCCCAAGCCGGCCAAAACGACTGGGGGCCGCGATCGAGGCGGCTGCTGTACATGGTGCAGCAGGGAATAGCAACGTATGGGAATGCGCAATGAAGAAGCAAACAAGAAGCCGTTCGTTCAAATTTGATGTGCGAGAGTGGTTCAAGGAACTTGATCGTTTCAACGCCGTTGAGCCGTTTGTGGTGGAAAGGGATCGGAATTACTCCCAGAAGCACGAAAGTTCCGACAAGAGGCTTGGATCTGCATCGGTGGGTCGCAATGAGAAATAGTCGCGCACTCTCGGTCCTGCTTCATGCCCTGTCATCTTTACAAGTCCTATCGATGGGACTCAGCTCTGCGTATGGTCAGCCGAACACCGAAGATACGCCGCTGTTGAGAGTAATGGAGGTTTATAGCGGTATTGGAGGTGTCGAAAAGCATCTCTGGTTGCAGGTAGGGAAAAATGGCATGTTGGAATGGGAAGAACATGAGCAGAGTGGCGAAAATATCTCCCACTCCTCCACCGTCTCAGCAGCCCAACTCTCACACCTGGAAGAAATTCTCTCCTCGTTAAATTGGAAAGAATTGCGCGGACATATGGGTCCGTACAACGTCTACAAAGATACCGGCGTTGATCTTCAATTTGTCATAAGAAAAAGTAATGGCGACCGTCGATTCTCAGTAGGAAATCCTTGGCCCGGCGGCCAAATAAGACCACTTCCTGTTCAGCTCAAGCGATTGATATGCGAGCTTGAATCTATTCGCTCGCAGGCCTAAGGTCGACCGCAGGGCAGGTGGTGCAGTGCCGGGTGAAGCTGCCCCCATTCTCTTCTGTGTACTGTGTAAATCTGCACTCGGTGTACAATAACCCGTTTTGCCTTATGTCTAGAGCGGTCCAGTTCGAATTGCGGCTTGCCGAGCGCATGTCGCGCCTCGGGACCGAGACTGCATTCGAGGTCCTGAACCGGGCGCGTGAACTAGAGCGCAAAGGCAAGGACATCATTCATCTCGAAATCGGCGAGCCCGATTTCGATACTCCCTCCAATATCATCGGTGCAGGCGTGAGTGCGCTCCATTCGGGATGGACTCACTACGGCCCGTCTGCCGGATATGTGGAGCTCCGTCAGGCTATTGCAGATGAGGTGAGCCGCTCTCGTGGCGTGCACGTTTCTCCCGACGAGGTCGTCGTTGTTCCGGGCGGCAAGCCGATCATTTTTTTCACAATCCTCGCCTTGATTGATGAGGGTGACGAGGTCATCTACCCGAATCCTGGCTTCCCGATTTACGAGTCCATGATCAATTACGTGGGTGGCCGCGCCGTGGCTATCCGCCTGCGTGAGGAGAAAGATTTCAGCTTCGATGTGGACGAACTTGCCGCGCTTATCAGCAATCGCACGAAGTTGATCATTTTGAATTCGCCGCAGAACCCTACTGGTGGAGTGCTGACGAAGCGCGATATCGAGGAAATCGCCGAGGCAATTGGCGAGCGCAACATCTTTGTGCTGTCTGACGAGATCTACAGCCGACTGATTTTCGAAGGCGAGCACCACTCCATCATTGCGGAACCTGGATTCAAAGAACGCACCATTCTGCTCGATGGCTTCTCGAAGTCGTATGCGATGACCGGATGGCGGGTGGGCTACGGCGTCATGCGTCCCGACCTCGCGTGGCAGGTGGCGCGGTTGATGACCAACTCCAATTCGTGTACAGCTAGCTTTACGCAGATGGCAGGAGTCGAGGCCTTGCGTGGCGACCAGAGTTCCGTTGACCATATGCGAGAGGAGTTCCAGAAACGTCGCGACATGTTCGTGCCTGCGTTGAACCGCATCAAGGGCTTTTCTTGCCGCATGCCGCACGGCGCGTTCTACGTTTTTCCGAACATTACCGGCACCGGATGGAAATCAAAGCCGCTGGCTGACGCGCTTCTCGAAGAGGCGGGCGTTGCTTGCCTTTCGGGCACTTCATTTGGCGAATTTGGCGAAGGCTATTTGCGCTTCAGCATCGCTAATTCCATGGAGAACCTGCAGCGTGCGCTGGAGCGGATTGAGCGATGGGTTAAGGACAAAAACATTTAACCGCAGAGTACGCAGAGGTCGCTGAGCTTTGAATTTCTCTGCGTACTGTGCGATCTCGGCGGTTTAGGATTTTGAGTTTATGGCCAAGAAGAAGAGTAAGTCTCCGAAAGTTACGCGCCCGAACATTCCCGGCTATGGTGTTCCAAAATCGAAGAAGGGCTTATTGCCGTGGAAGTGGGCGGAAGACCGGCTGAAGAAAAGCCGGCAATTCTGGATTGCAACCACTCGCCCTGACGGGCGTCCTCACGTGATGGTGATTTGGGCGCTGTGGTTCGACGGTGCGCTCTATTTCGCGACCGGCAGCACATCCGTGAAGGCAAAGAATCTGAGTGGCAATCCTCACTGCACGATCTGCACCGAGAATGCAGCTGAGGCCGTCATCATCGAAGGCACGACAGAAACTGAAAAGGACGTGGCAAAGATTCGCGAGTTCCTCAAAGTGTATGAAAAGAAGTACAAATTCGATATGTCTGGTATGGAAGACGACATGTCGGATTTGAAGGAGCCTATTTTCTTTCTACGCCCGAAAGTTGCCTTTGGTCTGGTCGAAAAGACCTTCACCAAGAGCGCCACGCGCTGGATCTTCGACTGAACTCCATGGCTGCCGATTTTAGAGTGTTTGCAACTTGCGACATCGGTCCCGCGCTCGAGCGTCTTCGCGAGCGGGGTTACCAGCTGGAGGTCTATCCCGACCCAAAAGCACCGCCGAAGAGCCTCATCCTCGAAAAAGTGCGGTCAGGAATTGATGGGTTGATCACAACCCTTCGCGACCAGATCGACGCCGAGGTCTTCGAGGCAGGGAAGGGCAGGCTCAAAGTTGTTGCTCAGCTGGCCGTTGGTTTCGACAACATCAATCGCGCCGACGCGAACCGATATAAAGTCCCTTTCACTAATACCGCGGACGTACTCACCGAAGCGACAGCTGAGTTTGCCTTCTTCATGATTGGATCGTTAGCGCGCAGACTGTGGACCGCCGAGCATCTCACCCGCGACAAGCAATGGGGATTTTGGCACCCTTTTCTGCCTTTCCTGGGCGACGAAGTTACAGGCAAGGCCATCGCAATTATTGGCACCGGCCGCATCGGGCTCGCGATGATCAAAAAGTGCGCCGGGTTCGACATGAACATTCTTTGCTACGACCCGGCATACCAGAACCTGGAATTTGTGAAAGCCATTCAGGAAGAGATGGATTTTCGCCACACGCGCGGCATTCAGAAGGAAAAGACCTGGATCAAATACGTTGCTTTTGAAGAAGCACTCGGCCAGGCGGATTTTGTCAGCGTACACGTGCCGCTGATTCGTGAAGGCGAGAGCGCCACGCCGACGTTTCATCTTTTCAACGAGCGCACGTTTCGCATGATGAAGCCGTCAGCGTTCTTGGTTAACACGTCGCGTGGGCCGGTCGTAGATGAAGCTGCTTTGGCGAAGGCGCTGAAGGAAAACTGGATCGCCGGGGCCGCGCTCGATGTGTATGAAAAAGAGCCATTGCCCGCCGATTCTCCATTGCGTGATCCAGCGATTGAAGACCGCTGCCGCTTGTTCCCTCATTTTGCCAGCGCAGGGAAGATAACCCGCCTATCTCCCGATCCGGACAAAGGCATGGCTGGACGCTGCGTGCAGGGGTTGATTGATGTGCTGGAGAAGAACTACGGCGGGGATGTTAGGAAGATGCCCTATGTGGTGAATAAGGAGGCTTTTCCGTAGAGACGTAGCTTGCTACGTCTTTCCGCCAATAGGGAATCCGCTGCCTGCAAAAGACGTTGCAAGCAACGTCTCTACTCCGGAACGCTCTGCTCTTCGCTGTGGGCGCGGATGATTCGGTCAACCGAGTACGGCGCGCGACGCGTGGGCTCGTGATAGTGGCGGACTTGGAGTTCTCCCAAAAGCCCAATCGCCAGCAGATTCAATCCTGCGAGAAGAAGCACAGCGGCAAAAATCATCAATGGCCCGTGCTGAGCCATGATCGAGCTGTGACGCACGAATTTCTCAAGGAACAGCCAGCAGGTGATTCCAATTCCTCCGAAGATTCCCAGCATTCCCACCGTGCCGAAGAAGTGCAGTGGCCGGCCAAGATACTTCAGAAGAAATCGAATGGTAATCAGATCGAAGAAGACTCGGAAGGTCCGCGAAATGCCGTAGTGCGAAACGCCACGCTCGCGGTTTACGTTGCGGATGGGCACTTCCACGATCGAAGCCCCGTGCCAGGACGCCAGCGCAGGGATAAACCGGTGTAGCTCACCGTAGAGTGGCACTTGTTCCAGAATCTCGCGGCGATACGCCTTGAAGGTCGTCCCGAAGTCGTGAATATCCACGCCGCTGAGCTTGGCCATCAGCCAGTTCGCGCAACGCGAGGGAAAGCGGCGCAGCCAGAAGTTATCAATGCGCACCTTGCGCCAGCCGCTGACGATGTCGTATCCCTCGGAAATCTTTTCGAGAAAGATCGGAATGTCTGCCGGATCGTGCTGCAGGTCGCCGTCCATGGCGATGATGTACTCGCCGCGCGCGTGATCGAAGCCGGCGGCGAGGCCAGCAGTCTGACCAAAATTCCGGCGCAGTCGAATGACGGTGACACGGCTATCCACCCCGGCGATCTGGCGCAACAGCGGGAAGGTTTCGTCTGAAGAGCCGTCATCGACGAACACGATCTCAAAGCTTTCGCCGTTGACTTCCATGACCGCCTTCAGGCGATCGTACAGATCGGTGACGTTTTCCTGCTCGTTGTGCAGGGGGATGACGATCGAATACTTGGGCATGAAAATGTAATTATACGGTTTCAGCAACCTACGCGCGATAAGAAGCTTCGCGCAGGGCTGAGGGAATCAGAACGTAAAACGGCCGTAGCGGATTTCCGTTCTATGATGAGATCGTCGGACGGAACTGACTAACCAACAGAGGCGACGATGACCCTATTCATCATGTTCTTGGGTTTTATGGCTGCAGTTTCCGCCATGACGTACATTGAAGTCCGGCGCATCCGCAAGAAACTCGATTCGAAATAACGCGACTTGTCATTCCGACCGGAGCAGGATCATTCGTCTTGCGAATGATCTGCGAAGCGGGGGAACCTGCTGTCTGATCCACAGCCGCAATTGAGGCCGGGACAAAACAGCAGCTCCCTCCACGCGCGGTTGGATTGGCGAGCCAATCCAACCAACTTGGTCGGGATGACAAGATTAGGTGAGGGCGACTACCCCGGTCCCTCTGGATACGGCGGCATATCCGGAGGCCGCGGCGGCAGGGTCTTCGGATTTTCCTTCATCAGCTTCAACACTTCCTGGATCGCCCGTTCCAGTTGCGGATCTTTTCCGTTGACCACCTGCTCGGGCCGGTTCTCGACCACGATGTCCGGTTGTACGCCCTTGTTCTCGACGACCCACTTGCTGTTCAGGTCGTAGCGCGCGAACTCCGGCCGAGTGATGTAGCCGCCGTCAAGCAGTTGCATGTTCCCGCGAATACCACGGACTCCTCCCCACGTTCTCTCGCCGATGAGCGGGCCAAGCTTGTACTGCTTGAAGAAATAGCTGAAGATGTCGCCGTCCGACGCGGCGTAATGATTGGTAAGGCAAACCATCGAGCCATGGAAGACATTGGGCGGCACGGTGCCACTCTTGAAGTTGCGGGCCGAGTCCATTCCCGCCAGGATCCGCCGCAGGCGCTCGAAGATCAACTGATCAACAAATCCGCCGCCGTTGTAGCGGATGTCGATGATCATTCCTTCCTTGCGAATTTGGGGGAAGTACTGCTTCACGAATTGATCGAGGCCCGGCGCGCCCATGTCCGGGATGTAGATGTAACCGACCTTGCCTCCTGTGGCGTCCTCCACTTTCTTCCGGTTGGTGGTGATCATGTTGAGCTCGCGCAGGCCGCCTTCATCGTTGATCGGCTTGACCTGCAGATTGCGCGAACCTTCTTCGGAGGGTTTGGAATTAACGGTGATCGTGACCGTGTCGGTCGCCGTATTCACAAACAACTCATAAGGGTTTTGGGGCGCGCGCAATGGGCGACCATTGACTGCTATCAGGTAATCGCCTTCCTTGACATTGACTCCAGGTTCGGTCAAAGGAGAGCGCAGGTCGGCATCCCAGTTTTCCCCGCGATAGATTTTCTTGAAGCGGTACATTCCGCTTGCGGCATCAAGCTCGTAATCCACCCCGAGCAGGCCGACATTGACGGGATGCAAGTCGGGATAATCTCCGCCGCCCACGTAAGTATGAGAGTTAGACAGATCGCCGATCATCTCGCCCAGAATGTAAGTGAGCGAATAGCGATCCGAAACGTATGGCAGCAGTTGCGCGTATTTGTCGTGTTCCTTCTGCCAGTCGACTCCATTCATCGACGCTGAATAGAAATAGTCACGCTCCTGGCGCCAGACCTCGTTGTAAACGTTCTTCCACTCCTGCGGAGGATCGATCTCCGCCCGCATGCCACTGAGGCTGAGCGCGCCGTCGCCGACTTTCTTTGGCTCTCCCGCAGGCTTGGCGTCGATAATTCCGTAAGTGTGGGTGGCGCCTCCGCCCTCGCTCTGGTAGAGAAGCTTCGATCCGTCAAACGACAGCGCGAAGCGCTGCACGTCGTTGATCAGGGTCTTTTCCTTGCGCTCTTTCAGATCGAATGCGCGGATGGCGGACTGCTCTCCCGGCACCGGGCCCGAGAGGCCTTGCACCGGAGATGTCGAGTAATAGACGAATCCCTTTCCGGCGGCGAAGGTCCGAATCACGGCCGGATCCATCCCCGGCAGCGCGAGGGCGCGATCTTCAATGCCTTCGAGATCGACTTTTACTTCTATAGCCTTTTCTTTGCCTTTCTTGTCTTTATCTTTGTCCTTGTCCTCGTCACCGGACGTGCTCTTTTCGTCCTCTTTCTTTGCTGTTGTCTTTGACTTGGACTCCGCAGCCGCATCCTCCTCCATATTGAACTTGCCTGCTTCACCCTTCTTGATTTCAGTCTCGTCGCTCTGCGGCTTGAACGGCGAGGGCTCGTCCTTGCTTAGTGTGACGACATAAACGCGAGTCGTCTTAGGATTGGCAAATTCGAAGTCCACATTTCCCAGAACTTCGTTGAAGTCGCGATCCGAAAGGTAGTAGAGATATTTCCCGTCCGGATCAAATTGAGCCGCAAAGCTGTTGGTCATGCTCGATGTGATTGCCGTCGCCTTGCGGTCCACAATCGAGTACAGATAGACGACCGAATACCCGCTTTCCAAATTCTTGTCGTAGGCAAGCCATTTGTTGTCCGGCGACCAGGCGTAGTTCGTAATCTCGCCAAATTCCGCATGGTCTACCTTGGTTGCTTTCTTCTCGGTAACGTCCTCCCACCACAGGTTCAGGTCCTTGTCAGCCCACGCAATCTTTTTGCTGTCGAAGGACCAGACCGGAGGAAATTTGAAGCCTTTGTATCCGCTGGTGATCTGTTGTTCTTTGCCGGCTCCATCCTGCGGCATTAGATAGATCTCGTCCTCACCCGTGCGATCCGAAACGTATGCGATCCAACGTCCATCAGGCGACCACGCCACTTTGCGTTCGCGAATGCCGGGCGTGCGCGTGACGTTGCGAATGCTGCCTTCCTTCGCTGGAACCGTATATACATCTCCTCGAGCGGCAAGCACCGCGCGTTTGCCATCGGGGGCGATATCGAAATCCGTCACCAGCTTGCTGACGTTGTCCCAGTGCTTCATCGCCTGCGTTCGATCCCCGGGAAGCAGAATGCTCAACTTCTTCGGTTCTGATTGGAAATCATAGGTGTACAGATAGCCGGCGTTTTCAAACACAATCGCGTCCGGCCCAAGGCTCGGCCACATTACGTCCCAATCGTTGAAGTGCGTGACCTGTTCGACCTGTTTAGAGCTGAGATCGTAGCTGTAGAGATTGAAGTGATGATCATTGCCGCCGCGATCCGAGGAGAAATAGATCTTGTTCCCGTGCCACATCGGAAAGGTGTCGGTGTAATCGGTGTGTGGCAAATCTTCGCTAGTGTTGTTCTTCAGATCGTAAATGGTGATCGACTGGGCAAGGCCGCCGGTGTAGCGCTTCCAGGTGCGGAAATTGCGGAAGATCATGTTGTAAGCGACGCGATTGCCGTCCGGCGAGTAGGAAATCAGTCCGCCTTCGGTCATCGGCAAAGGCTCAGGCAGGCCGCCGTCAAGGCTGACCGTGAATTCACGTTTGGTCCAACCATTTGAAGAGTCGCGGCGCGAAAGGAACACGATGCGCTTGCTGTCAGGTGTCCAACTGACCACTTCGTTGTGAATGCCCATGCGATCGCTCAAGGGCTGGGCGGCGCCCTGAAAGAACGTAAGCTGCTTCGGCTGTCCACCCGTGGAGGGCATTACATAGACATTGAAGTTGCCGTCATATTGCCCGGTGAACGCGATCCACTTGCCGTCAGGCGAAAATTTGGGAAACAGCTCGCGCCCGGGATGAGAGGTAATTCGGCTTGCGGCTCCACCCGACGTCGAGGCCAGCCACAGGTCTCCGCCGTAGTAGAAGACCACTTTGTCCTTGTAGATGTCAGGAAATCGCATAAGCCGCCCTTCCTGCAGCTCCTGCGAAAGCGCCAGCGAAGAGCATACGGACAGAATCAGCGCGAGCCACCTCTTGGGATGGATCATGAACACTCCTTTGTGTGCATGAGAAATAAAGGCGATGGAATTACCATTCGGCGAGTCAGGCAAACGTGTGATTTTATCAGCTTCTCTGAGCTTTGTACGCCTCGGCGCGATAAGCGTCTCAAATTCTTGACTTCCGAAACACGCGTCCGTCGGCTTGGACGAAACTAGAACGAAAACGTAAGCAGCTACTCCGCAGTCCTATAATTCAGGATCAATTGAGAGGAACCGAATGAAGACGGAAAATGGTGCAGCACCGCAGGTGATTTCACGCCGAGATCTTTTTAGAAGCACAGCATTCGCAACCGCAGGTGTTTCGCTCGTTCCCGCCCTTTCTGCCGGTCGCGCGCTCGCATCGGCAGTCCCCGACGCCGCCCCTATCAGGCCTTTCGAATTCGATGAAGTTGCAATTTCGGATCTACAGTCGGGAATGAAATCCGGCGAGCTGACCTCTCGAAAGATCACGGAAGCTTATCTCCGTCGAATCGAAGAAGTAGACAAAAGGGGACCCGAACTAAGAACCGTAATCGATCTGAATCCAGATGCAATTTCAATCGCGGAGTCGCTGGATGCGGAGCGCAAGCAAAAAGGCGCGCGCGGCGCGATGCACGGAATTCCCGTGCTGATCAAAGACAACATCGATACTGCCGACCGCATGCAAACTACAGCTGGGTCTCTGGCATTGATGGGTTCGAAACCGGCACAGGATGCTGGGGTTGCAAAGAAATTGCGCGAAGCCGGCGCGGTAATTTTGGGAAAAACAAACCTCAGCGAGTGGGCGAATATCCGCTCGTCGCATTCCACCAGCGGTTGGAGCGGCCGGGGCGGGTTGACGAAAAATCCTTACGCGCTAGACCGCAATCCGTGCGGATCAAGCTCGGGATCCGGCGCTGCCGTCTCGGCGAATCTGTGTGTTGTCGCAGTAGGAACGGAAACCGACGGTTCGATCGTTTGCCCATCTTCTGCAAACGGAATTGTCGGGATCAAGCCGACCCTGGGTTTAATTAGTCGCGCTGGAATCGTTCCAATTGCACACAGTCAGGACACAGCCGGTCCCATGGCGCGCACGGTGCGCGATGCGGCAATACTTTTGACAGCGCTCGCCGGACCCGATCCGCGTGACAACGCAACTGCTGAAGCTGCGACCAAGGCGCAGAAAGACTACACGCAGTTTCTAGATCCGAACGGCCTTCGCGGCGCCCGCATCGGCGTTGCTCGAAAGTATTTCGGATTCAACGACGCGGTGGATGCACTGATGAATTCCCTGATCGACCAGATGAAATCTGCAGGTGCCGTTATTGTCGATCCCGCCGATCTCGAATCCCATGGGAAATTCGATGAAACTGAGTTGTTGGTTCTGCTCTATGAGTTGAAGGCTGATCTGAACGCATACCTCGCGACGCGTTCGGGCGGGCAAGTGCGTTCGCTAGTTGACGTGATCGCATTCAATGAGAAGAACAAGCAGGCGGAAATGCCGTACTTTGGGCAAGACCTGTTTCTCAAGGCCCAGGAGAAAGGCTCTCTGACCGACAAAGAATACGTTGCGGCACTCGCAGCCAACCGCAAGCTTTCGCGGGAACAGGGCATCGACGGTGTGATGGAGAAGTTTCATCTTGATGCGCTGGTTGCCCCGACCGGAGCGCCCGCCTGGGTGACAGACCTGGCGAACGGCGACCACGCAGGCGGTGGCAGTTCGAATGCGGCAGCGGTGGCCGGATATCCCAATATCAACGTCCCTGCGGGATTTGTGTTCGGGTTGCCGGTGGGGATTTCTTTCTTCGGACGAGCATGGAGCGAGCCAACCCTACTGAAGATCGCCTATGGGTTTGAGCAGTTCGTCAAGGCAAGGAAGGCGCCCGAGTTTCTGCCAACGGTCAACTTCAAATCTCCAGAATCACGGGCATGATCAGCGGGCGCTTTTGCGTCTGTTTGGAGATGAAGCGTTTCAAATCCGCGCGGATCTTCTCTTTGATCACGCCATAGTCGGCGCGCTCTTCATCACTCGATTCGCCCAGCGTCTGAACCACGATCTGGCGCACTTCATCCATAAATCCGTTTTCGCCGCCGGAAAAACCGCGAGTGACGATCTCAGGCGAAATCTCGACACGTCCGGTCAGCTTGTTAATGGCAATGATCGGCAGCACGAACCCATCTTCGCTGAGATGCCGGCGGTCTTTGATCACCAGATCTTCCACCACATCGGTCCGTGATCCGGAATCGATGCAGATCCGTCCCACATTCACGCGTCCAACCTTGCGCGCGCCCAGTTCGTCGAACTCCAAAATGTCGCCGCTCTCGATCAGCATCACGCTGCCAACCGAACCATGCATCGATCCCGCCAGCTCGGCATGCAGTCTTAATTGGCGGTATTCGCCATGAATTGGGATGAAGTACTTCGGCTTGACCAAATTGATGATCAGCTTCAACTCTTCCTGGCTGGCATGTCC
>JBKPSP010000138.1:0-15030 GCA_046735175.1 Acidobacteriota bacterium
GGTCTCTGCGGTTCATACCAGCTTTGGTTCGTCACCGCTGCATTGATGTCTTGGCCCTACGCGGTAGCCCCAAACCTCACCGACACCAGCTTCGAAACCCCCGGCTCCTGCATAGTCACCCCATAAAGCACCGGCGCGATGCTCATCGTCTTCTTGCTGTGGGTGATGAGCACGAACTGCGTCTGGACGCTCATCTCTCTCACCAACTCCGTGAAGCGGCCGATGTTGGCTTCGTCAAGGGGAGCATCGACTTCGTCCAGAATGCAGAATGGGCTTGGCTGGTATTGGAAGATTCCGACCAAGAGAGAGAGCGCCGTCAGCGCCTTCTCACCGCCCGAGAGCAACAACACATTCTGCAGCCGCTTTCCCGGCGGTGACGCGACCACATCAATGCCGCTTTCGGCTGCATTTTCCACATCGGTCAGGCGCATGAAAGCGCTGCCGCCGCCAAAAAGTTTCTTGAACGTGACCTGGAAGTTCTCGTTGATCTTATTGAAAGCCTCTTCGAACTTCTGCCGCGAGAACGTATCAATCTCTTTAATCGTGGCTTGCGTGTTCTCAATCGAGTCGAGCAGGTCCTTGCGCTGCGTTTCTAGAAACGCATGACGTTCGGCGGTCTCTTTGTATTCTTCGAGCGCGGTCATATTGACCGGACCCATGCCGTCGAGCCGTGCGCGCATCTCCTGACAGGCCTGTTCTTCGCTGGCAAGTTCGTTGCCGAGAATGCGCGGAAGAGTTGTGTCCGCCATTAACTCGGTTCGCGGAACACCTAATTCGTTCAGGCAAGTTTGCCCAAGGTGCTCCGCATCCGACTGCAATTTAACCGCTGCAGTTGAGGCCTCCGCCTTGCGATCGCGAGCGGCATCGAGGGATTGACGGGCTTCGCGCAGCAGAGCATCGAGCTCGCTGATGCGCGCGCGTACCTGCTCGGATTCGGATTGCAGCAGCGCGGCACGGAGCTCGCAGGCATTGCGCTCAGCATCAAGGTTCTCAAGCTTTTCTGCGATCGCTTGATTTTCGATTTCGCGCGTAGCCTTTTCAGAAGCCGCAGACTCGATCTGCGAAACCAGGGCATCAACCCGCCCCTGCATTTCAGAAACCAGATTACCGATTCTCTGTAGTGCTGACTCTGCCGAGCGGCGGCGTTCCTCGAGCGTCGCCAGATTGGCTTTGCGCTCCGAGACTGCCTGCGCCTTGGCATCACGGTCCTGGCGCATTGCGGCGAGCTGCTCCTGGGCAACGACTGTCTGCTGCTCAATCTCTGCGCGCCTTAGCTCGGCAGCCCCAATTTCAGACTGACGCTGAGCGATGATCTGCCCCTGCTCCGCGCGTTCTGCCGCAAGCCGCGTCAATTCGCGCTCGCACAGGTCCCGGCGTTCGCGCACGCGCGACATTTCGCTGTCAATTTGTTTCAGCGCGTGGCCCGAGGTCATGGCCTGTTTTTCCGCTTCGCGTTTTTCTGCTTCGAGACGTTCGAGAAGGGAAGTGAGGTCTTTGATTTCATGCCCCAGATTGAGCACACGCGTCTCTTCGTGGCGCAGAGCCTGTTCCAGTTCACCCAGCAGGCGCATCACATCGCGCAACTCGCGCTTCATCGAAAGCGGACCTTCGGCGCGTTGCTTGCCTCCGGTGACGGTCACGTTGTGGAAGCATTCGCCGGAAGTTGAAAGGAAAAATGCGTCCGGATTCTCGAGTGCGAGGTCGCGCGCGAATTGCGGATCGGGAACGATGTATCCGTCGCGCAGCTTGGGAAGAATGACCTCCAGTGACTTGCCAAACCCATCCAGCACGCGAATGGTCCGCTTGAGTGGTGTGATCGAGGTATTCGGCGGATCGGGAACGCCATCCGCGACCGCAAACGAAAAGCGCGCCTGCGAGTCTTCAGGATGGACCAGGAATGTCGCGCGGCCATCAACGTCTGAGCGCAGAAGCCGCAAGCCTTCGTCGGCCGCATCCCACGACTTCACCACGATGTAGTTCAGTTCGTCGCGCAAAAAGTCTTCTACCACTGCCTCGTAACGCGGTTCGACCTCAAGGAAGTCGGCCAGTACGCCCACCGGGGCCAGACCACCCTGCAACGAGCCCGATTGAAACAAACGCCGTACGGATTCAGTCGAGTAACCATGTTCGGCAATCACCGCTTCAAGCGATCCCCTCTTTCCGAGCGCCGATGCGAACTCCGCGCGCAGACTGTCGAGGTGGTTCTTGCCTTCTGCTTCCTGGCGACGCTTCGCACCCAGCAGGTCGCGGGTTTGCGTGATCTCTTCCGTCAACGCAGCAATTTTCTGAGAAACCGACTCAAACTCGATGGCCAGTTGTCCGCGCTCGCCGCCGAAGGTCTCGGCTTGAGCATTCGCCGCAGCCATCTCCGATTCGAGTCGCTGCGCCTCGCGCCCCGCCGCCGCCATCCGCTCTTCCGCCTGCGTGAGCTGATTGCGCAGGTTCGAAACTGACGACACGGATTCGAGAATCGCAATCCGCGATTGCTCCTGCTGCCGTTCAAGATCAGCCACTGTCACATTGGTTGAAGATGCCTGCTGCTGTGCCGCGTCCACTTCCAACTGCGCAGCCGCGACGTCGGCCGCTGCCGAATCCAGCAACAGCCGGTTCGATCTCAATTCTTCTTCGAGAGCCACAAGCCGCGCCTGCACCTGGCCAAGTTCGGCCTCGGACGCCGACGCGCGAATCACCAATTCGTTGCAGCGCTCCTCGTTGTGGCGGCGCTGCGCCTGGTTGCGGTCCACATCGAGCTTGATGTCGCTCAGCCGTCCGCCGTTCTCGCGGATCTCGCCTTCAATCGCATAACCTCGTTGTGTGCTTTCACCGAGTTCCGCTTCCATCTCGCGCAGGGCTTCTGTTTGCCGCTGAATGTCCTGCGTGATGGCTTGAATCTGCTCTTCGAGCTCGCGATTTTGCTCGTCGTATTGCGCAAACTTGCTGGCGATCACCACGCGGAGTTTTCCGCGCATTTCGTCGCGCAAACGCGCATAGCGCTCGGCCTTCGACGCCTGCCGCTTCAGCGAGTTCATCTGACGCGTAACTTCTTCGAAGATGTCATTCACCCGGTTCAGATTCTGCTTGGCATCTTCAAGCCGCGCTTCGGCGAGCCGCTTCTTGGTTTTGAACTTGGTGATTCCGGCCGCTTCCTCAATGATCGCCCGTCGATCCGTCGGCCGGCTGCTGAGGATCTGCCCGATGCGTCCCTGCTCGATGAGCGCGTAGGACTCCGGCCCGAGACCGGTGCCCATGAAAAGCTCTTGAATGTCCCTGAGCCGGCACAGCTTGCCGTTCAGCAAATACTCGCTGTCTCCGGAGCGGAACAGACGGCGCGTGACCGCGATCTCGCCGGCACGGGCTTGCTGCTGATTGAACTTCCGCCGTCGAATCTTCAGAACCACAGCATTCGAAGAGGTGGAGACACGAGCGCCCTCGCTTGCTGCCCCCTTTATGAGGTGGATTGCAAAATTTGGTTCGTCTTCCGGAAACGCCACCGCGATCGTATCGACCTTCGAACGCGGGACTTCCACTTCTTCCACCACTCCCGGCTGGTTCTCTTCCGTAAGCCGCTGCACTTCGTCTGCGGCCTTGGCGCGAATCTCGGCCTCGTCCCAGTCGTCGATAGGCATATCGTCCTGCAGATCGAGTTCCGTGGGGTCGTTCTTGTCGGCGCCCTCATAAACCTCGGGATCAATGAGGGTGAGCGACACTTCCGCCATGCCCGTCGGCTTACGATCGCGCGTGCCGGCGAAGATGACATCTTCCATGCGCGAACCACGCAGGGTCTTGGCCGACTGCTCGCCCAGCACCCACGAGATGGCGTCGGCGATGTTCGACTTTCCGCACCCGTTCGGCCCAATGATCGCCGCAACCCCTTCGCCATGGAACTTGAGCTCTGTGCGATCACAGAACGACTTGAAACCGAGAATCTGGAGCCTTTTCAGTTTGAGCAACGTGCACTCCTTCTAACACTCACAAAATGCCGTTCCGGGCGAGCCGGAGAATATCCGGCAGGTCGAGAACCGCTTGTATTCGAATTCGTGTGGCGATTAGATGGCGCGAGCCCTTCGAGCTTGTCTCGCCTTGACGCCAGCCCTTAAATGGCAGGTTTACCAAGCAGATTCCTCCGCTAAGTTCGATAGCTCGAAGCCCACCCCGGGCTGGCAGGACGGGCACAAATTAGCCCTACTGTACCGATCAAATCGCCATGGGGTCAAGTAATAAAACACCATATCTTGTGGGTAACTCGGTCTAAACGCAGCATTTTGCACCCAGTTTGCAGCTGCTGCACGTTCCAAGGTTGGGGTTTCGGATAGGAGGGAGAGAATCGGAGAGCGAAAACAGCCTAGCTCAGCACCCTTCTAAATGCAATCGGGAAAGGTGAAGATACCCAAAGCCTAAAGCCTGACACCACAAGCCTAAAGCCTGGCGCCCGAAACCCGAAATGCTACTCTCGCTCATGGCCCTGGTGATCCGCAGATCGCAGATTCACGCCGACGGTGTCTACACAACAGAACCTATCAAGCGCCGCACAATCGTCGCCGAGTACACCGGACCCCGACTGACCTACTCGCAGGCAGATGAGATTTACGAACACTCGCCCAGAACTTATCTATTCGGCATGGGCGACGGCGAACGCGTGGTGGATGGCGACGGCATCGCGGCGTTTATCAATCATTCCTGTGATCCCAATTGCGAGTCCGACGAAATAGACGGCAGGGTAGTCATCCGCAGCCTGCGGGACATCCGCTCCGGAGAGGAACTGGCCTATGACTATTGCCTGTACGACGGTGATCCCGACGACCCCGCCTTGTGCTTCTGCGGTGCCAAGAACTGTCGCGGAAGTATGTACTCTGAGGAAGAATTGCGCCGCAGGAAGAAGTCCACTGGCAAAAACCTAAAAGCCAGAGCCTGAAGCCCTTCCTACGCAATCCTCTGGTCCGGCGACACGGTTGAAGCAACGAGCGGCAGTCCGGGCTCATCACCCGGTGAGTTTTCGCGCTCAACTTTAGGTTCCGCGATCATGGCTGCGCTGAGGAACGACTCCGCCCAACCCTGCACGTTGTAGGTGCGAACGATATCTCGCAGAAGCCGCATGCGCGAGCGTTTTTCCTCCACCGGCATGACGCACGCGCGATGAATGGCTTCGGCAATGCCGGCCAGATCGTTCGGATTTACCACCAGTGCGCCGTGCTGCAATTCGGCGGTTGCGCCTGCGAATTCACTGATCACCACTACGCCGCGCTCATCGATCTGCGCAGCACAAAATTCCTTCGCAACCAGATTCATCCCGTCCTTGAGCGAGGTGATGAGAGCGATATCTGCGCCGCGGTAATACGAGAGCAATTGCTTGCGGGTCAAGTTCCTATGCATGTAGTGGATCGGCACCCAGCCGGCATCGGTGAACTCGCCGTTGATCTGGCTTACCAGCAATTCAACTTCGCGCCGCAATTCTTTGTAGTTAGGGATCTCTTCGCGGCTGGGCACCACTACCTGCAGCAGAGTCACTCGATGCCGCAGTTCCGGGAAGCGGCGAAGCAGGATTCGAAACGCCTTCAGCCGCTCCGGAATTCCTTTGGTGTAGTCCATGCGGTCCACGCCAAGCACGATGAAATTGTTGGTCAATTCACGGCGCAATTGTGTGGCGAGTTCTTCCACGTCCCGGCTGGCCGCGTGCCCGGCAAACTCCTCGAACGAGATACTGATGGGAAACGTCGCAACCCGGGTCCGCCGGTTTTCCAGAGTGACCACGTTGTGGGACTCTTCTCGGATCCAGGAGGCTTCAGGCACCACGCGCTCCAGGCAACTCAGAAAATTCGCGCGATCGCGCTCGGTTTGAAAGCCCACAAGGTGATACTGCAAGAGGGCGCGCAGAATCTGTTTGCGCCAGGGCAGCTTTTCAAAAATGTCAGGCGCCGGAAACGGAATGTGAAGGAAAAAGCCCACTCGTGCCGGGCATCCCGCCTCTCGCAGATAACGCCCCATCAGCATCAAGTGGTAGTCATGGGCCCAGATCAGATCTTTTGAGGTCGTGCCTTCCATCGCTGCCTGCGCGAACTTGCGATTTACGCGCTGGTAAAACTCCCAATAGTCGGGGTCGAAGTCGCAGCGTGAGGGCATGTCGTGGAAAAGCGGCCAGACGATTTCGTTGGCGAATCCCGAATAGAATTTCGCAAATTCCTGCTGGCTGAGAGTTATGGGCTTCAGTCCATAAGAGCGCCCGCGGGCAGCTTTCTGCAGAAAAGTTGTGGCGGTCTCAAGATCGACCGCGCCCGCCCATCCAATCCATAATCCGTGATGATGCCGCCAGATGCTGTCCAGCGCAGAGGCGAGTCCGCCCGCAGACGGATTGAGCCGAGGGTGCCCGGCGCGAAACTTGATCTCGACCGGCAGACGGTTCGAGACGTTGATTAGACGCCCTTCGAGCAGCTTCATATTTCCGCTCCGCAAGCTACAAGCCAGTCGCGCAGAAACCGACCCAACTCATCCGGTGGACGCAACCAGAGATCGGCCATGGTTGGCCGTGGCTCCGGGCGCACTAATACGGAAAGTCCCCGTCCTTTGATGGCGCGAAACGCATTCTCGTCTGTCTGGTCATCCCCTAAATACGCGGCGGCGATATCGTTTCCCATTTCGGCGAGAATCGAGTTGACTGCGTCTCCCTTGTTCCTTGCCGAAGCTCGGATCTCGAGCCCTCCGTCGAACGGGAGTAGATGCAAACCATAGCCTTGAACCAGAGGCGCGAACAGCATCCGAACCTTGTTCTCGATGGTCGTTCGTTCTTCCGGCGACAACCCACGCCAGTGCACCGCCAAGCCACCAGGCTTCGTTTCGGTGCGTGACTCAAGTCCACACGCATGCAGCGAGTGGATCGCGGTCTTGAGGGCCTCACGCTGCGGCGCAGGCGTATTTTCCACTTGATAGGAACCGTCAGGCATCAGCCTCTCCGCACCGTGACTGCCCCATATTTCCGGATGAGGATGAATTCCGCTCAGAAACAGCAGTTCAGTTGCGGCCCGCCCACTGATGAGGGCGACCCGCGTGTTGTGCCGCATGATCCGGGAGACGAGTTCCGGTATCTCGCGGTACGGAAACGCGTGGGCGCGGTCGGGCGTAAACGGGGCGAGCGTGCCGTCGTAATCCAGAAGCAGCGCACGCGAAGTCGCCTGCCGCACCCGCTCCATGAACGGGGCGCTGACATCGAGTTGTTCGGCGAGCTTCATCTCCATTTGCAGAACACGAACTGTCACGGACAGCAATCCAAAAGCACTCGGCTGCCGGCGCTGGAGCGAAGTAGCGGAAGGTCTCCCTGAAAACACCCAAACGTTAAACTCGGACGAGCACCGGCCTACAAGGCAAAGGCAAGCGATCAAATCAGCCGGAACCGGTACTCAGGCGCGGCCCCAAATCCAACGCCCAATTACGGTTGCGAGTCTAGCATGGACAAGCAACGACCCAAGCAATTGAAAGTACATTCTGAATCCAAAAAATCCTACAGGAGCCCGTTACTCGATTGCCATCAGGGAAAACAGGTAGATCGTCATTGGTGGGACGTTACCGACGGCGCTCTAACTCCAACGAAACCATCGCAATGCAAGCGCGAATGAGACCACGCCCCAAACCGCCATCACCACGATTCGGCCACTTTGCGCCGAAAGTGAAGCTCCCTCGAGAATTGTTGCGCGCAGCGCATCGTTGAGAGCAGTGAGCGGCAGCGCCTTGATAAACGGCTGGACGACGGCAGGAAAGCGCTCAGCCGAGAAAAATACTCCCGAAAAAATCCACATCGGCATCATCACCAGGTTCATTAGCCCGCTGGCGCTCTCGATTTTTTGCGCGCGGCAAGCCGTAAGCAGTCCCAAACCACCGAATGAGATGGCCCCGATCGAGCCGATCAACAGGATGGTGAGTACCGACCCCAGCACTCGCATATGAAATGCAAGCACGCCGAATCCAAGCAGCAACCCGACCTCAATCAGCATTAGAAGCAGGCGGCTGCTCAGCAGCGCCAGGAGAAAATCGCTGCGCCGCATGGGAGTTGCCACAAAACGCTTGAGCAATTTGCGTTGCCGCATGTCCACGAGCGCGAACCCAATGCCCCACATGGCAGCGTTCATCAGGTTCATGCCAAGAAGCCCGGGAATGAGGAAATCGATGTAACGCGAGCCCGGTTCTGACGATGTCACAACCGAGGTGTTGACCGGATTCGCCCGTCCCGCGGCGCTCTGCAAAGCATCATCGACAAGCGCGCGGGCCAGAACGCTCTCCGGTCGTGCCGGGTCGTAGCGATATTCGTATCCCCCATCTTCTTTTTCGCGGATCACAAGATCGTACTTTCCCAGTCGAAACCCGCGCAGCGCTTCTGATTCCTCGCGTACGTCTGCACGAATCGCGCTGGGTTGCGGCGACCCCTGGAGGGCTGGCACGGCCTTGGTTGCGCCCGGTTGCGCGACAATGACCACGGAGGCTCGATCCGCCGGCTTGTTGCGAAACGCAATCCCCAGCCCGAGCGCCAGCAGAATGGGAAATCCGAAAACCCAGAAGATCACTTCGGGCTCGCGCCGCATTTCCTTCATACGGACGTCCAGCACATGAAGAAATGCAGACAAGCGGCCATTTCGATGTGGCTTCTGCTTTTCCACTTGCGGCGGAGGAATTTGTTCGGCAACTGCCATTCAGTTCTCCCTTAAATGACGCCCTGTCAGGCGAACGAAAACATCTTCCAGGCTGGCTTGGCGCGTGCTCAGGTGCTCGAGTTTTTCTGAGCGCTTTTCTACCGCCTCAAGCAACGCAGGAATTGTGTGGTGCGGCTCCCGCACCGCCAGGCAGACCAAGCCGTCGTCGTTATAAACGGAATCAACTCCCGGCAGCGTTTTCCAAACATCCGCTGGGCTTTGAGTGCCTCCTGCCAGGGAGAATTCCACCATGTGATGACCGCCCAGGCGCTCGATCAACTCTGCGGGCGTTCCCTCCGCGATGATTTTCCCGTGGTCCACAATCGCCAGCCGGTCACACAGTCGCTCGGCTTCATCCATGTAGTGTGTAGTCAGCAGCACAGTGCCACCGCCCCGCTGAAAATCGCGAATGATGTCCCAGAGCTGGCGCCGGCTCTGCGGATCGAGCCCTGTGGTCGGCTCGTCGAGAAAAAGTATTTTCGGCGAGCCCACCAGCGCGGTTGCAACCGCCAGCCGCTGTCGCTGCCCGCCGGAAAGTTTCCCTACCCACGAACCCGCTTTCTCCTCCAACTGCAACGCCGCCAAAACCTCGCCTGCCGGGCGAGGTTGCGTGTAAAAGCTTGCGAAGAGATCGACCGTTTCGCGCACCGTCAGTTTTTCCGAGAGCCGAGTTTCCTGCAGCGAAATTCCGATTTGCTCTCGAAGTCTGCGAGCGTCCGACTTCCAGGTCTGCCCCAAAATCGTTATTTCGCCGGCGGTAGCTTTCAGGAGGCCTTCCAGAATCTCAATTGTTGTAGTCTTGCCGGCGCCGTTCGGTCCGAGCAGGCCGAAACACTCTCCGGCGTCGATCTCAAGATCAATGCCGCGCACTGCCTCAACTTTGCCCTCGTAGGTTTTCCTCAGACCGCGACATGAAATTACACGCGACATCGGACGATTCTAACTAAACTCTTAACCGGTAGTCGGAGAACTCCACGATGCCGCGCGATCTATTTGTATGGCAGGCAAGTTGAAGATTGTCCAGCATTTACCTGCCGGTTATGAGGCTCTCGCCCATTTGTTAATGGAATGTTACAATTCCGCTTGGTTCGACCCGGGTAATTCGTTCGTACCCTCGCAACTCCCAGTTCTCTCCAGACTATGCGTCCAAACAAACCGGCTAGTACTGGCACGCAGGATCTTTATCAGCATCGCGCGAAGCTCGTCTTCGACCGCATCCGGCGCCACGTCAACAAGCTCAGCAAAGAGCCAAAATCGAGCGAGGTGCATCGCTTTCGTACGAACAGCCGGCGTGTGGAGGCGTTGGTGGGTGAATTTGCCCCCGCTTCCCGCAACAACCAGAAGCTGCTGAAGACACTCTCAAAACTCAGAAAACAGGCAGGCAAGCTGCGCGACCTGGACGTACAGGCTGAGTTTCTCGAGAACCTGAAAATCCCCGACCGTCAAAACCATCGCGCTCAGTTGCTGGAGACCCTCAATTCGGAGCGAAGCAAGCGTTCGCGAAAACTGCACAAGAGCCTTGATTCGGAAATGGTCAGCAAGCTCCGCAAAAGGCTGAGACGTGCAAGCTCGGCGTTGAACTTTGACTCGGTCGATGCTTTGCGGCGCGCCCTCGAACGCCTGCCCAACATGGACGCTCGCCAGCTCAACGAGAAAACTCTCCACTCTTTCCGTATTGCTGCGAAAGGAGCGCGCTATATCGCCGAACTCGCGGATTCTCCGGACGCGAATTCATTCATCGCGGAACTCAAAAAGGCGCAGGACGCGATCGGCGAGTGGCATGACGTCCTCAAGCTGAAAGAACAAGCCGAGAACCTCTTCGGGCGCGTTCACGATTCTGCGCTGGTGGCCGCGCTCAACAACATTACTCACGCTCGCTTTCGACGGGCCAGTAATGCCGCACACGCCGCGCTAGCGTTTTCAGCGCGCTTAAGCGCGCCCCCAAAGGTCCCCGCCAGAGCCGAAACTACATCGTTGGCGGCATAAAGAAGCCGGGAATTCAACCATCAGACTTCCTGTACGGCAGCCGCGCCTAAACTCCCTCATGCTGGCTGAATGCTGAATGCTGAGTGCTCCAACCCCTTGCTACACTGTTCCCCATGCCGACGTTCGCCGCGGTTGACATCGGATCAAACTCCGTCCGCCTGAAGATTTCGCAGCTGGTATCGCATCACCTGGTTGAGATTCACGAGGACCGCGAAGTCACGCGCCTGGGCGAATCCGTGTTTAGCAGCGGCTTTCTTTCCCCGGAAGCCATCGCATTGACCGTCAAAGTCCTGCGCCGTTTCCATCGCGCCGTGCAAAAAGCCGCCGCCGAAACAGTGCGCGTCGTTGCCACCAGCGCCTTGCGTGATGCCAGAAATTCTCGCGCGTTCCTCGAATGGGTGCGCTCCGCCACGGGATGGCGAGTTGAAATCATCTCGGGCCTCGAGGAAGCCCGCCTCATTCACCTCGGGATTACCTCCAGTCTGCGCGTGAGTTCCGCGCCCGTGCTGATGATTGACCTTGGCGGCGGAAGTTGCGAGCTCACGGTTTCGAGTAAGGGCCACATTCGCGAGACTGTAAGTCTTCCGCTTGGCGCCGTCCGCCTGACCAATGACTTCCTGCATCACGATCCCCCGCGAAAGGCTGAACTGCGGCAACTGCGTGGCCTGATTCGTCGCGAAATCGGCCGCGTCGCTCAGCGCATAACCAAGGCCCATCCTCGCATCGTGATCGCGACGTCCGGGACTGCCGAGGCACTCTCAATCGCAGCGCACTCGCTCTTTCGAACCAAGAGCCATCGAGCCAATTCCGTTTCAAAGCTGCAAATGCGCAAGATCGTAAAGCTCCTGCCGCGCCTGTCAGTCGAGGAAAGGAGAAAAGTGAACGGAATCGGCGTGCGCCGGGCAGAAATCATCATCGCGGGAGCCGCTGTTTATGCTGAACTTGTGGATCGTCTGAAGCTTGGTGGCTTCCGCTATTCTCCGCTTGGTCTGCGGGACGGTTTGCTGGCGCAGATGGCCGCCGACTCAGATCACGCGACTCGGCCGGGCAGGCAGATCGAATCCGAGCGCCGCGATTCAATCCTCGCCGCAGTCGCGCACTATCGCGTCGATCTCGACCACGCAACCCGGCTGCGCGATTCCGCGGTCCAGTTATTTGCCGATCTGCGTTCCATCCACCGCTTGCCACCCGAATACAAAGAGTGGATCACCGCCGCCGCGATGCTGTGTGAAGTCGGAGACTACGTAAACCGCAACGGACGCCACCGGCACACTTACTACATCATTTCCCATTCGGAAATTCTTGGTTTTACGCCGCAACAGCGCCGGGTGATTGCTGCGATCGCCAGATACCTGGGCAAGTCTCGCCCATCGCTGGAGGATGGTCCTCTGAAGGCGCTCTCTCCCGTGGACCAGAAGCACATTGCCAAAGCTTCGCTGTTGTTAAGATTGGCTTGGGCGCTGAACCTTGGCCGCAGCGGCGCGCTCAAAACTGTGCGCGTCAAAATTCGCGATAGTGCCGTTGACCTAGTGCTCGTTCCCAAACATCCGATGAGCGTCGACCTGGAGCTGTGGGCGGTGGAGAAGGAGAAAGGCTACTTCCGTGAGGTCTTTGGCTGTGACTTTTCCGCGGCGGTCGCAGCCGCGGCTTGAATCGCTCGCGCCATCTTCGGCGTGAGGAACCAATTCAGCTTTGCTGCATGGCGAACGGTCTCGACTCGCGCGACTGCTCCTTTTTTGAAATCGATCAGCGCTTCCGAACCTGACTTCACGACGATTCGAGCCAGGAATTCCGTGATGCTGGGATTATGCCCAACGACCATGATCGCCTCATAGCGTGAATATTTCTCGAGCATTCGCCGGAAATCGGCATACGAAGCATTCGGCTTCATCGCCGGATCGAGCTGCAGCTTGCCTTCATAGCCGAGCTCATTGCCCACCAGAGACGCGGTTTGCGTCGCGCGCTTGAGGGGACTGGAAATGATCACGTCAGGCTGCGCATTCATCGCCGCCAGCGCGCGGCCAACTTGGCCGCATTGCTCGATCCCATCCGGATCCAACGGCCGTTTCTCGTCTTTTTTCGGGTTGGAAAGAGACTGGCCGGCACTCGCATGGCGGACTAGATAGATGATCATGAGGCCTTGGCAACCTTTCGTATGACTCGACGACGCCTGCGTTCTGGAAGATTCGGAATCGCGCTCACGGTTTGCTTGCCTTCAGCCAGCCCCAGTAAAAACTCTTGTGCATTAAAGCCGGGAACAGGTGCCTTTCGCTTGCCGCTTGCTTGCCAGGCGCGCACGTAAGAACCACTCGGCCGCAATACACGCGCTTTCACTGTGTCGGCGAGATAAGCGTTCAGCACTTCGTGGCGAATGCGGTCGCGCAGCAACGGGTCCGTGACCGGAAACATGGTTTCAACCCGCTCGTAGAGGTTGCGTGGCATCCAATCCGCGCTTGAGAGATAAAGCTCTTCCTCGCCTCCATTCGCAAAATAAAAAACCCGGCTATGCTCGAGGAACCTGCCCACAATACTTCGGACCCGAATGCGGTCGCTGATTCCGCGAACTCCAGGTCGTAAGGCGCAAATTCCGCGGACCAGCAGGTCGATTTCCACTCCCGCCTGCGAAGCCCGGTACAAAGCGGCGATCACATTCTTATCGAGCAAGGCATTCATTTTGGCGATGATTCGCGCAGGCCGCCCCAAGCGCGCATGATCGCTCTCACGGTCGATCAAGTCCAGGCTATGCTCCGCGATGTTCACGGGCGAAACAAACAGCGGCTCATAGCTGGAATGCTCGGAATAGGCGGTGAGGAAACTGAAAACATTGTGCACCGCGCCTGTGATGGCTTCATCGGCAGTGAGCAGGCCAAAGTCGGTGTACATCTTGGCCGTGCTCGCGTTGTAATTGCCCGTTCCCAGATGAGCGTAGCGACGTGAGACTCCGTCAGGGTCCTTGCGCACCAGCAGGCAAAGCTTGCAGTGTGTTTTGAGCCCCACAAGCCCGTGGAATACCTGTACGCCCGCATCTTCTAAATCTCGTGCCCAGCGGATGTTGGAGGCTTCGTCAAAACGGGCCTTGAGCTCCACGACCGCGGTAACTTCTTTTTTAGCGGCCGCGGCGATAAGCGCCTGCACAATCCTGGAATTTTCACCGGTTCGGTAAAGCGTCTGCTTGATCGAAAGCACGTTGGGATCTTCCGCCGCCGAGCGAACGAACGAAACCACTGCGTCGAAAGAATCGAAAGGATGGTGCAGAAGAACATCGTGCCGGCGTAGTTCCTCGAACAAGTCCTTCGACTTTGCCGTGAGCCGCAACTCTCGAGGCGCGAAAGGTTTGTATTTCAGGTCCGGGCGGTCCGTCTGTTCGTAGATATTGAACAGGCGCGGCAGGTTCACCGGCCCATCTACCCGGAAAACTTGCCACGGCTCGACCCCGAAGTTCGTGCGCAGGCGCTCGGTGATCTCGGGATCGGCATCGGCATCGATCTCCAGCCGCACCGCATCTCCCTTGCGCCGGTTGTGCAGTTCGGTTCGTACCGACTCCAGCAGGTTGCGCGATTCTTCTTCCTGCAGATAAAGATTGCTGTTGCGCGTCACCCGAAACGCCGCCGATGAAAGGATTTCGTACCCGTTGTACATGCGCGCCGCGTGATACGAAACCAGATCGTGCAGGAAAATGAAGTCAATTGTGCCTTCAGAAGACGGCAGCCGTACCAGCCGGGGCAAAGCGCGAGGCACGGTCACAACCCCCGTGTAGGTCAACGACGAACGTCGGCGACGCCGCAGAAGGAATGCAACGCACAGCGCCTTATTGATCACTCGCGGAAACGGATGTGATGGATCAACCGTGACTGGCGTAAGCAGAAGATCGAGCTCGCGCTCGCAGTAGTCTTCGATGAACTCCCGGGCGATTTCATCCAGTTCATGCAAGGCCAGAACCCGAATACCTTTTTCCGACAGTTGCGGCCTGAGCTGATCGTTCCATGTCTGGTACTGCTCGGCGACGAACTGATGCACTTCCCCGGCAATCGCGTCGCGCTCCTCGATCAAAGTCAGGCCGTCTGGTCCGGCTTCGGTATATCCATCTTCAATCTGCTGGACCAGCCCCGCGACACGGACCTCAAAGAATTCGTCCAGATTGCTGGCGCTGATCGAAAGAAACTTCAGCCTTTCCAGCAGGGGATTGGAGTCATCCTGAGCTTCTTCGAGTACACGGCGATTAAACTGCAGCCACGAAAGCTCGCGGTTGATGTAATAAGCCGGATTGTCAACGGAAGCACGTGCCATGGCGAGCAATAAGGGAAGTACGATGCAGGCAGGCGCCCGAGGGTGTGCTCAGGCAACGGCCACGCCCCAGTATAAAGGACTGGTT
>JBKPSP010000139.1:0-18948 GCA_046735175.1 Acidobacteriota bacterium
CGCCAAGATGTATCGCACCGGCGACCTGGCGCGTTATGGAGAAGACGGCAATATCGAGTTCCTGGGCCGTGGTGATGATCAGGTGAAGGTGCGCGGCTTCCGCATCGAGTTGGGCGAGATCGAGTCAGTGCTGGCCAAACATTCAGCGGTGAAGCAAGTGGTCGTTCTGGCGCGAGAAGACGAACGCGGGGACAAGCGATTGCTGGCTTATGTGGTACCCAGCCGCGAAGCCGCAGAGGTAAAAGGCGAAGAGCTGCGGAGTTATCTCAGGCAACAACTGCCCGACTACATGGTGCCGCAGGCGGTGGTGATCCTTGCCAAGCTGCCTCTGACCTCCAACGGCAAAATCGACCGCAAAGCCCTGCCGGAACCCGAACAGGCCAAGACGCAACGCGAAATCGTGCTGCCTCGCAACGAGGAAGAGGCAATTTTGTTGCGCATCTGGCGAAGCGTCCTCCGTCGAGACCGGATCAGCATTGATGACAACTTCTTCGAGCTTGGCGGCCACTCGCTCATGGCAGTCCAACTCATGGCGGAGATCAAGAAAGAAACCAGCAAGGAAATCCCCTTGGCAGCGCTGTTCCAGGGCGCCACAATCGAGCACCTCGCCAACCTGTTGCGCGGCGCAACTGAAGTGGATAAGTCCATCCTTCGCCCGATCCAGGAAAACGGTTCGCTGCCGCCATTCTTCGCAGCCGTACTGCCAGGGGTTAATGCCCTCGGATATCTCACGCTTTCGAAGCACATGGGCGGCGATCAGCCGGTTTACATGCTGCAATCGCCCGGGCCTGGTCCGCGAGTAGCGCGGCGTCCGTACACCCCGCAAGAATATGAAAAAGTTGCATCGGACTATATCCGCGCCATGCGCAGTGTTCAGCCGACAGGTCCTTACTACCTGGGAGGCATGTGCGAGGGAGCAAGAATCGCTTTTGAAATGGCGCGGTTGCTGGAAGCAGAAGGTCAGGAAGTAAACCTGCTGGCTGTCATTGACACCTGGGTAGTAGAAAACACCCAGAACCAAAAGCTCTGGAAGCTTTACTACTACTCGGTCCGGTTAAGGCAGCTCTGGCGCCAGCCCTGGCGGGCAAAGATCGCGATGGCGAAGACCGCTGCCCGGAACCGAATGCACTGGTGGTTTCGATCAGAGTCGGCACCTCCGAAAAGCGAATGGGTCCACACCTACTGGCCTGGCGATGACTTTGTGCCTTCGCGCATTCATGGCAAGATCGTCATCTTCAAGGCTCCGAAACAGCCCTTCTACTATCACAAGGATGAGCTTATGGGCTGGGGCTCACGCACAGAGACCGGAGTTGAAATCGAGACCATTCCTGACGGCCGCCATCGCTTGATGTTGAGAGAGCCTCACGTTCGTCAGTTGGCAGCGGCTCTATCGAAAGTTTTATCACGGCTGCACCCAGACACGTCCGAACCAGCACTCACCGACACTCATGAAAGGGAATCCGCCGACGCGGCAACCGTCTGGCGGTAAAAAAAGGGAGCTTTTCAATCCAGCAGTGTCCACTCTCATCGCCAATCGGATCCAGTTTCATGTGCGGCCCTGCCCCCGTACCACCCTGGCGCTGGTCCCGCCAGGCGAGGGCGAAGTGCATATTTGGCATGCACTTACGGACGTGCACGAGTTAGACCTTGACCCTACGGGAATCTTGTCGCCAGATGAAAGAGAGCGCATGGAACGGTTCCGGTTTGGAACCGATTCACGCAATTTTCTTTTCGGCCGGTCTATGCTAAGAATGTTGCTAGCGTCGTACCTGGGTACATCCCCCGCGGAACTGCGTTTCGCGTACTCAGCCCACGGGAAGCCCAGCCTGTCGGTCCCAGCCGACAATTTGCAGTTCAATTTGTCCCACAGTCATGGGGCAGTTCTATACGCGTTCAGTCGGGGGACGAGAATTGGGGTCGACGTGGAATATATCCGCCACGACTTGAACGTCGAAGAAATCGCGACGCGGTTCTTCTCACCCGCCGAACAGATCGAGATCGCGCGATCACCGGACAAATACGATGCTTTCTTCCATTGCTGGACTCGGAAAGAAGCTTTCGTTAAGGCGAGAGGAGAGGGCCTTTCCTGCCCGCTCGACAGCTTCGACGTCTCAGTGTCCCCTGACGGCGACGAAGTTTCGTTGACGACTCGTCCGGACAGCCTAGAAGCACAAGGCTGGCATTTGCGCTCGTTGAATAGTTTTCCAGGATATGCGGCAGCAGTTGCAGTGGAATCCGAACCTTCGAGAGGAAGCCGATTCTGAATACCCAGAACAAAACGTCCGCGCCGACCGCAAACCGCCTCTACGTTCTGGGTGCCCGGCAAAGAAAGGCACTTCTCAAGCGAGAGGAAGAGTGGCACCTCTATGAGTCGGCCCTGATCCTCGAGGTCGATCCCGCCAGCGGTGCGGTGGAGACCAAGGTGGAGTACAAGACTCCGCCTGAGGCGCGGGCAAACGACCATTCTTCAAATATGTTCAAGGCCGGCACGGTTGTCGGAGACAAGCTTTACACCTGCACTTCCACAGAAGTTCTGGTCTTTGATCTACCCCAATTCCGCATTTCGAATTACGTTTCGCTTTCCTGCTTCAACGACCTCCATCATGTGGTTCCTGATTCCAGCGGAAACCTGCTGGTGACCAGCACCGGCCTGGAAATGGTTGTGCGCGTGACGCCCGACGGCGAGGTACTAGACCATTGGAATGTGCTGGGAGAAAATCCCTGGGAAAAGTTTTCGCGCGACACGGATTACCGAAAGGTGGACAGCACCAAACCGCATCGATCACATCCGAATTTTGCCTTCGAACTCGATGGCAACATCTGGGCGACGCGTTTTTATCAACGCGACGCCGTTTGTTTATCCGATCCGAACAAGCATATTGATATTGGCGTACAAGCACCTCATGACGGCCTGGTCCGCAACGGCAGCATCCATTTCACCACCGTGGACGGTCACATCGTGATTGTCGGCCGCCATTCGCTTCAGGTTGAGAAGATCATCGACCTCAAAACTATCAATGGCGGGTCTTCCTTGCTGGGCTGGTGTCGCGGGCTTCTTCCTCTGGATGATCAAAGGTTCTGGATTGGATTTACCCGGGTCCGTAAGACGAAGTTTCGGGAGAATCTGCTCTGGGCGCGAAGTATCTTCCGCGATGGGATGCAAGAAAAGCCTACCCACCTGGCACTCTACGACACAAAACGTCTCGAATGCATCCAGGAGTTTGACGTAGAGGCTCACGGTTTAAACGTCATCTTCAGCATCTTTCCCGCAGTAACGCAACGCGTTACAGACGCGGCTGAGCTCACCTCTTCTCCCGCCGAATTACAGCATCGGTGAACACCTTCCCAGAGCCAGATGAAGGGTAAGCGAGGAACTTAATGTTCCTGCATAAACGAAGCGGCTATCCTTGTCTTAATCTATGCGCAAGCTGGAAAAAATTCAGATCGTCAAGAACGTCAGCTCCAGTTGGTTTGCCCTTGGAACCAACGTTCTGGTCGGATTTTTTCTTTGGCCCATCATCGTCCATCGCCTTGGCGACGAGGCCGCCGGGATTTGGGTCCTCATTTTTTCGATTACCGGCTATTACGGCCTGTTCGACCTGGGGATTCGATCATCCATAATCCGGTTCGTTTCAAAGACTAAAGCTACAAATGATCTCGAAGGCGCGAGCCGCGTCATCAGCACCAGCCTGTTCAGCTACTCCTGTGTCGGCGCCCTGGCCCTGCTTATCACCATTTTTACCAGTCTCTTTGTAAATCGATTGCACGCCGTACCTCCTCAGTTTCATACCACGGCTCCGTTGCTGATGCTGATGGTGGGAACGGCCGTCTCGCTCGGTTTCCCGCTGGGAGTCGCGGGAGGCGTTCTGGAAGGCTTGCAGCGTTTCGACGCTCGCCGAGTGCCGGATATTGTCTCGACTCTTTTGAGAGCAGGCCTGATCGTGCTTGCTCTGGGTCACGGTCAGGGCCTTCTGGTGGTTGCGCTGATTACGGTAACCATGCCGCTTCTAAGTTCGATGGTTTGCGCGGTCATCGCTGCCAAATTGTTGCCAGTTCCACTGGGCCTGCGCTACGTAGATCGCGCAACCTTCCGGGAGATGGCCGGCTATGGCGGGACTACGCTCATCATTATCGTGTCCGCCCGATTACGCTTTCGCACCGACTCCATCGTCATCGGCGCTTTTCTCTCCTCAGCCGCAATCACCTATTTCAACATCGGCGCACGTATTGTGGACTACGCCGGGGAGGTAGTTGAAAACGTAGCGCAAGTGTTCGTTCCCATGTCGAGCCACGCCGATGCACTCGGCGAAACCGATCGCCTGCGCAAAATATTCGTTGCCGGCAACCGATTCTGCGCTTTCATCATTTTTCCCATTTGCGTGGTCCTGGTCCTGCTTGGCAAATCGGTCATCGAAGTCTGGGTGGGCGCCAGGTATGTCCAGCTCAGCTATCCCGTGCTGTTGGTGCTTTTGCTTTCAACCAGCACCATGCTGGCGCAGGCTGCCTCTCCACGCGTGCTCTTTGGCATGAGCAAACACCGCACCTGGGCGATCGCTACATTGCTTGAGGGACTTGCAAACCTCGCCCTCAGCATCGCACTTGTTCGTCCCTATGGCATTCTCGGTGATGCCATCGGCACCGCCGCCCCCCTGGTCGTCACCACCACCTGCTTTTTGCCGTGGCATTTATGCCGGCAGCTGCAGATAAAAATGGCAACCTACTTGCGAGAAGCCTATTGGCTGCCGGTAATACTCTGTTTTCCCCTCTTATTGGCACTGCTGGCGATCAAACATTGGTTCGTTCCGCACACTTATGTGCAGCTGATTGCGCATCTAAGTGTCGCTGCTGTTGTTTATGGGCTGTCGCTTTGGTGGGCGGTTGCATCGAAGAGGGCAATGCGAGTGGGCACCCTCGGTTTGCCGGATCCGGTGGAAACCGAACCCGTGGCGATCGAAAGTTTTTCTCAGGAAATTTAGGGAAAAGCAGCTGTTTCTGGTCCTGATTACTGTCTTCAATCTGGTTACTTTTGGTAAAATTGAAAGGTCCCCGTTTGCTGCTAAATTAGAGTAGGTTCAAGAGTTATCGTTCGTACGTCCCTCGTTGTTGTCCCTGGTTCGGACATCCAGGAAAACTTATTTATCCCGATCTCATGGAGGATACGCACACTAATGACTTCAACCAGCCATCTGATTCCGGCGCACGGCGGCGATCTCGTACAGCTGATCGCTTCCGCTGAACGCAGTGCCGAACTCAAAGCCCACTCGCGCGAGTGGCCCTCTTGGGACCTCACCCCTCGCCAGCTTTGCGACGTTGAACTGCTCTTGACCGGAGGCTTCTCTCCGCTGCAGGGATTTATGAAACGCGCCGACTACGAGCGCGTCTGCCACAACATGCACCTCACCAGTGGCGTGATCTGGCCGATGCCGATCACCCTCGATGTCACTGAAGACTTCGCCAAAAAGCTCCAGCCGGGCAGCAGCAAAATCGCCCTGCGCGACCCTGAAGGCGTAATGGTCGCAGTGCTCGACGTGGAAGAGGTTTGGCAACCTGATCGCAAAGCAGAAGCGGAATCAGTGTTTGGAAGCACCAGCACCGCGCACCCGGGCGCCGACTATGTGATGAACAAGTCGAACCCCTGGTATGTCGGCGGCAAGCTCGAAGGACTGCAACTTCCGTCTCACTATGATTTCAAAACCCTACGGCTCACGCCGGCTGAGCTTCGCACCGAATTTGCCCGCCTGGGCTGGCGGCGAGTGGTTGCGTTTCAGACTCGCAATCCCATGCACCGCGCCCACGTTGAGCTGACCTTCCGTGCCGCAAAAACTGTCGAAGCCAACCTGCTGATTCATCCCTCCGTGGGCATGACCAAACCCGGCGACGTGGATTACTTCACACGCGTGCGCTGCTACCAGTTGCTCTTGGCGAAGTATCCTCCGGGAACGGTGAAGCTCTCACTGCTGCCGCTGGCCATGCGCATGGGTGGGCCGCGCGAGGCGATCTGGCACGCGCTGATCCGCAAAAACCACGGCGTTACTCACTTCATCGTTGGCCGCGATCACGCTGGTCCAGGCAAGGACCGGGATGGCAAGCCGTTCTATGGCCCTTACGAAGCACAGGAGCTTTTCAAGAAACACGAAGCCGAGATCGGCGTGACCATGGTGCCTTTCAGCATGATGGTTTACCTCGAAAACGAAGACCGCTACGTTCCCGATAACGAAGTGCCTCAGGGAGCGCGCGTGCTGAATATCTCTGGCACGGAATTGCGCGATCGCCTGAATGAAGGCCGGGACATCCCCGCATGGTTCACCTATCCCGAGGTGGTGCGGGAACTGCGTCGCAGCTTCCCCCCACGTCATAAACAGGGAGTCACCATCTTCTTCACGGGACTATCGGGCTCAGGCAAATCCACGATCGCGAACATTCTCTTGACCAAGTTTCTGGAGATGGGCGGCCGTCCGGTTACGCTTCTAGATGGCGATCTTGTCCGCAAGCACCTTTCGTCAGAACTCGGCTTCTCGAAAGAGCATCGCGACATCAACATTCGCCGCATCGGCTATGTTGCTTCCGAGATCACCAAGAACGGCGGCATCGCGATCTGCGCTCCCATTGCGCCTTATGACGCGACCCGAAAACACGTTCGGCAGTTGATCGATCCGTACGGCGGGTTCGTTCTTGTCCACGTCGCCACTCCGATCGAAACCTGCGAGGAGCGCGACCGAAAGGGTCTGTACGCCAAGGCCCGTGCCGGCATTGTGAAGGAATTCACCGGCATCTCCGATCCTTACGAAGTGCCCACTGATGCTGAAGTCGTGATCAACACAGCCGAATTGAGTGCTGAAGAATCGGCCCAGGAGATCATTCTGCATCTTGAGCAGCAGGGTTTCATCGGCGTCAGCGCGGAATCGGGCGGGAACCCAGGGGCATAGCCAGAAGGAATGGAACCCGCCGCACTCAGGATCTTCATCGGGCTGATTGTGGGCACGCTGATCGGCATGACCGGCCTCGGCGGCGGCGTTCTATTGTTGCCGATTCTGATCTTTGGATTGGGCGTACCGGCCATCAAGGCTGTAGGGTCGGACGCCCTTTTCAACTTCGTCACCAAAATCCCTTCCAGCATCGTTCACCTGAAGAAGGAAACGGTTCGCCGCAAAGTTGTAGTTGCGCTGGCGGCGGGAAGTGTTCCGGGATCGATCATTGGAATTCGAGTTCTCGTGCATCTCCGTGACGTTTACGGAGCGGGAGTCAATGACTTCATCAAATCGGCAGTCGGAATTCTGCTGATTCTGGTTTCTACCCTGCTTCTGCTGCAGCGCAGGCTTGAGGCCGGTATGGCGAACCGTCCGCCGACAGCTAAGTCTTTTGTGGGAATGATCATCATCGGCCTGGTGGCCGGCTTCCTGGTCGGGATGACGTCGGTCGGATCAGGCAGCATCATCATGATGTTGCTACTGTTGTTCTATAGCTATCCGCCGAAGGTCATGGTCGGAACCGACATCGTTCACGCCGTTGTCTTGACCGGCGTGACCAGTCTGCTGCACTTTCGCCTTGGAAACGTAGATCCGTCGCTGGTCGGATATCTGCTCGTCGGTTCAATTCCCGGAGGCCTGATCGGGTCGTATCTCAGCACGCGAGTTCCGGTGATTTGGTTACGCCGCATTCTGTGTACGATTTTGCTCGCGACCGGCATTCGCATGCTGATCGTTCCACCTGTCCACTAAATATTCATGCAGAAAACTTCTAATTATTCCGACGTCCTCGAACGAATCGCGGCTGCAATTGAAGCCTCGAAGCCGGTGTTCGCTCGCTTCACACCGGGAGAGATCGCAGCCGAATACAAATCCGGGCACGACCCGGTTACGGAAGCAGACCGCGCTCTCGACGAAGTGCTGCGCAAGAACCTGTTGCGCGATGGCGAAGGCTGGCTTTCCGAAGAAAGCGCCGATGATCAATCGCGGCTGTTCAAGTCGCGGGTCTGGATCGTCGATCCTCTGGACGGCACCCGCGAGTTTGTTGAGGGCATCCCCGAATTCTGCGTCTCCATTGCCATGATCGAGCGTGGAAAAGCGGTCGCCGGCGGAATCTACAATCCCGCAACGAATGAAATCTTCATCGGTTCCGTAAATTCCGGACTGACTTACAACGGTCAATCCGTGCGCTCCAGCCAGCGTACTTCGCTCGAAGGCTCGGTGGTTCTCGCCAGCCGCAGCGAAACCAAACGCGGCGAGTGGAAAGAATTCGAGAATGCTCCATTCAAAGTTGAGCCAATGGGTTCGGTGGCGTACAAACTGGCGCGGGTGGCCGCAGGGCTGGCCGATATCACCTTCACTCTGGTTCCTAAACACGAGTGGGATGTCGCAGCCGGATGTGCACTGGTCCTCAGCGGCGGCGGACGCGTACGCACCAAGTGGAAAGCCGAACCCGCATTCAACCGTCAGCACCCGAAGCTCGGCGGGCTGATCGCCTGCGGCGCGCCGCTTCTGGATGAACTGATGACCTTCCTAAAGCCGCACATCAAGGCTGTGGAGTAAGTGCCTCTACAAAAGACGTTGTAAGCAACGTCTCTATAACGAAGGTCTGAGTTCAACCTTCTTGGTTTCAATCGTGAGCTTCGTTGAGGGCAGCTTCGGGCCGGGCCAGTCTTCTGTGTAAGCCTCCAGAGTGATCACTCCCGGCGTCTTGTTGGCCTGCAGGATCACCTGCGCGAGACCGCTAAATAAGCTCCGCTTGGATTCTTTATCTGATTCAGGACAATTAGGATCGCCGTTGCCAACCCCGATCAGCGCGCCCTCGCCACTGACCTTGAATACAACGGGATTGTCGGCGGTCGGCACGTGCCGTCCCTGCGCATCGACCACTTCCACGCGCACGATTGCAACGTCTTCGCCATCAGCGTCAATAGCGGTGCGGTCAGCGGTAAGTTTGATGGATTCCGCCTTCCCCGTGGTCTCGCGCTTATCGGTCAGGACGATCTTGCCGTTTTTGCTGCCTCGCGCTTCGATCGTGCCTGCCTCGTACTTCACCTTCCATTCCAGATGGCTCAGCGGCTGGACCTTCTGGCTGCCCTGACTCTTCCCATTCAGGAAAAGTTCAACCTCATCCAGGTTCGAATGCACCCAAACGCTGATGACCTCGCCTTCGCGCTGCTCCCAGTTCCAGTGCGGAAAAAGGTGCAGCACCGGCCCGTCGCCCCACCAGGCTTTGTAATAGAAGTAATTGTCCTTGGGGAAGCCGCACATATCGACGATGCCGAACTGCGAGTTGATTGACGGCCAGCCATACGGAGTAGGCTCGCCGCGATAATCGAATCCCGTCCAGGCAAAGCCGCCCGCCAGCCATTCGCGCGCGGCGTAAAACTTCCACCACTCTTCGGCGAACTCCGCCCAGAAGGGATGGTTCGCGTCATACGCGCTCACCCAATTGCGCAGCTTGTCTGTCTGATAGATGCCGCGCGTAGAAACGGTGCTCGCGGTCTCGGTGCCCACCGATGGCGTATTCGGATGCGCTTTGTGCCACGCGTCAATGACGTTCAGGTTGTAGTTGAACCCCATGACATCCAGTTGTTCGGGAAAATGGGTTTGAAAAGCGGCATTCACCGCTGCGGTGCAAAGCCGCGTAGGATCGAGTTCGTGCGATCGCCGGATCATCGAATCGATCACCGGAACGCCCTGTGGCTCCGGCATCATCGTCCATTCCTCGTTGCCCATCGACCAGATGATGATCGAAGGTGAGTTACGGTAGCGCTTGATCATGGCTTCGAGCTGCGCCATGCCCTCCGGGTTCGAACTCATTAACCGGGTTTCGCACATCATCATCATGCCGAGCCGGTCGCAGGCTTCCACCAACTCCGGCGCGGGCATGTTGTGCGAAGTGCGAATGGAGTTCGATCCCATCCCCTTCAGAACGTTCAGACGATATGCCTGGAGAGAATCGGGTACCGCGGCGCCGACGCCCGCATGATCTTGATGGTTGCAGGTTCCCTTCAGCTTGACGGGTTTGCCATTGAGGAAGAACCCTTTGTTGGCGTCCCAAGAGAGCGTGCGGATGCCGAAGGTGACGCGTTCGGCGTCGCGAACCTGGCCGTTCGACTCGACCGTTACGACAGCCGCGTAAACGTTGGGGGTTTCCGGTGACCAGAGTTGCGGATTGCCCAGCTTACTCGTTGCTGCAAACATCGCCGACGCATCCACGCCGATTTGCTGTGGCGCGGAATCAACCGTCGCGAGGGTCTTCCGGGATGAATCCATAATCTGCCAGCGAACGCGGCAAGTCTCCGCCTTCGTGCTCTGATTCAGAACCATGGTTCCCAAATTCAGCGTCGCCACACCGTTCTTCACGTCTGCTCGAACGTAGCTTTCGCACTGCCCAAGATGCACCGCATCACTCTTGTTAAGCCAGACGTGCCGGTACAAACCCGCACCTTCGTAGAACCAGCCGTCTCCAAAACTCGAATCCACACGTGCGACCAGATAATTCTTACCGCCGTAAATAGCGAAATCCGAGATATCGAAACTAAAGGGCGCATAGCCGTTGTCGTTCCGGCCCACGAAATATCCGTTCAGGAAAACCAGCGTATCCCGGAACGCTCCATCGAAATCCAGCCGCAGACGCCGCCCTCGATCGCTCTCCGGAATCTCGAACGTCTTGCGGTACCAGCCGACACTGGTTTCGGGATAGCTTCTCCCCAGCGGCTTGTATCCGTGACTTTGAAGATTTTCGTCGTGCACGAACGGCAGTTCGACCGCCCAGTCGTGTGGCAGATTCAATGACCGCCATTTCGAGTCGTCCCATTTCTCCGTAGCGAACTTGAACTCGCCGGCTTTGGCGAAGTCGTCCTGCTTCACCCCGAATCCGAGATCTCGCGCGGGATCGGCACCGTGGCCGAACTGAAATTTCCACCCGAAGTCCATGAGCAGGCGCTCGCGCGGCGCAACCGTAGCAGCATCTTCCGCAGAAGCCGCGAAGAGCAAGTTGGGGCGTACCATCGAGGCGGCAGAAGCAGCCGCGCCGGCGCGAAGCAGATCACGGCGAGTCAGCGAAACCATTTGCAGTCTCCAGGTAAATGGAAGTCGTCTTCATCCCGCAAACGTTCAAGAGCGAGAACGAACACTATACGTCATTCAGAAGCTTCGCCAAAGAGATACAAGAGACCCGAGATCAGACGGATGTGCCTACCGCGGGACTTCCATCTTCGAACCCGCTTACCTGAACGCGAGTCACCAAGCTCACGATCGCAGTCACAGCGAAATTGACGCAAAGAGCGATGAATCCGGCGTTCAAGCCGCCATAGGGATCGCGCCCTGAAAGTGTTAAAGTCGCATCGACCGCAATACCGACCGCAAGTCCTGCGAACACTCCCCAAGTGGTCACGCGTTTTGAGAAGAGCCCCAGCACAACTCCTGGAAAAAGCTGCGCCACTCCCGAGTATCCGAGCAGTAATAGCGACACCAGGCTCACGGAAGTCGCGATCGCAAGGTAGAGAGCGCCAAGGGTGAGCACCAGCACCATCACCTTGGCGAGTACGCCAACCTGCCTGTCCGTCATGTCCGGCGCAATGACAGGACGGTACAGGTTCTTGGCGAACAGGGTCGCAGCAGTCAAAAGCTGAATCGCGGCCGGGATCATCGCCGTGAGCGCGCCCGCGCCACCGATGACCCCGAGGAACCACGCGGGAAAGGTCTGACGAACAATCGTCAGCAACGATAGATCTCCGTTGCTAAGGTGCGGCAGCACCATGAGCGCGGTCAGACCGACGAAAACCATCAGCGGCATCGTAATGCTGTACAGCGGCATGAAAACTGCGTTGCGCCGCAAGATCTTTCCACTTCGAGCAGTAAACGATGCGGCGAAGTTCTGCGGCCACATGAAAAACCCGACAGAAGTCATGAGCACGCTGGTTACGTACCAACTATGGCCGAGGTTCTTCGTGGAGCCCGGCATCACGAGATGTTGCGGCTTGGCATGCGCGACAGCGGCGAACATCGGGCCAATGCCGCCGAAGTAGTGATAAGGAATCGCAATGCCGATAAATACCGCAGCAAACAAGAGCAAGAGGTCTTTCAATACGCTGGCCCACGCCACTCCCCGAATGCCGCTGACGAACACGAATGCGGCAACGATGGTAAACGCGATGATCATGGCAGGCGTGCGATGAATGGCGCCGTAGCTGGCAATTTCTACGATGATCCCCAATCCAGTCAGCTGAAGCTGAACATAAGGAAGCATCGCGATCACGCCCACCATGGCGGCCAATGCCGAAAGATAGGTGTTCTGGTACCGGGCTTGAAAAAAATCAGCCTGGGTCTGCAGCTTGCGTTTCTGACCAATCTCCCAAACCGCCGGCAGGATGAAAAACGCAACCACGTACATCAAAGGCTGATAGCCGAGAATGTAGAGTACCGGCGCGCCCCTCGAATAGGCCCAACCACTGGCGCCAAGAAACGTGAAGGTGGTGTAGATCTCGCCGGCCATTAGCAGCCAGACCAGCATGGTGCCGAACCCGCGGGCCGCAACCGTCCACTGCTCGAGGTCCATTTTGTGGCCAAAGCGTGCGAAGAACCCGGCCAGTGACCCAATTGCGACGATCAGGGATGTGATCGAAAGCGCGACAATACTCGGGCTCAACGCTCACCGCCTTCATCATGGCTTTCAGGTGTGCGCTGTTCGAGTACGCATGCCGCCCACATGCAAAGCGGCGTGATCACAAGCCAGGCGATCAGCCAGAAAAAGTTGAAAGGAAGCCCGAACACAATTGGATAGATCCGGTCCCACAGAGGCACGGTAAGGCAGATGGCGATAAAAGGAATGAGGCCGAGCAATAGCGAGCCGATGTGAGGGGGTTTCATCAAACCGGCGGAATTGTACAGGAAAAGAAGGTCTAGCACAGCCGGCTCGGCTGTGAACGCACAGGCGGGCCGCCTGTGCCACACTCGCGGTACATCAGGCGAGAGCCTGATCGAGGTCGGCGATGATATCTTTCACGTCTTCTATGCCCACCGAAATTCGCACCATGCCGTCCGTGATCCCGATCGCCGCTCTTCCCTTCTGGCCCAGTGCCGCATGAGTCATGGTCGCAGGATGGGAAATCAGCGTCTCAACTCCTCCCAAGGATTCGCCCAGTGTACAGACGCGGAGTCGCTTGAGTATTCGCGCAGCATTCGCGAGAGATCCGGTTTCGAATGTGATCAGTGCACCAAAGCCGGTCATCTGCTTCTTCGCGAGCTCGTGCTGCAGGTGATCCGGCAAGCCAGGGTAAAACACCTTCTTCACATTCTTGTGCTTCGACAAGAATTCCGCCACGCGCCGCCCGTTTGCGTCGTGCTGCAACATTCGGACAGCAAGCGTCTTAGTTCCGCGCAACACGAGCCAGCACTCGAATGGTGAAAGAATCGCCCCAGCAGCTTTCTGAACAAATCCAAGTTGCTCCGCCTGTTCCGGACGCGTGCAGACAACCACTCCGCCGAGTCCGTCGCTGTGGCCGTTGAGAAATTTCGTAGTTGAATGGACCACCATGTCGGCGCCCAGCGCAATCGGCTGCTGAAAGTACGGCGACATGAAAGTGTTGTCGACAACCAGTTCCACTTTCTTACGGCGCGTGATCCTGGAGATTGCTTCGATGTCGCTGAGCGCCATCAGCGGATTGGTCGGCGTCTCGACGTACACCATGCGTGTGTTCTCGCGGATTGCACGCGCGACGTTTTGCGCGTCCGAGGTATCAACATAGGCGAATTCGAAACCGTAACCCGAGAGCACTTGATCGAAAAGCCTCGGAACGCCGCCATACAGATTGTGCCCGCAAACAATGTGATCGCCGGATTTGTACATGGCGCAAATCGCATTGATCGCCGCCATGCCGCTGGCGAACACTCGCGAGGCAACGCCACCTTCTAATGAAGCAAGATTTGTTTCTAACCGATCACGGGTGGGATTTGTGACGCGGGCGTATTCGTAGCCTTGCCTCGGTTTGCCGAGTTCGTCCTGAACGTAGGTGGAAGTTGCGTAGATTGGGACGGAAACCGCGCCGGTGACGGGATCCGGCTCCTGGCCATCGTGAATGGCGCGAGTGGCGAAATCCGGCTCTTGGCTCGTGGCTCTTGGCTGTTGGGAGAAGCGTCGTCGGTTCCTTTTCGTTCGTTTGCTCGGAGTCAAGTTTCTTCCTTCTCGGTGCAATATTCCGCAGTCAACTCCACAGTTGCGTATCAAATGCCAACAGCCAAGAGCCGAGAGCCGATTTTCAAATCCCGCCTTCGAAAATCTTCTTCGACAGGTATCGCTCGGCTGAATCTGGAATGATCGTCGCGACCCGCTTCCCTGCTCCGAGGCGCTTCGCGATCTGCAAGGACGCAAAAACCGCCGCGCCGCCGCTGGATCCGGAGAGCACGCCTTCCTTTGCGGCCAATTCGTTTACCGTGGCGAAGGCATCGTCGTCGCGCACCATCAGGATCTCGTCGCACACCGAGCGATCGAAATTGCCGGGAATGAAACTTGCGCCGATGCCCTCCACCTTGTGTTTGCCGGGTGGGCCGCCGCCCAAGATCGATCCCTGCGTTTCAACCGCAACCGTCAGCACGCGATTCAGCTTCTGCTTCATGAATCGTGAAACTCCGGTCAATGTGCCCGCCGTCCCGGAGCCCAGAACAACCGCATCGATTCGGCCTTCCATCTGCTCGAAGATTTCTTCTGCTGTGGTCTCGTAGTGATAGTCAGGGTTCGCGGGATTCTCAAACTGCCCTGCCATAAACGATCCGGCAGTCTGGGAAGCATATTGCTGCGCGCGCTTGATTGCACCAGCCATACCTTCATCGTCGGGTGTGCGCGTCACCTCGGCACCAAGCGCGCGCATGATCTTGACTTTCTCTTCCGAAAAACGCTCGGGAACGAACAACGCCACCTTGTATCCGCGATTTACCCCAATCAATGCAAGGCCAATTCCGGTGTTCCCGGCCGTGGCTTCGACAATCACGCCTCCGGTCTTCAGCAAACCGCGTTCTTCAGCGCGCTGGATGATTCCAATCGCAGCACGGTCTTTTACGCTTCCGCCGGGATTCAAATATTCCAGCTTTGCAAACACATCGGCTGAGCCGGCGGGGACAATCCGCCGCAGATGCAGCATGGGCGTCTGCCCAACAAGATCTGTGATGCTTTCAGCTACGCGGAGAAAAGTGCTGGAAGAAATAGGCACAGTACAGGGTACAACATCGGGTGATCGGGCGATCGGGTCATCGGGTCATCTAAAAAAGTCTGATGCCGGAACCTTTCGGGAGATGTGCGTCGCTGGACAGAACGTCCAATGCGGTTCTCAGATCGCCCGATGACCCGATCACCCGATGGCCCGAAGATCAGTTTCCGCCGGCTCCTGCCTGTTCCTGCCCCGGATAATAACCACTGCGGGTCCTGACGGTGAGCTTCTTGTACGGCTTGGCCCGGGCATCAACATGGATGGCGCGGAAGCCGCCAACCGTTTTAGGAGTAGTTGGCGTATAGGTGATCGTGTACTGATTTCGAATATCGTGGGCAATGCTGCGGCTGATCTCGTCCACCTCGGCGAGCGTTGGAGGAAAGAACGATTCCCCTCCCGTCCGGTCGCCCATGATCTCAAGCGCGCGTTTTGCCTTGCGCGCTTTCTCCTGGCCTAGCAAACCGATCGCGTACACGGTAGGCCCGTTCTCTTGCTGCAAACGATGCACCGCCTGTTCCAGACTTTCCTGGCTCGCGTCATCCTCACCATCGGTCACAACGAAAATTACTTTCCGCTGCAGCGTGGACTTCTGCAAATAATCAGCCGAGGCCACGATTGCGTCATAGAGCGCCGTTCCACCCCGCGACTCCACGTGCTCGAGCGCTGCCTGCAGTTTCTTGATATCACCGGTGAACTCCTGGTCGAGATAGTACTCGTCGTTGAAGTTCACTACGAATACCTGATCTTCAGGATTACTTGCCTTCACAAGGTTGAGCGCCGCCTTGTTGACCTGATCGCGCTTCTCGCGCATGGACCCGGAGTTGTCAATCACAATCCCGATGGCAACCGGAATGTCTTCCTGCCGAAACGAACGGATCTGCTGCGGCTGACTGTTTTCAAAAACCGTGAAGTCGCCCTTGGCCAGGTTCGTGATCAGGCGGTTCCGCTCGTCGACAACTGTGGCATGCAGAGTGACTTCCTGGGCCGTAGCGCGGAACACAAAGACGCCGTTGTCGTTGGCTGCGGGTGATTGCGAACTGTCGGGTCCTGACTGTCCTTGAGGCTGTTGATTGGGTGGCGGCGTCTGAGGTCGCGTCGGCCGCTCGGACCGAGTCATATCCGGCCCGTTCTGAGCCGAAGCCAGACCCGCAAGAAGGACACTAAGAACAGCAACGCAGGCAAGTTTATTGCTGAGAAGCATAGTACCCAGTTTTGGCATATACATGGAGCGGCGGCAATCCTTTAGGCGGTAAGAGCTTTACCTTTATTTTATGCCATTTGCCGTCGTGCCCTGGGTTGCTTGGACGATATCCGAGTACATATTGGTTGCGTAGCTCGATTCCAATTTTTGTAGCTACATCGGCCAAGTCGTTGGGGTTGTCTATTGTAAAGGCCCTGCCGCCGCTGATTTCCGAGATATCGTTCAGCAGCGCCGGCCCTAGCCGCTCTTCCTCCGTCGGGAGGTATTGGTCGTAAATGCCGATGGAATAGACCATTACATCGGCTTCCTTAATCAACGACTTGATCTCGCCCTCGGTGTAACGGCTGTGGTTATCGCCGCCGTCGGAAATAATCAGAAGTGCCTTTTTGGGGTATTTTGCGTCCCGCATCTTGCTGATGCCGAGGTAAATCGCGTCCAGAAGCGCTGTTCTCCCTTTGGGCAGCGTAAACAGGAGCTTGCCTTCCACGTCATCGACCGACTGCGTAAAATCCGAAATTTCGTGGGGCTTGTCCGAGAAGGCGATCATGAAGAACTCATCCTGCGGATTGGCGGTCTTAAAGAATTCTTTCACCGCCTCACGGGCACGCTCGATCTTGCTGTTCATGCTCCCGCTCATATCGAAAATTACGCCCAGGGAAATAGGAGCGTCTTCGCTAGAGAAGTGCCGGACATCCTGCTGCTCTTTACCCTCGTAAATCTGGAAATTCTCTTTGTCCAGTCCGGTCACCAGCCGGTTCATGGGATCAGTCACAGTGACCGGGACAAGCACCAGATCCACTTTCGATCGAATAAGAGGAGCGTGGGTCCGCACCGTGCTCCCGGCCAGCGGATCGGCTGGTTTCTCCGTCTCAACGCGAGGCGAGAGATGAACGTCCTCCACATCAGAGTTCTGCGCAATGGCGTTAGGTGTGTTGAGGAGAACCGCGGCAATGAAGAGAGCAAGTATTCCCAGAAGCGAGCTAGAAGACCGATCAGCTAGCGCAAACTTACGAATTAGGAGCCCGGGGCGAGAGGACCCGCGCCGGTTTTGGCGCGCCATAAAATCCTCGAATTGTTTCGAGATGTTATCACAGGTTTCAAAACCAAGTGTTAAAACTTTGTCATCCGCCTGATTCGTTTGGCTTTGATTCTCTTGATATGCAAAAGTTTGTCCAGTACGAGCAGATCGCTTCCCATTTCGGAAAGGTCGGGGGCCTCGAAGCAGCCGCCAATTGGTACAATTCCCACGTTCTTCCAAGAGCTCAATGGCACACATAGAACCCTTTCGGGCGCTGCGCTACGACCCTGGCCGGGTCGTCATATCAGATGTAGTGACCCAGCCTTACGACAAGATCAGCCCGGCCATGCAGGACGGTTACTACGCCGCCAGCCCGTACAACCTGGTCCGAATTATCCTCGGCAAGCGGACTGCCACAGATGGTCATGCCGACAATCCCTACACGCGGGCAGCGGCTTCTTTCCGCGACTGGCGGCGGGAGGGAGTGTTCCTTCAGGATCCGCAGCGTTCGCTCTACCGATATACCCAGACGTTTTCGCCTCCCGGTCGTGAGATTCAGATGGAGCGGCGCGGTTTCATCGCGCTGGGCAAAATTGAAGACTACTCGGCGAACGTCGTGTTCCGCCATGAGCAAACCCTCGCCAAGCCCAAGGCTGACCGGCTCGATCTGCTGCGCGCCACTCGTGCCCATTTCGGCCAGATATTCATGCTCTACAGCGATCCATCGGCGGCGGTGGAAAATGCGCTGACCACCACCGATCCGCCAACCTCAGAGGTAACCGACGAATACGGCGTCGTACATCGGCTCTGGCGTGTCTCCGATCCCGAGGTGATTGAAGTCGTTCGTAGCGGGATGCAAGACAAAAAGCTAATCATTGCGGACGGCCATCACCGCTATGAAACTGCTTTGGCATATCGCAACGAACGCAGATCTCAGGCGGACGAGTCCGCATCGGAGGCCGCTCAGGGGAGGCCCGCCCCATACGACTTCGTGATGATGACGTTCGTCAACATGGACAGCCCTGGCCTTGTCATTCTCCCTACTCACCGCGTCGTGCACGGAATGCAGAACTTTTCTATGGATGCATTCCGCGCCGGCGCCAGCGACTACTTCAGTGTGGAAGAAGCGGACCCGAATGTAAGCGCTGCCCGGGCCGCGGCTATGGTCCGCGAGGCGGGGCATACCGGAACCTCTTTCGTGGTAATCGCGCGAGGCCGAGTTTTTTTGTTAAGCCGGCCCAAGGCCCCGGCGTCTGCCTTCGGAAGCTTGTCCTTTCGCCAGCAGGGGTTCGACGTGGTTCAGCTTCACAAGTGCCTGCTTCAAAATGTGCTCGGGATCTCAGACGAAGCCGTTCGCGATCAGAAGAACGTTACGTACGTACGCGACGCGCGCGAGGCGATGGACATGGTTCGCACCGGCCAAGCCGACGTAACCTTCCTGATGAATCCCGCGCGCATGTCGCAGGTGCGCGACATCGCATTCTCAGGAGAAGTGCTTCCGCAAAAATCCACCGACTTTTATCCCAAGCTGCTGAGCGGTCTGACGATTTATGC
>JBKPSP010000140.1:0-4809 GCA_046735175.1 Acidobacteriota bacterium
GATTTCATCCGCCCTGAAACACGCCGTAATGAAGTGATTGCGTTCGTGCGCTCGGGGCTGCGTGATCTTTCGGTCAGCCGATCTACTTTCTCTTGGGGAATTCCTGTTCCGGACGATCCCAAGCATGTTGTCTATGTTTGGTTCGATGCGCTGGCTAACTACATTACTGCGCTTGGCTACGGATCTTCCGATACGAGCAAGTTTGAAAAATACTGGCCCGCCGACATACACATGGTCGGGAAAGAAATTGTGCGCTTTCACTCCGTGTACTGGCCTGCGTTTCTGATGGCGGCAAAGCTGCCGCTGCCGAAAGGCATCGTTGCGCATGGATGGCTGCTGTTTGAAGAGAGCAAGATGTCAAAGTCGCGCGGCAACATCGTGCGCAGCGAGACGATTCTCGATGTTCTGGGCGCAGATGCGCTGCGTTATTTCCTGCTGCGCGAAGTTGTATTTGGAAACGACGGATCGTTTTCCTTCGATGCCTTGGTGCAGCGATATAACTCCGACCTGGCGAATGGGCTGGGCAATCTGGCCAGCCGCACGCTGGCGATGATCACGCGCTACTTCAAGGGCGAGGTGCCATATCCTTCGCACAAGGCCGCGCATACGAAGGAAGAAGACCTGGTCGCGGCCCTGGCAAAGCATACGATTTCCGAATTTCACGAACTGTTCGAGCAATATCAGTTCTCGCGAGCGTTGGAGATGGTGTGGGCACTGGTTGCCGCTGTCGACAAGTACATCGTCGAGAACGAGCCGTGGGCGCTGGCGGAGAAGCAGGATGAAAGCAGCCGTGCGAGGCTCGCGACTGTGCTTTATACGTCGGCGGAAGCGCTGCGGATTGTGACGGCGCTCTCGCATCCGGTAATGCCCGATGCGACCGCAAAAATTTGGACTCAGCTTGGTCTCGGCGACATCAAGAAGGTGTCGCTCGCGGATTTGCACTGGGGGGAGCTTCCGCTCGGAACCAAGCTGGGCAAAGTTGAGCCGGTTTTCCCGCGTGCCGACAAAAGCGCAATCGAAAGGATGCAGAAGATGGAGGAGCAGCAAAGACCTGCGCTGACTGAAACGCCAGCGACGGAAGCGCAGCCTGCGTCGAGCGCTGCAGCTCCGGCTGGCGCGTCGCAGGGTTCGGCGCCCCTGAATAAGCCTGCGGCTCCGGCGACTGTTGCGCCGGACGGCAAGATTACGGTTGATGACTTCGCGAAAGTTGAATTGCGCGTTGCCCAAGTGAAAGTTGCGGAAAAAGTCAAAGGTGCGGACAAACTCCTGCGTCTTGAAGTTGATCTGGGCAATGAAACTCGTCAGATTTTGGCAGGAATTGCCGAGGCTTACGCTCCTGAGACATTGATCGGAAGAAAAATCGTGATCGTTGCAAACCTCGCCCCACGCAAAATGCGCGGACTCGAGTCGAACGGAATGTTGCTCGCCGCTTCGCTTGAAGGCGGAAAGCCGGTGCTGGCGGGGTTTCTAGAGGATGTGTCACTCGGTGCGAGGCTGAAGTAGCAATGCCCGTGTGGCGCGGACATTCCTATCCGCGCAGACCTTAATAGACTCACGCAGGTCGGACAAGAATATACGACCCACGCGCACTAACGTCATGTTCATCGATTCCCATTGCCACCTCGACGGCCCCCGCTTCGACTCTGATCGTGAGCAGGTGATTGCTCGCGCCCGCGAAGCTGGAATCGTAAGCATGCTCGCCGTTGGCACCGGCGACGGCCCTGGCACGCTCGGTTGCGCAATCAAGATTGCGGAGCTGCACAATTCAATCTACGCGACCGTCGGGATTCATCCGCACGAGGCCAAGCTGGCGAGAGATTCTGATTTTGCCGAGCTCGAGCGGCTTGTGCGGCATCCGAAAGTGATCGCCTGGGGAGAGATCGGTCTCGATTACTACTACGATCATTCTCCGCGTGAGATCCAGCAGGACGTATTTATTCGACAAATGGAAATGGCGCACTCGGCGAAGCTGCCGATCGTGATTCATTGCCGGCCATCGGACAACAGCGAGAATGCCTGGCAAGACTGCCTTGATCTGATTGAACAGCATTGGAAGCCGTCGGGATTAGGAGGCATCCTGCATTGCTTCACTGGCGAGTGGGCCCATGCCAAAAGGGCCCTGGACATGGCATTCATGATCTCCTTCGCCGGCAATGTGACGTTTCCCAAAGCGCAGCAGATTCGAGATTCAGCAAAGCAGGTGCCCCTCGATCGCATGTTGATCGAAACAGATTCTCCCTTCCTCGCCCCGATTCCCTACCGCGGCAAGCGCAACGAACCGGCATTCGTCAAAGAAGTTGCGCGGCAGATTGGCGAGTTGCGAGGGATGTCAGCGGAAGAAGTTGGGAATTTGACGTCGCAAAACTTCTATCGCTTATTCTCGCTATCGGCGTACGAGGCGGCCGACGCAAAAAGCATTTAACCGCAGAGATCGCCGAGGTCGCCGAGAAAACATTTGTAATCAAAAATTGAAAACTGCGATCTTTTCAGTGCTAAGTTAAGCCTAAAGCCTGACGCCTGACCCCTGACGCCCGCGCCGAAACTACGTTAATCTATAACGTCATGCCAGAAAACACGTTCGACATCGTCAGCAAGATCGACCAGCAGGAAGTCTCGAACGCCATTCAGCAGGCGCTCAAAGAGATCCACACGCGCTTCGATCTGAAAGATTCCAAATCGAACATTACGCTCGATCCGAAAGAAGGTATCGTGCTCACCTCCGTGGACGAGTACAAGCTCAAGTCCGTCAATGACGTTCTGCAGCAAAAGCTCGTAAAACGCGGCGTTCCGCTGAAGGGGCTGACCTACGGCCCGGTCGAACCCGCCGCTGCAAGCACGGTCAGGCAGAAGATCACCATGCAGCAGGGAATTCCCATCGAGAAGGCGCGCGACATCGTGAAGCTCATCAAGAATTCCAAGAAGAAAGTTCAAGCCTCGATCCAGGGAGACCTGGTGCGGGTGAGCGGCAAAGACCGCGACACGTTGCAGGAAATCATTGCAATGGTGAAGCAGCAGGATTTCGGGATTGATATGCAGTTTACGAATTACCGGACGAACTGAAATGCGGCGTCAGGCATCAGGCTTCAGGCCCCAGGCCTGACGCCTGAAGCCTGAAGCCTGAAGCCTGAAGCCGATTGCATTGACGACCTCCGCCATCACGAACGGTACCATCAACGGCCGCGAAGTTTTCGAACTTCTGCGCGACGACCTTGCCGCCATCGAGCGCGAGTTCGGCCGCGACACGGTTTCTGGCGTCACCGCCATTACTGAGATCGGTGAATACCTGCGCGCCGGCGGGGGCAAGCGGATTCGCCCCGCGCTCCTGTTACTCTCCTCGAAGCTCTTCAACTACGAAGGCCGCGGTGCAGTGAAGCTTGGCGCGGTCGTGGAAATCATTCACACCGCAACGCTCGTTCACGACGACATCATCGACGAGGCCAAAACCCGCCGCGGTCGTCCCGCCGCCAACACGCAATGGGGTAATTCGAAATGCGTGCTCGCCGGCGACTGGCTGTACATGCAGGCCTTTAAAGTCGCCGTGCAGGAGCGCAACTTTCGCATTCTGGATACCCTCATCGAGCTTACCCAGCAGATGGTCGAAGGCGAGCTGCTGCAGATGGAAAAACTCGGCAGGCTCATCTTGCTCGACGAGCATTTTGATCTGATCTACCGAAAGACGGCGTGCCTGTTTTCGGTCTGCATGCGGCTGGGCGCAATCCTTGGCGGTGCTACGCCTGAGCAGGAAGAGCAAGTTGCCCGCTACGGCCGCGATCTCGGCATGGCCTTTCAGATAGTGGACGATGTCCTGGACTTGACAGCGTCGGAAGAAATTCTCGGCAAGCCCGTGGCCAGCGATTTGCGCGAAGGAAAAGTCACCATGGCGGTCATTCATGCGCTTGAGCGTTGCGCCGCCGACGAACGCCGGATGATCAAAGCGGTGGTTGACGACCGCGCCTTCAACGGTGTGACCCATGCTGATATCCTGCGCATCCTGAACTCCTACGGCTCTCTCGATGCCGCCAACGCCCTTGCCGCTCAGTACGCTGAATCCGCACGCAAGGCGATCTGCACGTTTCCAGACTCCGAGATCAAGCGGGCCCTGCTTTGGGCCCCCGAATTCGTCGTCGCACGCGAAAAATAATGTCCTCTTTGGTAACATTTTTCCGCAACTTACATCCAAAGTGCCGCCAGCTTCGTACTAGGGAAGCATGTTTCTCAATCTATCAAGCTGTCCAAAAGGAGATTGCGCACTATGAAGAAGCTGTTGATTGCTGCATTGGCTGTTTGCGTGTTCGCTAACATGGCAGCGCTTGCCCAGGAAGGCGCCAAGAGCTGCGACATGAAGAAGTCTTCTGCGGCATCCGCACCGCTGAAGACGCTCAAAGGCACCGTGAAGCAGGACGGCGACAAAATCTCATTCGTCAACGACGCCGACCAGAAGAGCTGGGATGTCATGAATCCCGAGACCCTGAAGGACCACGTCGGACATCATGTGCAGCTCAGCGCGCATGTGTATGCCGATAAGGACCAGATCCACGTGATGAGCGTGAAAATGATGAAGGCAGCGAAGGAAAAAACATCGATGTAGAGGCCTGAAGCATCAGTAAGAGGGCGGCTATGGCCGCCCTTTTTTCTATACTGGCATTGCATGAATAACATCCTCGCCACCATCTCTCATCATGGATACCTACTGCTGTTCGTGGTGGTCTTTGCCGAGGCCGCGGGCTTGCCGGTGCCGGCAGCGATTGCACTGATTGCGGCAGGAGCTGCAGCGGCGGCACACATTCTCTCCCTTCCGCAGGTTTTGGT
>JBKPSP010000141.1:0-9084 GCA_046735175.1 Acidobacteriota bacterium
CCCTTGGACAGTTACATTGTTGCCGCTCGAGCCGAGATTGCCGAAGACCAGCATGGCCGCATTCGGCGGCGGAGCGCTCCATGCGTCAAACTTCACGTCCGAAGGCTGGCCGACCTCTCCCAGCGGGTAGAAACTCTTCGAGACCATCTCAAAGATCCCGGCGTTGCTCAAGTCATTCGACAGCGTGTCGTTGAAGATTTTGAGCAGCTCCGGATTGCGGGGATCCTGATTAGAGCCTTTAAATTCCGGCACCGCAATACGGATCTTTTCAACGCCCAGTCCAGTACCGGTCTTCACCCAGTCCTGAGCTGACGCACAAGTCAGCAAAGCTAGTAAGCCGCAAACGCAAACGAAAGCTGAGGTTGTGAATTTTCTAGTGACCATAGTTCCAAAGATTCCAAGTTAAAACTAAAAAGCTGAGAGCTGAAAGCTATTTCTTGTAATCAAACCAAAACTCTACCGACACCTTGCTCCCCGAGTAATCCGACGGTAGCGGCCCAAAACTGTCGACGCGCTGTACCGCGCGAAGCGCCGACGTATCCAGCGACGGCACGCCGCTTGACTGCTCAACCTGCACGTGCGACGGGCGGCCGCTCCGATCAATATCAAAGGTCACGTACACGCGGTTAGAGTTTTGAATCCGCGGATCAACCTCATACTTCAGCCAGTTCTCTGAGACCCGCTGGTTGATACCGCGTACATAAAAAGCGTAACGCGAACCAAAATCCCCGCCACCGCCGGTAAATCCAAAGCCACCTTTCGCCGCGCCGCTGTTGAACATGGCGTAAGGCCCGCTGACCGGTCCGCCTTCACCGAACGGAACAACGTTGTTCGCCTCTTCTACCGGCTGCGGGGCGGGCTTACGCTGTGTTGCTGTCGGCTGCGGTACCGGCTTCTTTCTCGTGGTCTTTTCCGGGATCGCAATCGCATCTTTCTCTTCCAGCGCCGGCTTCGGCTGCGACTTCGAAACTCCCTTCGACTCCGTTGCCAGCACGTTCTGCGTCTGCGTAGGATTTGCCGGGAGCGGCACATTGCTGACCAGCGTTACCCCCATTGCAGCTCCGCCCCCGCCCGCGCCCCAGTTCGAGCCGCTCCTGCCATGCGCGATCCACGCTGAAACGATAATTGCCACGGTCACCGCGACATGCAAAATCGCAGACTTCCGAAGCGCCGGACCCCAGCGCTCGTGCTCAAAAAAAATCTCAGTGTGAAGCATGCGTATCCAGCGGCTGCGTCACGATACTCACATTCGAAATCCCGGACGACTTTACCGCATCCATCACCGTCGCGAACGCTCCGAACGGTACATCTTCATCCGCACGCAAAAAAATCGACTGATGCTGTGGATCACGGATCTTCTGACGCAACTTCGCGCCGATCTCATTGATGTTGATGGGATCGTTGCCCAGAAACACTTCCTGTTTTTTATTGATACTGATCACCATACGTTCTTCGGTGATCTCTTTCACGCTGCGGGTCTTCGGAACCGCCACTTCAATGCCTGATTGCAGCACCGGCGCCGTCACCATGAAGATGATCAGAAGGACGAGCACTACATCGACCAGCGGAGTGATGTTGATATCGGCGAGCGCGATCTGGGTGCGGCCATTGGGAGAGGTAAAGGCCATCTACCGGCGTACCTCTTCCGGCATTCGCGTCGCAGCCGGCTGGCGCTCGACCGCGTTCGCCATCTCCAGCGAGAAGTCATCGCATCGCGCGGCAAAATCGCGAATGGATCCGCCGATCAAGTTATAGGCGATGACAGCAGGAATGGCGGCAGCTAATCCGGCGGCAGTCGTAATGAGCGCTTCGGAAATACCCGGCGCGACCGCGCGCAACGTAGCCGCTCCGCTGGTTCCCAGTCCGTGAAACGCGTCGATAATTCCCCAGACCGTCCCGAACAATCCTACAAACGGCGTGACCGCGCCAGTGATCGCCAGCCATGGCAAATTGCGTTCAAATCGCGTCATCTCCTCCGATGACGCAATCTGCATCGCCCGCTGGACCGCCAGCGGATTCCTCAGGCCACCCGACGCGCCGACTTGCCGCTCATACTCCCGAAATCCTGATTGGAAAACGCCCACGATGGGGCTGGGCCGGAACTGGTCTGAAACGGACGCGATGTCTTGTAACCGCTGGGCCCTGCGAAACGCCCGCAGAAATCGTCCGCTCTGCGTGCGTGCCCGCTTGAGCACGCTCCACTTAGAAAGGATGATCGCCCAGGACACCAGGCTGAAGGCCAGTAATGCCAGCAAAACCGCCTGCGCTACCAAGCCTGTTTCGCGGACTAGATCAACGATTTCGCCGCCGATGAAAAGAGCAGGGAAGGTACTTGAATCCATTGTGATTAGGGAAGCGCCAGTAGTTGATTATAGAGCAATCCCTTAGGGCTTCTCGCGCACGTATTCAATCCGTAACTGTGGAAAGTGCATGCCCCCGGTTTGAGGGTCCGCTGCATCTTAGTTTCGGTTCAGCAAGCCGGACCGATAATCCGACCTCTGAGGAGAAACCATGGCGCACTACGGTTTGTTGCACGAATACCAGTTCAACGACCTCGCCGCCGGGGAAGATATCCGCGGCGCAAGCATTTATGGCCGGAACGACGAAAAGCTTGGCAAGATCGACGACGTCATCTTCGAGCACGCGACCGGAGACATTAAGTATGTAGTGGTCGACGCTGGTGGTTGGTTTTCCAGCAGGAAGTTCCTGGTTCCCGCTTACCGTCTACATACATCCGCCGAACACGATGACGCCTTTACCGTGAACCTCGATAAGCAGCAGATCGAAGGCCTTCCTCGATACAACGAAACCGATCTTGCCGCCCAGGACCATTGGCAAAACTACGAGAAGCGATACTCAGACGCCTGGCATGCCGGGCCGATTCAACATCGCGATGGAACGGACCGCATGATCACTCCTACTCCCGAAGAAATGCCGGCCGAGCCAGGTTCTGTAGGCAGTCAAATCTCTGCCGAGGAAAATGCGCGCCTTAGTTCTCGCGTTACTCCGCCTCTGGCGAATGACATGACCATTCAACACAACGCAACCGGATTGGGCGACCGGTGGACCAACTTCGAAGAGCGTCTGCGCCATCATCGGCGTCAGCTCACGAAAGCATGCGACACCTGTACGGTCGAGCCGGTGTCGGATCGATCAAGCGAGAACGCAGCCTGAAACAGGCATAACCGGGGCGGGCATCAAACCCGTCCCTATGCTTTTCAACTTTTCTGCGCCAGATATAACAATCGAAGCAGCCGCTTTTCCGAACACAGCTGGTGCACGCAGGCGAGAAAACGCTGCAAGCCCTCGAAAGTTTCTGCTCCTTCGGCGGCTACCAGTTCGTCTCGATATCTGGCCCGTGCATCCCGGCGCCTCTTTGAAAGCTCAGCCGCCGAGTTGCTTGTATCCTTCACGCTCAACACAACAAAACCGGCTTCCTTCAGGATGCGCTCATTCTCTCCCGGCGGACTGAATTCGTAATATCCGATCGAACTGCGGTCCGCGATCTCCTGGTCGGTGACGATCCCGCCGATTATTGACGCATCACTGAACAGAAACCGTCCTCCGGGCTTTAACACTCGGTAGAGTTCTGCAAAAACGTTCGCGCGTCCGCGAATATGACATGTGACGTCATTGGCAAACACCGCATGAAACGTGCTGTCCTCGAAGTCCAAACCCTTGGAAACATCACCCTCCCGGAATCGGACTGAATCGAGCGCCGCTTCCTGCGCGAGCCGGTTGCCATTCCGAATTCCGTGAGGATTAATGTCGATACCTGTGACTCGGCAGCCGGTCTGCTGGGCCACGTGGATGGCATACCGGCCGGAGCCGCATCCGATTTCCAGTACTGAGGAGTCCGGCCCTAAAACAAGCAGCTTTGGAATTTCATTTGACTCTTCGTTGGTGACCCAGCTCGTCTGGCCGAGGTCCTGGCCATAGGTTTCCACCCGCACCCTGCGATGGGCATCAAGCTCGTAGCTTCCGTATGAATTGTTATAGAGATCGACTTTTGCTGCCACTACTGCCTCCTCGGGTGCCGGCCGGGCCGCGTGCGTTCTGTGGGCCGGTTTTCTGGCATTATTGATACACTAATTTGCCCGCTTCATGTCTGCTCAAACCATCATCGGTCCTATTTCAGGTCTTGGCTCAGGCGTTTTCCCCAGCCTGATTTTCGTCCAGGGAACCGAGCAGCGCACCCTTTATCTCGACCATAGCCCTTTCAGCGTCGGCCGCAAGATGGAAAAGGACCTAGTCATCGCCGATCCGCGCGTATCGCGCGACCACGCGGTGATTGTCTCCGAGAACGGAAAATTTTTCGTTGAGGACCAGGGAAGCAAGCACGGCACCTTCGTCAACGGTGAGCGGGTTCAGAAGAAACAGTTGGAGCGCAACGATCGCCTGGAATTCGGCGCCCGCGACACCATCTACGCGGTGTTCCATCCGCAACACGTCACCACCAACACCGCGCGCGATTTCCTGAGCCAGATTTCCGGCATACAGATTTCGAACGAAAAAACCGACCTCGAAAAGCTCACCATCTTTCTCGATGCCGCGCGCAAGCTCAACACCACCGGCGTCCTCGATGAAATTCTGTTGACCCTGCTCGACGTGACCCTGAAGCTCACCAGCTCCGAGCGCGGGTATGTTTTTCTGAAAGGGCCCGATGGCAAATTGCGCCTGGCCGCGGGACGAAACTCCAAAGGCGAGTTGCTGCTCGACGACACGACGATCTCGCACTCGATCCTTGAAGATGCGCTGCGCGCCAACTCAGAATTCTTACTGACTGATACCAGCCAGTCGCTCGATCTCACCGGGCGCCAGAGCATTGTTGCCTACGACCTGCGGACCGTCATCTGCATTCCTCTTCGCAAAACCCAGGTCCAGACTCGCGCGCTCGAAGGTTCCGCACAGAGCTCGACGGGCGATGCCATGGGCGCTCTCTACGTCGACTCTCGCTTCGCTTCTCGTGACATATCCAAAGTGAGTGGCGACATCCTGCATGTAGTCGCAACCGAAGCTGCTTCACTGATCGAAAACGCACGCCTGGTTCAGGCCGAGGAGGAGTCCCGCCGCTATCAGCAGGAGCTCTCGATCGCAGCCTCTATTCAGCAGCGGCTCATGGCAGTCACCATCCCGGAAGTGGCGTACGCCCGGCTGAACGGCAAAAATCTTTCTTGTAAGGAAATCGGAGGCGACTTCTTCGATGCGGTGAATACCGAGGACGGTCTTGCCGTCGTCCTCGCCGATGTCGCAGGCAAAGGAGTCTCAGCCGCAATCCTGGCTTCCACCTTGCAAGGGATGATCTACTCGCAGCTGGTGGCGCGAACTCCGCTCACCGAGATTGTTGCTTCCGCCAACCGATACCTCACCAGCAAACGCATCGGAGAAAAATACGCCACCGTCATCATCGCTCTGCTGCGCCGTGATGGTGATCTCGAATACGTGAATTGCGGCCATGTCCCTCCGCTCCTTGTATGCGGCGGCGAAGTCATTCGTCCCTCGCACGGCTGCCTGCCCGTGGGTCTGCTCGCCGATGCAACATACGAGAGCGATCGCTACAGCCTGCATGCCGGCGATCGGTTGGTCCTGGTCACCGATGGCGTCACCGAGGCGGAAAACGCGGAAGGCGAATTCTTCGACAACGAGCGTCTGGAAGTCGCCGCCAAGGGCGGCACCATGGACCATATTTTCGCAGCCGTCTCCAAGTTTTGCGGCGCCGTTCCGCTGAGCGACGACTGCACCGTAGTAGAGATGGTTTATTCGGGTGAGTCAATGTAGAGACGTTGCTTGCAACGTCTTCCGCGTGCAGAGTCACAAAGTCAATGTTGTGCAGATCGGCTGTCTATTACGAAATCAAGATCTCTGATCGCGGGTGGGAGGCTCCAATTCGATCCCTTGCTCTGATCATCAGCGTCTTTTTCTTCCTGCCGGCCGCCGCTCAAACTGATTCCCGCCCCGACACCATCGCCCGCATCGTCGGCTACTCGATGACCCGCGGCGGCGCATCCGACTTTCTCGAAACCATCACTGACACCATCGGCCCGCGCATCACCGGCAGCAAAGAATCCCGCGCCACAGCGGACCTCATTCTCAAAGCTCTCAAAGACGGCGGCTTCAGCAACCCGCACTTCGAAGAGTATCAATTCGCGCCCGGATGGCAGAAGGGAACCGCCACGGGAGAAATTCTCAGCCCTATTCGCCGCTCGCTCATGGTCGGCACTTACGGTTGGGTGCCAGGCACGACGGGGCCGATCGAATTCCCGGTGGTTGATCTCGGCTCGATCGAAAGCGGACACCCGGAAATTCCCCCGCAGGTGCGAGGCGCTGCGGTCCTGGTCGACTTGAAGAGCAATGCGCTGGGAACCACGTACGTAGCGGCGCGCTATCACGTTTCGCAAGCGCTCGCGAAAGCAGGCGCCGCCGCGATGATGATCATCTCCGACAAACCTGATCGCATGCTTTACACCTCGGCATTCCTGTTTTATCCGCGCGGTGCACTGCCGGTGCTTTCCATCCCCAACGAAGACGGAGCTCTTCTGCGGCGTTTGCTTACAAAGGGTGAAGTAAAGATCCGCCTGGACGTCCCCAACTCGTTCGACGACCGGCCTCAAACCGAGCGCAACGTTGTTGCTGACATCGAAGGCGCAGATCCGGGCAAGATGGTTCTGCTGACCGCGCACTTCGATTCCTGGGACGCGGCCCAGGGCGCTAACGACAACGCGGTCGGCGTGGCCGTGGTACTTGAGGCAGGGCGGATTCTGAAGTCGCTGGGAATCAAACCTCGCCACACCATTCGGTTGGTGTTCTTTTCGGGCGAAGAGCAGGACGACCTTGGATCGAATGCGTACGTCCGGCAGCACAAGAATGAACTCGACCACGTCTGGGCGGTCATTAATACCGACCACGGAGCACAGTCGCCGTTTGGGTTAGTACTTTATGGGCGCGATGATCTCAAGTCCGCAACTGAAAAAGTGTTGAAGCCGCTGGCGCCACTCGGCGGAGGACAAGCTGTGATGGACGCCGCATTCGACTCAGACGAAGAAGCATTCATGGTAGTGGGCGTGCCTGCATTTTCGATCGCAGTCGAGGACGCCGACTACAATTTCCGTCATCACACCATCATCGATACATACGAGCGGATTGAGCCGCGCATGGTCGGACTGCAGACGGCCATCATGGCGGTCGCCGGTTATTCCTTCGCGGACAGCGACCAGCCGCCCGGAAAACGGCTTTCGCCGGCCGAAGTGCATGAGCTCTTAAAAAAGACGGGCCTCGAGCAGCTCTACGAACTCGACTATCCCAACAAAAAGCCGTATTGAAGATTTCTCTGCGCCCTCCGCGCGGTTTTCTCTGCGTTTCTGCGGTTATAAGCTTTTCGCCTGGAACCAGCTCCGGACCGGCTCCGTATAATGTCCCAGCGGAATGGCCACAATTACCAATCCCACCGTCACGCTCTCCCAGCGCCAGTTCACACTAAACACCGGCATGGCGATTGTGTGGGCCATTGCCCTCGCCAAACTCATCCTCCACATCTACTTCAACAACAGATACGGCTACTTCCGTGACGAATTCGACTACATCGCCTGCGGCGACCACCTCGGCTGGGGATATGTTGACCAGCCGCCGCTCATCCCGTTTCTGATTCACATTTCGCGCGCCGTGCTCGGCGATTCTCTGCGCGCGATCCGCTTCATTCCGGCGCTTGCGTCTTCATTGTTGGTCGTGCAGGCGGCACTCATCGCCCGCGAACTCGGCGGCAAAACTTACGCATTGCTCTTGACCGCGATTACCGTCGCCTTCGCGCCGCAATATCTCTCGAACGGGAGCCTGCTCGGCACAAATTGCCTCGAACCAAATCTCTGGATGGGCTGCGCCTATTTTGCGATCCTGGCAATCAAGCGCAACGACCCGCGATTTTGGCTCTGGGTCGGCGTGGTCGCCGGAATTGGGCTGGAAGAAAAGTATTCCATCGCGCTCTTCGGCTTCGGCATAGTTGTTGGTTTGCTTCTCACCGAGCAGCGCCGTGCTCTTCTTAACGAGTGGATTTGGCTTGGCGGGGTAGCCACGTTCCTGATCTTCCTGCCAAACCTGCTCTGGAATATTCACTACGATTGGCCATTCCTGCAGTTGATGCGCGCTATCCGGGAAGAGCACCGCGATGTCGTCCTGCCTGCCGGCCAATATTTTCTTCAGCAGACTCTGCTCGTCAATCCGCTCACCGCACCGATTTGGATCGCCGGCCTCATTGCGCTCCTGTTCTGGAAGCCACTCAGGCCATATCGCCTGCTCGGCATCAGCTACGTGGTTTGTTACGCGACTTTCTTCGTTCTGCATGGCAAGAACTACTATTTAGCGCCCATCTATCCCATGCTGCTGGCTGCAGGCGCCATCGTGATCGAACCCGCCCTGAATCGCCCGAGGCTTTTCTGGCTCAAGCCCGTGATGGTGCTTATCCTGATTGCGAGTGGAATCCACCTCCTGCCCATCACGGTTCCCGTCTATTCTCCTGACAGGTTCCTGGCCTACACCAAAACTCTTCCGTTCAAACTTCCCGTCATGGAGCACGCGCACGCCCGCGCCGCCCTGCCGCAGTGGTACGCGGATCAGTTTGGCTGGAAGGAACTTGTCGATGACACCGCTGTCGCCTGGAACAAGCTCTCTCCAGCCGAACGCAATGATTGCGGCATCTTCGCCCAGGACTACGGCCAGGCGGGCGCGATCGACTTTCTCGGCGCTCAATATGGCTTGCCCAGATCACTTAGCGGACATCAGACCTGGTATTTGTGGGGTCCGCGAAACTATTCCGGGAATTGCATGATCGTCCTGGATGACACTCGCGAAACCCTTGAGAAGTATTGGACCAGCGTCGAGTACGTCGGCACCTCAGCCGACAATCCCTACGCTCTTGAAAAACAACTCGACGTCTTCATCTGCCGCGGCTCGAAATTCGGCACGATGAAAGATCTGTGGCCGAAGACTAAAAAATGGCGCTGATGTCTCTGCGCCTGCCCAAGGGTCCGCTTTGCCCCTGCTAGAATGCACCTCGAACCAATCAAGTTTTCTATCCCGCACGCGAAAGGGAAC
>JBKPSP010000142.1:0-6313 GCA_046735175.1 Acidobacteriota bacterium
GCCGTTCACAGTGCTGACCTGAGTGCTATTAAACCTGTCTGGATACCAAGCAGCAAAGCCGTAGCCTGTGGTATCAACCCACGGGCCGAGATGTGAAACCCGCAGGCCGTAATCCAAAGTCAAGCGACGCGAAACTTTCCACGAGTCGGTCCCGTAGAATTCCTCCGAGAGGTAGCGGAACTCCGGAACTACATCGTAGTTTTGCTCATCGTAACTAGCCATGGTGCCGGTTAGCATGTCCGCATATGCATTACCACTGCTGCCGTTGGCCCATGGCGCAAATTGCATATCACCATTCACAGGTGCGTTGCCCGGCTGAGAGTTCCAGGTGCGTTCCCAGTAGAAACCGAACTTGGTTGTGTGAGTGCCCCAAACCTTGAACACGTTATCGGCAACCGACGGCAGTGTTTTCTTTGCAAACACGGTTCCGTTTAGCTCAAATCCGGAATTGAGCATGTTGGTGATGCCGTCTCCCCAGCCAGTCATCTGCGGGAAGATCAGCTGATCGGGATTAGGGTGACTGAACAGCAAGTTGTAGTTCAGGCCAAGACCCGCACGGCTGACCTTATTAGGATCTTGGAAGTGATTCGGCAGGTTCAAGTATGTATAGGTAAAGATCAACTCGTTGGTGAGAGTCGGGCTGAATATCTTCGTAAGGTTCGCGGAAACCACATGTGAAGTGGTGCTCTCGACGATGGGAGTCGGATAAGGGGTGGTTGGAGACGCCCAGCTCTGACCGTTACCTGTCCAGAGAACATCGAGGCTGTTTACCGCATTGTCATGTTGATGGTTATAAGAAACGTACAGTTTCATCGAATCGCTGAAGTTGTAGTCAACCCGTCCACGCTCCTGCAGCATGTTGGAAAAGCGTGTCTGGGCGTTAACGTAGTTCCATTTCAGCGGTTGGCCATTAACAATCGTTCTCGGATCGATGTTGGGCAAAGGGTAAACATTCATCAAGATTTGCCCATTAGGATCAAGCGCACCAGGATTGATCATGCCGTTGGTGTAATTGGAACCCCCTGGCGTACCGGTGATGCCATAACCATTCAGCGCACTGATGTAAGCTGTATCTGTAAAGTCTCCGTTGCGCATCGCCGCAGTTGGAACGGCTGCCTCATATATACCGTTGTCCACATCTTGCTTGTAGTACTCCATCCCGTAAAAGAAGAACATCTTGTTCTTGATTACGGGACCGCTGAAGTTACCGCCGGGATAGAAATATTTCGTCTTGGCCTTAGGTGCGACTGGCTGGCCATTCGGAAGATTACCGAAGGATCCGTTCAAAGGATCATTCGCATTTGCTGCAAAGTAGCGATTATAGGTGTAGAGTTCGCCATGGAACCCGCTGCCGCCTGATTTGCCAATTGCACTGATGGTGACCGGCCCTTTGGCCTCATCAGCGCCGAAGTTCGAGGTCATAACCTTGAGCTCCGAAGTCATGTCGGCGTTGGTATTCATCGCCTGGCCGCAGTTGCAACCCGGATCAATGATGTGAGCGCCATCCGATGTAATGTCGAGCGCGCCAAGACGCTGGCCGTTGGCGGAGAAACTGCCGACCGGGCCGGTTCCGGTGCGTTCATCCTGCGCGGCATAAGAGCTTTGATTCAGCGTGCCGCCCGAGAACGCCATTCCTGGCATGATCTTGATGAATTCCGCTGCGTTCTGTCCGACGATAGCGACGTTATTCAGAATGTGCTCGTTGATCGTCGTTGACTTCTCGCCAGAATCCATAGGAGTGATTTGTGCCGCGGACGCCTCAACTGTGATGGTTTCGTTCGTGGTGGAAGGCTTCAGGCCAATGCCAGTGATGAGTTTTCTGTCCGCCGACTCAAGCACGATGCCTTTCGCTTCCCAGGTACTGAAACCGTCCTTCGAGACAGTAAGCGTGTATCGTCCGGGCGGAATGGCGGCAAAGGTGAAATAGCCTTCGCCATTGCTGACGCCGTTTCGCATGTCACCGCTGGCCTCATTCTTCAGATTCACCTTGGCGTCGGGAATCACCGCACCCGTAGCGTCAAGAACAGTCCCGTTGAGGGTCGCGCTCGTTTGCTGCGCGTAAACGGGCAAAGTCATCACAGCCAAAACTGCAACGATCGTGGCGATCGCAAATACTGGAAAGTAGCGGCGAGTGTGCATTCGACCTCTCCTGTGTTTCGGTCGGAACCTAGTAGTCGCGTCCCCGGACTAGTAGAAAAACATTATTCCAACCTGGGGAGCACTTTTATCGCGGGTTGATAACTACTGTCAAGCAAAAAATATAGCCGCTGTTGTAAAAAATTCTGCCCGTAGGGGTTAGCCAGTTCCGCTATCCGCCGAATGGTTCACCTAAAACGTTACAGTAAAACGATGCAGAAGTGGAGTTTGCGGGCGAATACGACATCCAGATTGGATGATTATGGCCAGTTTGCTTGCCCGGACTTGAGGCGCTCATATTCGGCCATCTCTTTGCGCATCTCCTCGGTCCGGTGGAGGCTTCGATAGGAACTGGCGAGATAAAGGCTGATCTGGGGACTGACCGGATCGAGCTTTTTGGCTTGCAGGAGCGGTGCGAGCGCCTGCTCTTCGTGGCCTTGCGCCCGCAAAACTTTCGCAAGCGCAAGCTGCGCCCCGACTGACTCAGGACTGAGCGCGACCGCTTCGCGAGCGAACTGCAGAGCTCTCACCAGTTTTCGCTCCAGAATGTAGCGCAACGCCAGTTCGACTCGCGCGGGCACGCTGTCCGGAGTAATGCGCAGCTCTTCGAGAAATTCCGTCGCGCACAATTCCGGATGATGCGCAGCCAGGTAAGTCCCGTAGTAGTAGTGGACATTGGGAAATTTCGAGTATTTCGAAACCAGCGCCTTGAAGTTGGCTTCGGATTCCGATGGTGTCAGCGTCGCTAACGACCAGAACGCCTTGCCGGCCATGGTTACCACGTCACGTTGCTTCTCCGGCACTTCCTCGGGAAAAACCGCCATTCGCAAGCACGCCAGGCCCGCGGCAAAGGACATCTCCGCACTCTCGTGGACCCTGCGAGCCACTCGCATGATCATGCCCTGAGCTAGTTCGAATGCGCCCTGGCGGTTCAGCAAAAGCGCCAGATGATAGTCCGTCATGTCGAACAATTGGCCGACACCCTGGCCTTCAGGCACCATCATGTGGGCTTTTTTCAAATGCTGAAACGAGTCGTCGTATTGCTTGGTGCGGAATTCGCAAAGCCCGAGCAACGCCCAGCCGGGAGCCGCTGAGCTGTCGAGCTCTAACATGTGCTTCAATTCATCACGGCATTCTAAATAGCGATCGCGCTGGTAATCGATCATGCCCAGCGCCCACCAGCCCTGCGTCCAGTCCGCGCGCAGCTTTAGCGCGTCTGAAAAGAGCTGCGCAGCCTGCTCGATTTCATTGGCTTCGTAGGCCTGTTGCGCTTTCGCCGAGATCTCGTCGAAGTCTTGTGACGTGGTTTGCCCGATGGCGGCAGGTACGAGGAAAAGTAGGAGGATGAGTCGATGCATTACTTGTTCAGAATCCGTCCCCGCTCCTGATCTTGTGCCTGAACCGCTGCATCCATGGATTCAGCAATTTTACGTTGTTCCCGGCCTTCATCGGCGCGACCCAGACGGAAGTAAATTGTGGAAAGACTGCGATGAGCTTCCATGTATTCCGGCGTGTCTTTAATGAGTGCTTCGAGAAGCTCCGCCGCTTGTTTGTCGTCGCCTTGCGCGGAACAAACCAGCGCATATTGATAGCGCGCACGGATTTCTTTGGGCTGTAATTGCAGGGCATGCTCAAGGCGGGCGCGGGCCTCTGGCAATTGGCCCTGTTCGCGAAGGAGCGTTCCCAGCCACAGGAGTGCGTCAAAAGCATTGGGATCGAGATCCAGGGCTTTGCGAAACGCTACCTCCGAGTCATGCAGATTGGTGGCCAGGAATTCCAACCTGCCGCGCAGAATATATGCTTCAGGCAGGTCTGGATTCAGCGCAAGCGCGCGGTCCACGTCCTCCTTCGCGCCTTTCTTGTCATTGGCTTTCATGCGTGTGAAAGCCATCAACATGTGTGCTTCGGCGCTGTCGCCATTTTTCAAAATGCGTTGGATCATGAGAGCGCCGCGCTCATCCTGCCCCTGATGCAGGAGCGCTGTGCCGAGAAGGTAGGCCAGTGCCATATCGTTGGGGTCCGTCTGTGACAAAGGATCGAGCAGGGCGACCACTCGGGCATCTTCGCCCTGTCGCAGGTAGCATTCGCCGAGCAGGAGAGCCAGCCGCTTCCGCTGCGGATCGTCGAGCGATAATTTCGAGTAAACAGCCTGGAATTCTCTCTGCGCATGCTCGACGTCGCCTTGCTTGTAATAGGCCAAGCCGAGGTTGAACCGGATGCCAGCGTTGGAAGGGAGTGCCGCCAAAGCCTGCTTGTATTGGTCGACTGCCTCACTATAACGGCCCTCATGTGCCAGCGCCGCGCCCAAATTCGAGCGGACGGCGGCGGCTTCCGGGTGAGCCTTCAGATAAGACTCATAGGCGAGAATGGCTTCCGAGTAATTTCCGGATTGATGCAGTTCAACCGCACGGCCCAGAGTCGCCTGACCGCTCTGATCCTGCGCGGCTGCGAGGGGTGCAGACAGCAGCGCCGTTAATATCCATCGGTACATCGCTCTATTTTATGATGCGACCTGTCGGAAAACTGCCTTCGCTATTGAACCTGAAAGGCGACATTCTCCTCAACCTTGGCGCTACCCTGAATTACCCCGATGCGAATCTGATATGCCCCGGGAGTGAACTTGTCCGCCGGCAAACTTGCGATGTAAGGAATACGGCCATCCTGTTGCACCTCAGGCAAAGGGGTCTCGGCCGCACCCAGGTATTGTCCTTCCTTATAAAACGCCATGGTCAACTTCACGCTGTCCTTTAAAGTGCGATCGGGATAAACCGAAAAAAAGAATGGTAAAAAATTCCCCGGACCACCCTTCAACGTATCCGTGAGGGTGGGTGTGACTTTTCCGCCAGGAAAATAGAAGGCGTTCACGATTTCATTGTCCTTGAGCGGGTCTGTTCGGCGAACCACCACCACGTCACTCATCGAAAGCTTGTTTGATGGTTCGGGGACGGTAAGAGCGCTCTTTTTCACGCTCATCTTACTGTTATTGCGATCCATAATGACCGCCTCGAGCGAATACGTTCCTGCCGCCAGTTCAGTCGGGAAGCTTTGCAGAAGGTTTCCTGCCTTGTAGGCGTCGATCATATCAAGTGGGACTTGGACCGCGAAATCTTTGCTGAGCTTCTCGACAATTTCTCCAGCGGGATTTTTGATAACCGCCAGCAAGGCTGCATCCACGGCTGCATTCTTCTGGTCTGGTTGCGGGATGAATGTCAGTTCCTTCAGCGGCGCCTCGAGCGTGATCATGTACTGGATTTTCGGTCCGTGGTCGTTGAAACGCTCAGCGGCTGCGTTGAAGGCGAGGTCCGCCGGCATCTGGGTTGAACTTAACGCATTCAGTAGGGGCATCTCGTAGGCCGCCAACTGCTGCCCGCTTGCGAGTTGCGGGACAGCAAAATAGCCACTACGGGTGTGTACGAGCACATCCGGGCGATCCACCCGGACGGATATTTTGCGGAATTTTCCGTCATAGACCGCGATGTGCGGTGTGTAAGCAGCCTCGTAATAAGTCCTCACTTCGTCCATGGCCACTCTAAGTGGCGCACGGTAGTCATTCGATTCGGCGATGGTAGTGCCGCCAGTTTGCTGGGCCAGGTCTCGCAACCACTGCAACGGATTTGCCCGCACGGCGTTCTCCGCGTTTTCCTGGGCACGCGCCTGGGATGTGCTCACCGCACCCGTGCCGCCGCTCATTTGCACGCTTCGCATTTCTCCCGCAGCCCTGCTCAACTCGTCACTGCCACTGCTGCCATGGCTAAAAGTGACTTCCTCTCGGGACCGGGCGTTGCCCGAAGACGACAGTGCTACCAAACCTTGCGGGTCTACCGTGTAAAAAGTTATGTTCGCTCGATTGGCTAGGCTGATGAGATTCGCGTATTGCTCCTTGATCACTTCAGGAATGAAGAGGGACGGATTGAAGTACAACACAACTTTGCGCCCGGGCAATTGGGACTGCGCACGCACCAGCGCCATTAAGGCGTCCATGGTAGCGCGAGCATTGTATTCGCGGTCGGCGGCCTCGGCTGCTTCCAGCATGTCATATTGCATTTTCGCCATTCTGTAACTAACTGCCCCCCCAATCGCGGATTGGCTCGGGCCACCGCCGGCTCCACCCGACAATTGCGGTTCGCCTTGATCCAAGACACCCTTCAGTTCACTTTTTACCTGCACAGAATTGTTC
>JBKPSP010000143.1:0-29185 GCA_046735175.1 Acidobacteriota bacterium
GATTCATGCTGAGCAGATGCTGAAGGCGAACGCATAAAAGCATTGGGTAATTGAGTAATTTGGAAATTGGGTAATTTGAAATCAAAGCTTTTAACCGCAGAGGAAGTCGCCGAGCACGCAGAGCGTTTCAATTACAAAATTACAAAATTACCCAATTACAAAGTCTCCCTTGCCTTCTGACACCATGGTCGAAATTGGCGGACGCCAGCTGAAGCTGACGAATCTTGAGAAGGTCCTTTATCCCGCAACCGGATTCACCAAGGGGCAGGTCATTGACTACTACGCTCGCATTGCGCCTGTGATGGTCCCTCACCTCAAAAACAAGCCGCTGACGTTGAAACGTTATCCGAACGGTGTGAACGAGCTGCCATTTTTCGAGAAGAACGCGACCAAGCATCGCCCCGACTGGATCCAGACCGTACCGATCTGGAGCGAGGGCAATCAGCGCAACGTGAACTATATTCTGGCGAACGATCTGGCGACGCTGGTCTGGGTGGCCAATCTGGCTGCGATCGAGCTGCACCCTTCACTGTCATGGGCAGAGGACATTATGTGCCCGCGGTCGATCGTCTTCGATCTCGATCCCGGGCCGCCAGCGAATATCGTGCAGTGCTGCCAGGTCGCAGTTTGGCTGCGGGCGATCTTTGACCACTTCAAGCTGCAGAGTTTTCCAAAAACTTCGGGATCGAAGGGCATGCAGATTTACGTTCCCCTGAACGCAAAGACCAGCTACGACGAGACGAAACCGTTTGCCCACGCACTCGCGCGGCTGCTCGAAACCGAGCATCCTGAGTTGGTCGTCTCGGACATGAAAAAAGCGATCCGCACCAACAAGATTTTTGTGGACTGGAGCCAGAACGACGAGCACAAGACGACGATCAGCGTGTATTCCCTTCGCGCGCGGGAGCGGCAGACGGTTTCTACGCCGATCACCTGGGAAGAGGTCGAACGAACCTTAAAAAAGAAGGATGCAGGCTTGCTGGTGTTCGAATCTCATCAGACGTTAGAACGCGTCGAGAAGCTGGGGGACTTGTTCGCGCCGCTACTTACACTGAAGCAGAAGTTGCCCAAGCTTGCCGGGCTCGGCACAACTCAACCAGAAGCAATTGCGGAAATCGCCGCGCAGGGGAGCAGGAAATCCACCGCGAAGCCCGCTTCGAAGGCGGGCGCTGCAAAACCACGATCCCGCAAACGCCCTGCACGATCTCGCTGATTTTCTTAGCGAACGTCGCGAATCCTTTAACGAACTTTGCGGTTAAAGGGCTTTAGGCGCTCTCCGCCCTTGCTTCAAACTTTAAAAGCAGACAGAATATTTCGGGTCCCACCGTCATGAAACCTGGTTTGCGGATTCTTCTCTGGACGTTCATCGCCCTGCTCGGCGCGCTTGCCCTGGGCACAATTGCCCTACATCGCGGCGAGCAGATTAACGCCTTGTGGCTGGTAGCGGCTGCCGTGTGTACCTACGCCGTCGGGTATCGCTTTTACAGTAAGTTTATTGCGACGAAAGTTCTAGTTCTTGATTCTCGGCGGGCCACTCCGGCCGAACGCCTGGAGAATGGCCGCGACTTTGTTCCAACTAACAAGTGGGTTGTGTTCGGTCATCACTTCGCAGCCATCGCCGGGCCTGGACCGCTGGTCGGGCCGGTGCTCGCGGCGCAATTTGGATATCTGCCCGGAACGTTGTGGATTCTGGTGGGCGCGGTCTTCGGCGGATGCGTGCAGGACTTTGTGATCCTCCTGTTTTCGGTGAGACGCGACGGCAAGTCACTCACCGAAATGGTGGAAGACGAAATCGGACGCGTGGGCGGATTCGTGGCATATGCCTCGGTGATCTCGATTCTGGTCATTCTGCTCGCGGTGTGCGCCTTGATCGTGGTCAATGCGCTCAAGCAAAGCCCGTGGGGCGCGTTCACGATCGCAATGACGATCCCGATCGCGCTGCTGATGGGCGTGTATCTGCGACGACTGCGGCCCGGGCGCGTGCTCGAAACCTCGGTGATCGGGTTTGTGCTGGTACTGATCGCGATCTGGGGCGGACAATGGGCTTCGCAGACTCCGGAAGTGGCGAAGTACTTCACGCTCACCGCTTCAGGACTGGCGATTGCGATCATCATTTATGGATTTGCAGCATCTGCCCTACCGGTCTGGCTCTTACTTGCACCCCGCGATTACTTGAGCACGTTTGTGAAACTTGGAACCATCGGCCTGCTTGCGATCGGAATTGTGGTGATGCATCCCACCATGCACATGCCGCCGTTGACGCGATTCATCGACGGCACCGGACCGATATTCGCAGGCAAGATCTTTCCGTTCGCTTTCATCACGATTGCCTGCGGCGCCATCAGCGGATTCCATTCATTGATCTCGAGCGGAACGACGCCCAAGCTCATTCGTCGCGAGGCTGAAATTCGGTTGGTCGGCTACGGCGCGATGGTTTGCGAATCGATGGTCGCGATCATGGCGACGGTGGCTGCCTGCGTGCTTGAACCTGGAACCTACTTCGGAATCAACAGCCCAGCCGGAATCGTTGGCGCATTGCCCGAAAAAGCAGTGAGCACCATCAGCGGCTGGGGATTTCCGCTGACTGCCTCAGGCATGCAGGCACTAGCGCAAAGTGTGGGAGAGCAAACGCTGTTCAATCGCACCGGCGGCGCTCCCGCGTTCGCAGTCGGCATGGCGCACATTTTTTCGAACAGCCTGGGCGGACAGGCAGTGATGGCGCTCTGGTATCACTTCGCGTTGATGTTTGAGGCGTTGTTCATCCTGACCGTGCTTGATGCCGGCACACGTGTTGGGCGATTCATGATTCAGGATGCCTTGGGTCACATCTATAAGCCGCTCGGGCGAACGAGTTGGTATCCATCCATTCTGGTTACCAGTGGGCTGATTGTCGCGGCCTGGGGATACTTCCTCTGGCAAGGGGTACACGATCCGCTGGGGGGAATCAATTCGCTCTGGCCGTTGTTTGGAATCGCCAATCAGTTGCTGGCTACCGTTGCCTTGTGCGTCGCGACAACGATCATCATCAAAATGCATCGGGCAAAGTACGGGCTGGTGACCCTGGCGCCGCTGATGTGGCTAGTGACGGTGACGTTTACGGCGTCTTGGCACAAGATTTTCGATTCAGACCCGCGCATCGGATTTCTTGCGCAGGCGCGACAATTGGCTGCGGCGGGCGGGAATCCGCGATTGATCTTCAATAACCGGCTCGATGCCATGGTTACGGGAATTCTGGTCGCGCTGGTGACGTTGCTGCTCTTCGAATCTGTGCGGCTATGGATTGGGCTGGTCAGCGGAAGGCAAGCTGCAAGGACCGCGGAGGCGCCCTTCGTACGCACGCGCTTTGCCGAGGAGGGCGCATGAGCTTCTTTCGGCTACTCCATGAAATACTGCGAGAGATCTTTGATGAAGCGGCCTATGAAAGATTCTGCGCGAGGCAGGCCCTGCCTGTTGGATCGGCGTCATACGCTCTGTTTCTGACTCGCAGCGAGAAGCGTTTCGAGCCCCGCTGCTGCTGATGCAGTTTGACCAATTCAGGTGAGGCGAGTAACTCCAGGCAGCGCGTCAAATCCAGAATCAAAACTCAAGATTTCCTTTATGCCATTCTCTTGCATCACAGCGGCATGGATGGCATCGCGAGCGGACAGCTGGGCATAGCCGAGCACAATCTGTTTGGCTCTATTAACTACCACTTTGTCAACGGCGAACACTTGATCAACTGCGAGCAGCAGGGCGTCAAACGCTGGCTGGATTGCCTCGCGTCGATTTATCGAAACAAAACGATGGAGGATTTCCTGCAGAACCTCTGCATCTGTTACGAGCCGCCGGCCTTCTATTGCCAATTTCTCGAGCAGAAGTTGGGCTTTTGCCTTGTTGGGATGAGGCGCACCAACCAAGTACATCGGGATATTGGAGTCGATCAGAATCAAGGAAGTTTTCCTGTGTACCCGGCTTCGATTTCGGCGAGCATTGTGTCAATGTCAGCGGTCGGGAACGAATACTTTGCCGCCGCACGGATGGCTTCAAGTTTCTGGGCAACAGTACCCGAAGGCTCCTGTCGACGTGCTGCTACAAGGGCTTGGCGGACCCATTCGGCGATTGACATCCGTCTCGCTCGCGCGGCCCGCTGGATGTCTCGATAGTCGGGGTCTTGGAGAATTACCTGGAGTCGTTTAGCCACGTGATGAGTCTAACTGACTCATGGCGATGAGTCAAGATGCCACAGAAAATTAGAGCCCGAGCTCTCCGGCAATTCCCTTCATCGCTTCAATGCAGAAGGCAATATGCTCCTCGAGATCGACGCCCAGTTCCCGTGCGCCATTGGTGATGTCGTCGCGGCTTACGCTGCGGGCGAAGGCTTTGTCCTTCATCTTTTTTCTGACGGATTTTGCTTCTACTTCCGCCAATGACTTCCCCGGCTTCACGAGGGCGCAGGCGGTAATGAATCCGGCAAGCTCGTCGCAGGCGAAAAGAGCCTTTTCGAGCGGCGTCTCGCGGGTTACGCCGGTGTACTCGGCATGCGACATGATTGCGCGGCGGATTTCTTCGGAGTAGCCGCGCTCCTTCAGGATTTTGTTCCCTTTGTAAGGATGCTCCTGCGCGCTGGGATATCTTTCATAATCGAAGTCATGTACAAGGCCGGCAATGCCCCACAATTCTTCGTCGGTACCAAACTTTCGCGCATAGGCTCGCATGCACGCTTCAACGGCGAGCGCGTGTTTGCGAAGACTTTCAGATTGAGTGAATTCAATGAGGAGGTTCCAGGCGGAGGCGCGGTCGGGCATTTCAGGATTCTAACGCTCTGAAGCTGAAGGTAGACAATCCCCGCCCAACCCATACTTGGACGGGGCACCAGGGGAGCGATCTACTGTCCTTCGCAGCTGACGTTATTGTTCCAATCCACAAACGCGCCGTTCGGGTTCTCGCGCCACGCCCAGACGTGCAATTCGAAGAACGCCGGAATGCCGTAGCGGTTCGGGGCGTTGACCAGATTGAACAACTTGCCCTCAAGTTCCGGCGGACCGCCGTGAGCATCGAGCCAAGTCTGCGCGTCCACAATGTACTCAACTCCCACCAACCGGCGAGCGTTGCCGACCGGCTCGTAGATCAGCGCCTCGGGAGTGCGCGCATCCAACTGGCCGTCTCCGACGAGAGCAAGGTTCAGGTAATGAATTCCCATAGCGCCGTGGTCAGGACCGCTGACGCATCCGAAGAGCGGTGTGTAACCTGTTCCGTGAAGATTGTTAACGTTGATGAATCGTGCAGTGTTCGCGCGAACAATCTGCACCAGCCTATTAGCGGTGTGGTCGTGACCGGAAGTCTGAGCGGTTGCCAAAAGCGGCATCGCGACGACAACGGCCCTGAACAGCATGACTCGCAATACGCTCGCGAGCGACTGCGGAACTGACATTGAACCTTGCATGGTATCGCCTCCTCTAATTTTGTTTGTCCTTTTGAAAATATCTTTTTGAAAATATCTTTCGATCCCTCACCAAGGAAGATGGCAGATATGCCATCCTGCATAGGTACTTACGCCAGTGCGGTTGTGGGACCGATCACGCGGCCAATTTCGGTCACCTTAGTGGCAGGAAATCCGCTCAACTCCGCGTGGCGTTGAATGATTTCCTCGTCTTTGGCCAGATAAACACAAAACATTTTGTCGGCGGTGATGTACGACTCTTGCCATTGAATATCCGGCCCCAGTTGGGCGAGCACGTCATTGGACTTCCCTGCCGCTGCGCGCACCTGTTCCGGCGTCAGGCTTCCAACCTTTGGTATCTCGCGCTCAATCACGTACTTTTTCATGATGTCCTCCTGTTTGGCTTGAAACTGCCTCGATGTGTTCTGAAGATAGCGGCGGAATAGGGTTGCAACAAGATGGCAGATATGCCATCGTAAGTGGGTTATTAGGCCACACCTGAGAGACAAAGATGAAGCAGATTACCGTCCTGCTGCTGGACCAGATGTTTTCCTCGACGGCAATTGGGCCGATGGAGGTGTTCCGGCACGCGGGCTCGCTTTGGAACATCCTGACAGGAACGCGCTCAGCACCGGCCTTTCATGTGACGACCGCGACGCCGGACGGACGTCCCATACGATGTGACGGAGAGATCGAAATCCAGCCGAACGTGGCATTGGAGGACGTCGGTAAGACCGACCTGATTTTCGTCCCCACCACTGGACTGAGCACTGGCGACGTGCTGGAGCGCAATGCGCCGATTGTTCCATGGTTGAAAAGAAGAAGCAGCCGCGGTGTGGACGTCGCCAGCGTTTGCTCCGGAGTAGGCCTGGTGGCAGCGGCTGGGTTGCTTGATGGCAAACGCGCGACCACTCATTGGGGTCTGGCCGAGAAGTTTCGCGAAATGTATCCGAATGTGAAGTGGATGCCCGAATTGATGATCACTGAGGACCGTGGCTTCTACTGCGGCGGCGGAGTAAACGCCTCACTCGATCTCAGCATTTATCTGGTCGAGAAATTTTGCGGACATGAGATTGCTATGCAGACGGCAAAGGCTCTACTGATCGAAACGCCGCGCGCCTGGCAATCAGGTTTTGCCATCGTTCCCCTGAAAACCGATCACAGCGACGACAACATTTCGAGCGCGCAGGAATGGATGCACAAGAATTTCGCGAAAAACTTTCCCCTCGAAGAGCCGGCACGGCGTGTGGGTATGAGCCTGCGTAACTTTGTACGGCGTTTTAAGGAGGCGACGGGAGATAGCCCCTTGATTTATCTGCAGAAGTTGCGGATCGCCGCGGCCAAGCGCATGCTCGAGAGCAATCATCGCACCATGCAGGAGATCTGCGAGGCCGTGGGATATCAGGATGTGGTGTTTTTCCGCGGGTTGTTTCAGCGGCACACCGGTGTTTCGCCGAGCGCGTATCGGGAGAGGTTTGGGATTTGATGCGGCTTCGATGAAGTCAACTTCCCCACCCTGTCGCAAAAGGCGCGACAAGGGTGGGGCACCCGCGAATTTACAGGTCTACGGAGAGATGATGGATATCAGATCGATTCAGAAGCCACTGAAGGAACAGTACAGGCGCGATCCGGCAAGCTCGCGGATTACGCTGACCGCGAAAGGCAGTGAGACCGCCACTCCGCTCTCTTGTTCGGTGGATATTGGCCGAGCGGTTTATCAAGCTGAGGCACATACAGGAGTTGGCGGCAGCGGCACGGCGGCCTGCTCAGGGGATCTTCTGCTGGGAGCACTCGCTGCCTGCGCACAGCTGACCTGCCAGCTAGTCGCAACCGCCATGGGTGTTCCCACACAAAAGATCGAAGTCACGGTGGATGGAGATATGGACCTGCAGGGGACGCTTGGTCTTTCGAAAACCGTGCCGGTGGGGTTTGAATCGATCCGTATGCGGTTCGACATTGATGCTCCGCAGGCTACCGCAGACCAGCTCAAAGCTCTGCAGGACAAAACCGAGCAATATTGCGTAGTTATGCAAACCATGCTGCATCCTCCGAAGATTGAATCGCAGTGGAGTGCGCTCAAGTGAGGCGCTTGGTCGTTAGTCGTTTCCCGACTAAAATTGCCGCTGCCTTCTCTATACGAATGAAGCAACGCTGCGCAAATCTGCCATGACCACGGCGAACACATTTCTGACTATTGACGATTACTTGCGCGAACGGCTCATGCCGGTGGAGGGCGCGATCCCCCACATTCCCGGCATTGAAATGTACGGCAATTCCATTCCCGCCGGAACCGTGGGCGGCGATCTGTTCGAGTACATCAACTTTCAGCAGCGCTATGACATTGACGCGCGCATTCAACGGGCACAGCGCTTGTCGAAGGAATTCCTCGAACCGCTGCCTGAGGGCGCGACGATTCGAAACGCGGTCGACGATCACGTGCAATGGCTGAAGAGCACACCAGGCTTTAAACCGGAGATGGAAACCGAGTATCGATTTGCCAGGAGTTCTGAACAGATAAGAGTTGCGGAAGACTTGCAGGACCTTTATTCGACAGCCGGAGTTCTGCTGGTGGACGCGCAGGGCCACGGAATTATCTCAGCCAAGATCGCGTCCACGGTCCACGATACGTTTCACGCCCTGATGTTGACCGAGTTAGACCGGTACGGGAAGGCGAGCCCTGACCTGCTCGAAAATCTGAACCTCAGGCTGGCGCAATCGGTTACCGCGCGGAACGCCTTGGGGCTCAGTGATAAAGAAGAAGCGCGCGAGATCGCAACCATGCTTTATGGCGAAGTGAACCCGGGCGGCCATTTCCGCTTCGTGAATTTCGGGCATCCGCCGCCGCTGGTGTTCTCCGCGGAATTCGGAAAGTTTATGAAGATCGACGAGAGCAAGATGCTGCAGTTCCTTCCTCTCGGATTGCAGATTCCTGCCGACCATCCAGACCGCAAGAAGTATTACTCGTTGAAGCTCAGGTCGATGGCGCTGAACTTGTCGGATGTGGCGGAGATCACGCTGATGAGCCCGGGAGATATTGTCGTCCTCTACACCGACGGAGTCTACGACGGCAGCGACAGGCAGGCGCTCGAGCGGCTTGAGACGGTGCTGCGCGAGAACCATACAAAGTCTGCAAAAGAGATTTGCAATGCTTTGCTGGATTACGCTGTGCGAGAGGATGAGACTCTGCGACGCGACGGCAACGCCGCCCTGATCGACGACAAGACGGTGTTCATTATCAAGCGTAGTTGAATTCATTGGCGATTTGACCGCCTTGCCAATGGTCGGCGACAATCCTTCGATCCAACACTCCCGGGTGTGAAATGACTCATGATTCGGCAGTCTCGAAGGCGCGCGACATCGCCGGTCGCGTACTGGCGCCATCTGCAGGACAAAATGACAAGGCAGGACGGTTCTCCAGCGAGGCGATTACCGCGTTAGGCGAAGCCGGGCTGCTTGGATTGACGTTGCCCCCAGAGCTTGGCGGTTCAGAGCTTGGCCCTCGCACGTTCGCTGCAGTCATGACTGCCCTCGCCGAGGGGGACGCATCGGTTGCGATGGTCTACCTGATGCACATGCTCGGCACAGCAGCCATTGCAACGGCTCGATCAGGCGCGACCGAAGCCGTTACGCCGATACTCAAAGACATCGCTGCCGGACGGCACTTGTCGACTCTTGCCTTCAGTGAAGCCGGCTCGCGCAGTCACTTCTGGGCGCCTGTCTCACGAGCGAAGCGGAATGGCAATGGCAGCGTGCAGATCAGCGCCAAGAAGTCATTCGTGACCAGCGCCGGCCATGCGCAAAGTTATGTGGTCTCCGCGCTTGCGCCGGAAGGAGCGGGGCCTACCGATTCCACGCTTTACTTGGTTACAGCGAGCACACGCCGCATTTCGGTTGCGGGACAGTGGGATGGCCTGGGACTTCGCGCCAACGCGTCCGCGCCGGTTGCGCTGGAAAATTGCGAAGTCGGGTCTCAGTTTCAACTCACCGACGACGGCGCCGGATTTCCGGCGATGCTGAATGTGGTCTTGCCGCTGTTCAATCTAGGTACCGCATGTGTTGCATTGGGGTTATGCCGCGCCGCAGTTTCCGGAACTGCTTCGCACTTGAAGAATGCGAAATTCGAGCATCTGGGTCAGAGCCTTGGGGAAAGTCTGCCAACTCTGCGCGCACAACTCGCGACTATGCAGATTGAAACCGATGGCCTGGCGGCGCGCATCGACGATGTAGTCGATCACCTTGAGAAGCCACGCGAGACGACGATGCTCCGCGTGCTTGAATCCAAGGCCGCCGCAGGAGATGCCGCGATCAACGTAACCTCGACTGCAATGCGGGTCTGCGGCGGGGCTGCGTTCTCAAAGCACCTGAACGTTGAACGGCTTTTCCGCGATGCACACGCCGGGGCTGTCATGGCGCCGACGGGTGATGTTTTGCGCGAGTTCATAGGGAAGTCGCTCTTAGGAATCCCGCTCTTCTGATGAACGTGGGGACGCTGGAGACATGGACGGAAAATGATTATGAGTAAAACAATCTGGCTCGGGGCAGTTGCCTACCATCCGAAGGTGGTGACCATCTGGGAAGGTATGCGGCAGTACTTTCACGACGAAGCCCACCTTCCTCTCGAAATCGTGCTTTTCCAGAGCTATGAAGCGCAGGTGCTTGCGCTGCTCGCGGAAGCTGGAGAGTCAGCTCCGCGCATCGATATCGCCTGGAATACAAATCTCGCCTATTTGCAGTCCGATGAATGGAGCCGGCACACTTGCCGCGCGATCGCCATGCGCGACACCGACCTCGGCTGGAGGACCAAGATCGTCGCCGTAAGCGGCGGGCCGATTTCGAAGCTTGCGGACCTGAAAGGCCGCACGCTTGCGCTCGGCAGCCGCGACAGTGGACACGCAGCAATTCTCCCGGTCCATTTTCTGGCGCAACAGGGGTTCAGCGAAGGCAAAGACTATCGCACGCTGCGATTCAACAGCGACTTAGGCAAGCATGGGGACACCGGAACCAGCGAAGTGGATGTTGTTCGCGCCGTGCTCGATGGACGAGCCGATGCCGGAGCCATCGGCAGTCCCTTCTGGGAGACCGTGCGCAAAGAGCGACTCGTGCCCGAAGGGGCACTGACGGAGATTTGGTCTTCATCCGCGTACAACCATTGCATGTTCACCGCCAGGCCCGACCTCGATCGCGAACAAGAACGCGCGTTTCTGGATGCACTTCTAGCCATGAGTTACGACAACCCAGTGCATCGCGCAATCCTCGACGCCGAGGGGCTGAAGCGCTGGCTGGCACCTCAGCTTGATGGCTACAATGAGCTACGGCAAGCTGCGGCAGAACAGGGTTTTTTTAATCAGGTGCTGGCGAAATCGGCGTAGGATACGGCGATTCCTCACAACAAGAAACCGGGAGGTGCGATGTACAAGTCTCACCAGAATCGCAGGGAGTTGCTCGGGCTGATCGGCACTGGCCTGGCGGGTTTGGGCAGCTCGGGTCTCTGGGCCACAAAGGCTCTCGCCGGCGAGGAAAACCTCGACTTCGATCCTCGGCATGCGGATCTGGTGTTTTTCAACGCCAGGGTTTACACCGTTGATTCCCGCATGGCAACGGCGGAGGCTTTTGCGATCAAGAATTCTCGCTTCGTTTTCGTCGGCAATACTGTTGCGGCCAAGACATTCATCGGCAAACGTACGCAGACGATCGACGCGAAGCAGATGACAATCGTGCCGGGTTTCATCGATTGCCACAATCACGCCGAGGGCGACATTTTGCTCTACGAAACGATAGTTGGCAATCCGTTTGAAGTGGAGTTCGTCACCATCGACAGCATCGTCGAGAAACTCCGCACCAAAGCTCAAAAGACGCCGCCTGGATTTTGGGTCGAAGGGCATTTCTTCGACGACACAAAAGTAAAAGACAACCGGCGGCTTAACGTGCATGACCTTGATCAGGTGTCGCTAGAGCATCCCGTGGTGGTTCATCATCGCGGCGGCCACTCGTCTTATTACAACAGCAAGGCGCTTGAGCTGGCCGGAGTCGATAAGCGTACCCCGAATCCCGCGGGTGGAACCTATGAACGCGACGAGCGCGGCGAGCTTACTGGACGCGCCACCGACCGGGCGGACGAGGTCTTCCACAAGGTTGGGAAGCGGGAAACCTTCACGCCAGAGCAGATGAAACAACGCAGCAGAGACGGACTTGCATACATCTCGAAGCAGTTTGTGCGTTATGGCCTGACCAGCGTTCATCATGAGGGCGGCGATCTGTTTGCGCTGCAGCAACTGCGGGCGCGCGGCGAACTGCTGCATCGGGTCAGCTATGAGGCTTATGGCGACGTCTTAGAGACGATGATCAAGGATGGCATCAACACAGGTTTTGGCGATGCCTGGATCCGGTTCGGAGCCACTGCAGAACACACGGTCGATGGTTCCTTTTCCGAGCGCACCATGGCATTGAGCCAGCCATACGACGGAACCAATCCTCCTTATAAAGGCAACATCACCGTGAACCAGGCAGACCTGAATGCCTGGGTAGAGCGCGTGCAGCGTGCCGGCATCCAACCGAACTGTCATGCAAACGGAGATGTCGCTATTGACATGCTCCTGACAGCCTATGAGCGAGCACGGCAGGTCGCTCCCTTGTCTGATGTGCGTCCAAAGATCACTCACTGCACACTGATCAATGACGATCTGTTGCGCCGCATGAAGGCCCTGGACGCAGTACCCGCTCCGTTTACCAGCTACGCCTACTACAACTCCGACAAATTCCATTTTTACGGCGAAGAGCGCATGAAGCATTGCATGGCGTACCGCTCCTTCCTGGATAACGGAATTCGAGTAGCAGCGGGTTCGGACTTCGGTCCCGGGCCGTTTGCGCCGCTTATGGGAATTCAGGGCATGGTGACGCGCAGGGGCTGGAATGGTGAAACCTGGGGAGCTAATCAGCGGATCAGCGTGGATGACGCTCTGCGCGTCAACACAATCAACGGGGCGTACAACTCACATGAAGAGTCTTACAAAGGATCGATCACGCCGGGAAAGTTGGCGGATTTTGTGGTGCTCGCGGAGGATCCTCACACTGTGAGTCAAGAGAAAATAAAAGACATCGAGATCGTGCGGACGGTGACGGGAGGATCCACCGTTTACCAGAAATGAGAAATGAGAATGGGGCGGCAGAGCCGCCCCTGAAAAAAAGTCTGTTCTAGTTCACTCTATTCCTTGCCGCGACCAGATCGTAGCGGTCCAGGTTCATGACTTTGGTCCACGCCGCCACGAAGTCTTTCACGAACTTCTCCTTCGAGTCGTTCTGCGCATAGACCTCCGCAAGCGCTCGCAGTTGCGAGTTCGAGCCGAAGAGCAGATCGACGCGGCTGGCAGTCCACTTGGGTTGACCCGTCTTGCGGTCACGCCCTTCGTACACCGGTCCAGCGCCATTCGCGCTGGTGGACGGCTGCCATTGCGTGTTCATGTCCAGGAGATTGACAAAGAAATCATTCGTCAATGTCCCGGGCGCCTTGGTAAAGACCCCGTACTTAGACTGGCCGAAATTCGTGTTCAGCACGCGCATGCCACCGAGCAGGACCGTCAACTCGGGAGCAGTCAATGTGAGCAACTGCACGCGATCGAGCAACAACTCCTCAATCGATCGTGTTTCTCCCTTGCGAACGTAGTTGCGGAATGGGTCGGCGGCGGGTTCGAGCACGGCGAAGGAGTGTACGTCTGTCAGTTCCTGCGTAGTGTCGGTGCGTCCCGGCGCGAAGGGTACTTTCACGTCGTGTCCGCCCTTCTTTGCAGCCTCCTCGATGGCCGCATTGCCGCCGAGAACGATAAGGTCGGCAACCGAGACCTTCTTGCCACCGGATTGCGAGCTGTTGAACTCCTTCTGGATGGCCTCAAGCTTCTGAAGGACTTTCGCCAGCTGCGTGGGCTGGTTTACTTCCCAGTCTTTCTGGGGTGACAGGCGCACGCGCGCTCCGTTGGCTCCGCCGCGCTTGTCGGACCCGCGGAAGCTCGAGGCAGCGGCCCAAGCCGTGCTGACCAGCTCCGAGATCGACAACCCAGATGCGAGAATCTTCGCCTTCAACGCCGCCGCGTCTTTTTCGTCGATCAGTTTGTGATCGACTGCGGGAACGGGATCCTGCCAGAGTTGCGGCTCTTTGGGAACCAGCGGACCAAGATAGCGAGAGATCGGTCCCATGTCCCGATGAGTGAGCTTGAACCAAGCCTTTGCAAAAGCATCGGCAAACTGTTCCGGGTGCTCGTAAAAGCGACGCGAGATCTTCTCGTACGCGGGGTCGAAGCGCAGTGACAGGTCGGTGGTCAACATAGTCGGCGCGTGGCGTTTCGAAGGGTCGTGTGCGTCGGGAACGGTGCCCGCTCCCGCGCCGTTCTTTGCTACCCACTGATGCGCACCAGCCGGGCTCTTGGTCAGCTCCCAGTCGTACTTGAACAGGTTCTCGAAAAAGTTGTTACTCCATTTCGTCGGCGTGGTCGTCCAGGTAACCTCAAGACCGCTGCCGATGGTATCGGCGCCAAAACCCTTGCCGTATTTGTTCTTCCACCCGAATCCTTGCTCTTCGACGTCTGCGGCTTCCGGCTCCGGGCCAACATTAGGCGGGGCAGGCGCAGCGCCGTGAGTTTTGCCGAACGTGTGTCCGCCGGCGATCAGAGCGACGGTTTCTTCGTCGTTCATCGCCATGCGCCCGAACGTCTCGCGAATATCGCGGGCCGCAGCGACTGGGTCAGGGTTGGCGTTCGGCCCTTCCGGATTGACGTAGATCAATCCCATCTGTACCGCGCCGAGGGGGCTCGCCAGATTCCGCTCACCACTGTAGCGTTCGTCCGCCAGCCATTTGCCTTCCGGTCCCCAGAAAAGCTCTTCGGGCTCCCAAACATCGGCGCGTCCACCGGCGAAACCGAAGGTTTTGAAGCCCATCGATTCGAGCGCGACGTTGCCGGCCAGAATCATAAGGTCGGCCCACGAAATTTTGCGGCCGTACTTCTGCTTGATCGGCCAGAGCAGCCGGCGCGCCTTGTCGAGATTCACGTTGTCCGGCCAGCTGTTGAGTGGGGCGAATCGCTGCTGACCGGCTCCGGCGCCGCCGCGACCGTCGCCAATGCGATAGGTGCCTGCGCTGTGCCATGCCATGCGAATGAACAGAGGACCGTAGTGACCAAAGTCCGCCGGCCACCATGGCTGCGAGTCTGTCATTACGGCATGGAGGTCTCTGACCACGGCATTCAGGTCGAGGGTTTTAAATTCCTCTGCGTAGTTGAACTCTTCGCCCATAGGATCGGACTTGGCTGAGTTCTGATGCAGGATGTTTAAATTCAGCTGATTCGGCCACCAATCCCGATTGGTGTGGGGCCGGCTTGCGCCATGCGCGACAGGGCATTTGCCTTCAGTTGAGTGGACAGTTCTCTGGGAATCGGGGACGGAAGTCCCCGCTGCGACGGCAAGTTCTTTTTCCATATGTAACCATTCTCGTCGAGTAACGTGTCAGAGGTAAAATATATGTTTCCTATGATTGCCATAGGATTTGCATCTTAGATTGTAAGGACTACATGGAAGTTCACCAGCTTCGTTATTTCCGCGCGGTTGCCCGTCATGGGACGTTCACCCGGGCTTCTGAGGTGGAGCATGTGGCCCAGCCTTCGCTGTCGCAGCAGATTCTGAAGCTCGAAGCCGAGCTGGGCGCGCGGCTATTCGATCGACTTCCCCGATCCGCCAAGTTGACGGTATTCGGCAAGACTTTCCTTCCGAAGGCGGAACGCATTCTGCGCGATTTGGAGGAGGCGAAGACCGAGCTTCGCGAGATGTCCAGCAATGACAAGGGCGAGGTGGTGGTTGGCATCATCCCGACGATCGCCGCCTATCTGCTGCCAAAGTTGCTGAACGACTTCACGGCGCGGCATCCATTGGTAAACATCAAGATCATCGAAGACATTACGCCCACGCTGCTGCAACGCTTGCACGAAGGAACGATCGATCTGGCAGTGGCAGCGCTGCCCATTTCCGGCAATGAACTCGCCAGCGTGGAGTTGTTCAAGGAAAAGCTCTATGCGGTTCTGCCGGAGAAACACCGGCTGGCATCACGCGTTTCCATCAGTTTGGCAGACCTCAATCGCGAACCTTTCCTGCTACTGAAAGAAGGCCATTGCTTTCGCGACAGCGTGATCGCGGCGTGTAACAAGGTGAAGGTGTCGCCGAGCATCGTCTTCGAAAGCGGGCAGTTCGCCACCATCCTGGCGATGGTCTCCGCCGGAATGGGAGTTTCGGCGGTGCCGGCGATGGCGGTACAGCTTCAGCCGGGATGCAAGTTCATTCCGATTTCTGGCAAGCACAGCACTCGGACAGTCGGGATTGTCACCTCGCGCCATCACTACCAGAGCCGCGCGCAACGCCTGCTTATGAAGCGTATGCGGGACACATTCGAAGACCGTAGGGGCGCGGGCCAAAGCACCGCGGCTTAGCCCTGGCAAAGGCCTGACACGTACATCTTTCGTGGGATTGTCAACGGCACAGATACGAGTGAAGATCGACACCAATCGCGCCTCTTGATCGGCCTCCAGCCAAGGCCCTGCGTGCCTTCAGGGGTAGAATAGGTCTTCGCCAAACGGGGTTGTGCATGACAACGCAAGGTTACCAGCCGCAAGTCAACTTGACCGCCGTAGAGCCCGAAGCCAAAGAAAAATGGCGTCTTGGCGGGCTTGTGATTTTGGCCGTAATCGGGGCGGTCGCTCTGGTGTTTGCGTACTATCGCTGGTTCGCGGAACCTCAGGCAACGAGCGCGACCAACGTAATCTCCGAAACAGCTGGGGACAAGCCGCAGCATGCCCGCGGATCTTCGCGACGCATTGCTTCAAAGCATGGCAGCGCCACCGACAATGAAGTCACGACTGACGCAGACCTGACCCTGGCCCCCGGCATCATCCAATCGGCTATCAGATCGCCCCTTGCGGTTGAGGTAATTTCCAGCGATGGACACCATCAAATTCTCGACACCCGCAATGATTCCATTTATCTCGCCTCACACCAGGACGCCACAGAGACGCTGAGCGTCATGAATCTGAACGCCGGGAGCGCAGGTGTCATGACCGACCCGGTTTTGGCGAAACAGCAGACGATGGAGGGCGCGGTAGTTTTGCTGGCCACGATCGACAAAGAGGGGAATATCCAGAAGCTACAGCCGATCAGCGGTCCGGAGATTCTTTTTGCCGCCGCTCGTGAAGCGGTCAAGCAGTGGCGCTTCAAGCCTTATTACGCGTCGGGAGCGCCCGTTGATTCTGAAACTCAAATCACTGTGAAATTCGCAATTTCCGCTCACTGATGCAATCAGTTACACCTGCAGTGAAGCGGACCAGAAACCACTGAGGAGCGTAGCGCGATGAAGGACGCATACGAAGTTCTCTATCAGAAAGAAGCAGACCTGGCACGGGTTCGCAAGGAGATCGAGAGCTTGACTCTCTCGGCCCAGTTGCTCTCGGATGATGATTTGAGCTACTTCGCTCCGACCAGCGTTCCCGATGAACAAGGCAGAAAGCCTGCGCAAAAGGCCACTGCTTCGGATCCGACAGGCACCGACGGCAAACCTTTCGTGTGGCCACGCTCGGGATTCTGGGGCAGCCTGAGAATCAGACGATAACTGCCCATAGCGTTCCCTCGCGCTTTTGTCATCAGTAACCACACTCACGCGCAATTGAAGATTTTGGCCAGCTTGTGCGTGTGTTCTCCCTCGCGGTCAAAGGCGCTTCGTACAGCAGCGAACGAGTCAGCAAGCGGGAAGATATCGCGAGTCACAAGCAAGTCGGCATCTTCTGCCCCAACCGGATGCCAGTACACACCTTCAGCGGTAATGGTCACTTCGGGAACCAAGTCGGCCCGACTCAGCGCCACGCCGTTGCTGGCCGCGCCACGCAGGGCAATCCTCCGGATCACGCGGTCTTCTTCCGCAACGCTTTCTGTATCTAGAAATTGGCGGAACTGTTCGGCCTCAGAATCATTCGAAACGGTCGCCGCCAGCCTCACACGAAAGCCCTCGGCGCGAGCGCGCTGAATCCCCTCTCTTGTGCGTGCCCATGAGCCGCTGCCGCGGTGAAGGTCGTGGCGTTCCGGAGTTGGGCTGTCAAGGCTGATTTGCAGCGTCACTAAATCGCGGGGCAATCTTTGCAACAATTCCAGTCGTCGGCCGGCAAACAGCATGCCATTGGTCAGCACAGTAGTTGGAGCAGCGGCGGCGCAGGCCAGCAGAATCTCGTCGATATCTTCGAGGAGGAACGGCTCCCCACCGGTGACGAATATCTCTTTCACTCCCACCAACGGGGCTTCACGCGCAATTCGCTGGACTCGTTCAAGCCCTAATCCTCTTCGCGGCGCGTTGGGAGAGGAGCGCACGCAACAGTAATCGCACGACAAGTTGCAATGAAAATTTGTGTAGAGCCACAGCCGGGAGCCGATGGGTCGCTGATCTTGCGCAGCCTGCGGAGCAGCGCCGTAACGAAACAGCCAGCGCGAGCGGCCATTCTCGAGATTCGTTTCGAGCAACGAATTGCCCGTGATGCGGCACCAGGTTTCGAGCTCCGGGCCAACGTTTTCCTGATCGCCGACAAGCGAAACCAGGTCTCCCGGCCGGCACCGCTGCAGAACATCGATCAACTCCGGCAGCAAGCCGGACGCGAAGGTCTTCTTCCCGATGTCGAGATGAATGTCCGCCTTCATCAGATTGGGTGCATTTTACAGCGGCGAGTGGCAACAAAGGACGCGAGGCGCACGGAGGAAAACCCTTTCGTGGCGCTTCGTGTCCTTGCGGTCTTTTTTCGAATCAGGGTTGCGCTACTGCGCCGCCATCCATTTGTCCGAGCCGGTCAATTTAACCGCGACATCGGTGATCCACAGGTGGAGCGGTTTGCCATCGGCATTGCCGCGGTGCTCGGTTGAAACCAGGAGCGGCCCCGCTTTCTTGTAGCCCGTCCAAGTCGCAGTGACCAGGAGGGGTGGCTTGTTTCCGCCACGGTGATAGACAAATTGCTTCACGCGGTTGTCTGGGCCGACATAGAGATCCCAGGTATCGCCGGGAGTGAAGCCGCCCGCTTCTTTGGGGTATTTCACAGAGACCAGAGTGGCCGAGCCCGTGCCGATTGGCAGTTTCTTCATGCCTTCGTTTGTGATCGCGGCGCTCTTGTCCCAGTAAGCGTGAAACGGGAATATGAACCAATAATTGTCGTTGACGAATGCCGGCTCAACTTCGTTCTTCACCTGATCAGGCTGGCTGGCAAGCTGATTACTGTCGTAGCTTACCTTTACCGGCTTGCCATCCTTGCCGGTGCTTTCAAAGGAGATTTTGCCGGTTTTCGGCTCCCACTCCCATTTGTGCGAGGCTTTGAATAATCCAGGAATATCTACATTCCAGGTGTAGCGGACGGCTTCGATCTTGTCATAGGAATCAAGACCATAAGCTTTCGCAATCTTATCGATAATTGGGTCGCGTTGTTGCGCGCTGGAACTAACTGCAAGGGCCAGCAGAGAGAGTGCCATAAGACCGATCGTCGTTACGCGGCTGAAACACTTCATAGACGTTCTCCTCGTTAATTTCAAACGGCGTCAGCTGGATAAATTTCGTCTTGATGCACGTAAGTTTTGCAAAATGCAAAGCGCCAGCGCATCACGCGATGCTGTAGTTTCTCCATACCTCGGACTCGTGCCGAGATGATACCTCGTTTGGGTTAGCGATGCCGGGGCCTCATTAAGCCGGCGTTGGACTTGAACGGATGCGCCTTCGTAAGGCAATGATCAACGCAGCAGTCGCCACGCAGCCGTACTCGATCGGCATTACCCACGAAGGAAGCGTTCCCCACGAACCCGCTACAGGGCTCAAGTGCCACATGACGTATACCGGGATAATGCTGACTGTCCAAATGAGGATCAGCCATGTGGAAGGTGAGCTGAGAAAAGGCAGCAGCCAGAGAAGATACCAAGGGAATGCTACCGGTGCGCAAACCAGGGATGCCGCCATGGGCCAGGCAAAAGCGTTAACCACCCTTCGACTTCGCTCAGGGCAAGCAGAGGGCACAGAGTTGCACAGAGGAAACATTCTGGCATCTTCTCTGTGGGTCTCTGTGGTTAATGTTTTCTGGCTCAACCACGCTGCTGTCGCGAATCCGGCTATCAGCGCGAACGCGGCCAGCAACTGGGGAGGCGCTATCGCATGGGACAAAGCAAAGACGGGACCGTTGAAGCGGAAACCGGTCAGATACGTACCGAGCGAGCCGAGGGGAACGCGTCCGTGATCGAGAAAGGGTACGTACAGTAAAGCAACAACGGCCACAGAAAGGGCCGCGTCGCGGATTCGAACTCGCTTCCAGTAAAGAGGGAGCAAAACAATCGGAAGAAATTTAACTGCGACGGCAAGCCCAAACGTGACTGCGGCGAGAGAGCCGGACTGCGTCCGGCTGGACAGGCGGGCCGCCTGTCCCACACTACGGGCGAGCGCGGCGGCGGAAATCACTAGCAAAAGCGCTCCGACTATATCGATGTGGCCGCTTCCGGCGACCTCGATTGTCAAGAGTGGATTCCATGCGTACGCCAGCACGAGGTGCGCGGCTCGGCCAGTAGTTCGCAAAAGGTCAAGCAGGACGAGAGAAATCGCAAAATCGCAAATGACAAATGCCACCCGTAATGCGAAGGTCGATTCATGAATCGAGGTCACCGTTCGGAAAAATAGCTGTGCGCCCGGTGGATATAAGCTCGGGAGGTCGGGATTGTTCAGCGTGCGCGTTTCGGCTGTGTGCAGTCTGGCGACCGCCGGGTCACTCGGAACCACCGTGTATGGGTTGTAACCGAGCCGCTGCAGACGCCCGTCCCAAACGTAGCGATGGATGTCATCGTCAGCTCTCGGGGGGAGCCGGAGGAAAACGATGTGCCAAATAGCGGCAAGCACAATGCCGATCACCACAACACGTCGGGGAAACTGCGGCACGGCGAACAACTCGCGCACCGCAAACAAATATGCGATTCCCGCAACTGCGAGCCACAGCATGAAGCCGAAGCCGCCGCGGTCTGCGGAGTGGCGTGAGCAGAGTGTTAACGCCAGGCAAAGCACGACTCCAAGCGCGCACACCCTGCGCTCGGCGGCGACGTTCACAATTCTCCGGCGTTGGTGTGTGATCGAACCGCCGACAGCTCCCATTGTTTGAGCCACTCGGCTGTCCGCGGCGCGCGCGATGGAGCCTCGCGCAGATCCTGTGCCAAACGTTTCAGGTCGTCGGGTACATCAACGTCGTAGAAAGGCTCGGCGAAGGCGACAGAGAGTTGCAGGTCCCGCGCGCGTGAGGTGAGTCTCTCAAGTGCGGTGCTCGTGCCCATACCATCACTTGCGAAGAGTGTGGGATGAGAGGCCTTTGCGCCAACCAGGTAATAGCCTCCATCGTGGGTTGGGCCGATGACTACATCACGCGAGTCGAGGACCGAGAACGCGCGTTCCAGCACTGCAGGCGGCAAGTGTGGACTGTCGCTATTAAAGGCGATTGCGTGGCGAGCATTTTTCGTAAAGTCCGCGAAAACCGAAGTAAGGCCGGCGGCTAGACCTGTCCCTCGTTGGGCGACTACGCTCACTTCCCTGCCCGCGAACTGCGCCAGATCATCTACATCCGACTCCGGGCACATGATGGCGACTTCCACATCGTTTAAAGACCGCACCATCACGAGCGTGTCCTCTAGAAGGCAGCGATAAAAATCCGCGACAGCGTCAGAAGAAATACCAGAAGCGAGGCGGGTCTTGACCGAGCCTGGACGAGGCGCTTTGGCCATGATTACCAGCACACGATCGCCACTGCGTTCGGATCCCATACGGTTGTTTACGTTCCTAAATTGCTGGTAGTTTTCGGGCGCTTCTTCGGTGGAAATAATAGCGCACGATCAAACTCAGAATGAACCAACCCGCTCCCAGCGTTCCCTTCACTGTGCCGCTGATCTTTGATTTCCCGATGCGCGGGTGGTAGCTGACCGTGACTTCTGCGATGCGATATCCGGCGAGAGCGCCTTTGAGTATCATTTCGACGGCCCAGCCGTAGGTCATCTCTTCAAGGGCGAGCATGCGCATCACTTCCGCGCGAACCGCTCGAAAGGGGCCGAGGTCGGTGATCCTTACGCGATATAGAAAACGGATCAGCCCTGCAGCGAGACGATTCCCGAATGCCTGGTGCCAGGGCAATGCATCGGCGGAATTTCGTCCGTGCAGGCGCGAACCAAGCACGATATCTGCGTGGTTCGCAAGAATTGGCGCTAAGAGGACCGGGAGTTCGGAAGGCCGATCGCTGTAATCACCATCGAGAAAGACGAGCACGTCGGGTGCAGTCGCGTTCGCAACGCCTGTCAGGCAAGCGCGCCCATATCCGCGGCGCGGTTCCTGAATGATCCGCGCTCCTAATTTTGCGGCAATATCCGGCGTACCGTCGGTCGATTTGCTATCGACAACGATGACTTCGGAAACGAGACCCGGTGGAATGTCCGCTAGAACGCGCTCTATCGCCTGCGCTTCGTTGTGAGTGGGAATGATGACGGACACTCGCACGGGACATCAGCTTTAAATCAACCACCGTGGCGCCGACGGCCAGCGTTCTGCGAGCCAGGCGTCAACGCCCCACCGGCGGCCGGCGCTTCCGATGGCAACACCCAGCGATGCGAGAACCGAAACCAGAAGCTCCCAGATCCAGGAGGTGCCCCACTCCGAAATCCAGAGGCTGCCGAGATAGAGGAATGCGATGAAAGCGGCCGGTCGCGCAAACAGCCCGATTACCAGCAGAACGCCCAACCCGATCTCGGTCACGGCCTGCATAGGCGCCGCCATGGCCGCATGGTTCGCGGCCAGAGCCATGACCGACTTCCAGATCGCCGGCGAATGACTGTTCTTAATGTAGTAGTTGATAAGCCCCGCATAACCGGCTGGTGTATATAGTCCTTTGCCCAGGTTCTCGAAGAAGACCCACACCAGCATTGCTCCAATCGTTACGCGCACCAGCGCCAGCCCGTCTGCGGCGGAGAGTTGGGGAGCTTCAATTGTTGTCAGGCTTGCTTTCGACGCCATCAGAGCACCTCGTCAAGTTGGTTCCGTACTCGCTTGCTACAGACGAGTCTGAGTGTGGGTTTTCGACGCCCAACGAACATACCAGATCGTCCCGGCTCTGGGTAGTCAAGCAAGTAAGAAGGCCGAAAATTCTCCGTATCCTGGCGCCCCGGGCAGCCGTATTAGCTGATGAAGGTCAAACGGAACGGAAATGGATATCAGAAAGATCAGACTTGATCAGAACGCGAGTTTTCAACATTCGCTCCGCGAAGCGCCGCGGCCTGAATTTCGTCTAACCGAGGATAGTGAGTAACAGAACTTACGAGGATCGACATATGTGCCCAGCATGCATAACCGACACAGCAGTCCTGATTGCCGGAGTTGGATCGACGGGAGGAGTTCTCGCGGTCTGCATCGGCAAGGTCCGCAGATTTTTCCGAGCGAATGGCCTCGCTCTATTACATAAAAAACAGGAGAAATAATATGGTAACGAGCAAGCAGATGAAGACGCCACCGATCGTTTCGCCGCAGGAGTGGCAGGCTGCATACCAGCAGATGCTGGCGAAGGAGAAGGCGTTTACCCGGTCTCGTGACGCGCTGGCCGCCGAGCGTCGGCGGATGCCGTGGACGCCGGTGGAGAAGAAATATGAGTTCGAGGGGCCCAAAGGAAAAGTCACCCTGCTCGATCTGTTCGAAGGCCGCCGACAACTGATCGTCTATCGCGCGTTCTTTGAGCCGGGAGTGTTCGGCTGGCCCGATCACGCATGCCGCGGCTGCTCACTGGGGGCAGACCAGGTTTCTCACTTGTCCCATCTGAACGCTCGCGACACGACGCTTGCGTGGGCATCGCGTGCGCCGCAGGCTGACATCGCGCGCTTGAAGAAACGAATGGAGTGGGAGATGCCCTGGTACACGATCATCGACAGCTTCGACAAAGACTTTGGCGTGGATGAGTGGCACGGTCACAACGTGTTCTTCCGAGACGGCGACAAGGTATTCCGCACGTATTTCATCAACAACCGCGGCGACGAGGCGTTGGGAAGCGTCTGGAGCTATCTCGATATCACCCCGCTCGGCCGTCAGGAGACGTGGGAGGACTCGCCCGAGGGTTACCCGCAGACGCAGCCGTACAAATGGTGGAACTGGCACGACAATTACGGCAAGGAGTCCGCGCCTCACCCGAAGTGGGTCGATATCATTACTGACCCTGTTGGAGCGGCTGAGCGAAGGCGTGAGGAGGAGGCGAAGGCAAGCTAGGAAGGGCGCCACTTCGTTTATGGACAACATCGCCTACGGATCCGGCATGGACGGCACGGGAAAGTTCGAGGCCCGCTATCTGGCGTTTCTCGAGACCATCTCGACCCTTCGCCCAAGTCTGCATCGCTACTGCGCCCGCATGACCGGCTCCGTGATGGATGGCGAAGATGTTGCGCAGGAGGCTCTGTTTGAGGCTTATCGCAAGCTCGACAAGTTTGATGACACTCGTCCGATTAAACCGTGGCTGTTCCGCATCGCGCACAATCGCTGCATTGATTTTCTACGGCATCGTGGGATCCGCGATGAAGCCGAGCTTGCTGCCGCGGTTCCCGACTCTACAGAACCAGCTGAACCGGCCTTAGGAGCGGGAAAGGCTGTCGAGCATCTCGTCCTGACGCTACCGCCCAAAGAACGTGCCTGCGTTCTGTTAAAAGATGTTTTCGACTACTCTCTCGAAGAGATCGCCGAGTTGATTGACTCAACCGTTGGCGGTGTCAAGGCCGCGCTCAACCGGGCTCGAACCAAGCTGGCTCAATCGCCTCCGGCAAACAAGCCGGCACGAAACGCAAGTCCGGAGTTAAGGCGAGTGATGCAGCTCTATGTGGAGCGATTCAACCGTCGCGATTGGGATGGGGTGCGAGAACTCACCAGTGCCGATGCCCGCCTTAATGTTGCCGAAAGATTTGCCGGGAAATTCTCGGATGCAGCTTACTTCTTTAATTATGAGCGCTGGCCATGGCCATGGAAGCTTTCGCTTGGCGAGGTGGACGGCGAACCGGTGGTGCTCGTCCTACGCCGCGGCGCCGATACCTGGACGCCTCACTCAGCCATTCGGTTTGATGTGGACTGCGAACGGATCGAGCGTATCGTAGATTACATACACTGTCCGTGGTTAATTTCGGCGGCAACCGAGGTCAAAACCGCAAACGCAAATTGAATGAATGGGAGGCGAACCATGGCACGAGCAACGACGGCTGCGATTTCCCCGTTCTTCATCGTCAGCGATGTCGATCAAACCGTCGCGTTTTATCGCGAAAGGCTTGGATTTGAGACCACGTTTCGGGAACCAGATCGAAGTCCCTTTTTCGCGATTGTCCGGCGCGACGGAGCGCAGGTCTTCGTTAAATCCGATCGCGATGTCACTCCGCTGCCGAATCCCAAGCGTCATCCTTCCATGCGCTGGGACGCCTATGTCTACGCGGCGGAACCAGACGCCCTCGCCATCGAGTTTGCCGAACGCGGCGCCGCCTTCAGCACGCCATTGCAAGATACCCACGATGGCCTGCACGGTTTCGAAGTCACCGATCCGGACGGGTATGTCTTGTTTTTCGGCCGCCCAAGGTAGCAATCGGAACTGGAACCCACGGCTGCCCTACTTGAAAACTCTGATCCTGTTGTAGTATCTCGATAACACTTGGGCCAGCGCTGTTCCCATTTGCGTTCAGTGTCGCAATACCCCATGGGCAGAACACATAGTCCATTGCATGCGCCTGACGCCACTCTTGGGGAGGTAGGATTTATGGCAAATCATGCGGTTGCGCTTGGAGTAGCACCGTTTCTGCGCATCGAATGCAAGTTCTGGCTGACGGATGACGGCTGGAACGGAAGCTGCGATCGGCCGGCCATCACCGTTCAGGCGGGTACCTTCGAATTCGCAAAATCTGAAATGGAACTTGCGTTGGGAAAGTACATTGAAGGCCTTCTTCGGGAGCGCCGAACGGCTACGGAGCAGGCTGCGTAAAGGTCCGTACGGCCTGGGGAACCTCGTCACAGAGTATCCAATCAAGCTGATGAAAAAGAACGGCAGGGACGACGGGACTCGAAGCGCCTCTGCCGTGACAGAGTAACTAACTGAAATCTGCGGCTATTTCAACGTCGCAATCTTCATCTTGCGGAAGAATACTTCCGATCCTTCGCATTGAAAGAGGATCTTTCCGTGGGTACTGTTTGCATTGGTCGCCAGCGTGGCCAGCTTGCCATTCACAAAATATGTGACGCGATCATGGTCCAAAACTAATTCCAAAACGTTCCATTGCCCATGTGGCTTCTCCAGCTCGTTTGCCGGATCACGATGTCCAGCGACATTCACCAAGACGCCTCGGCCGATATGGGGGATGCGAATGTAGGCACCAGGGCCTGATTCCGTGCTTTGAAATACCTGGCCGTTCACAGTCACGCCGGTACCGCCGACTACCCACATGTCGCCGGTACCGCCTTCATTAATCTGAAACTCCATCATCCGGGGCCAGACTTTGAGCGGGCCGGTGATGTTGTATTGAATGCCGCTGTCCCTGGCTTTTCCCTCACGCGGCGGATAGGTCTTTTCACCCCACTTAAACTCCGCGCGAAGATAATAATTGCCATACTCCTTCTGGGTCACGAGACCGCCAAACTCTTTGCCAGATATGTGCAGCACACCGTTTTCAACCTGAAAGACTTTATCTGGATCATGATTGATTCCCTGTTTCTCGAGCAAAGTATCGAACCCGGTGAGGTCCTTTCCGTTAAAGAGCGGCACCAGCTTAGGTATAGAGGGTTTGCCTTGGGCCAATGCCCCTGCAATGAGCGTCAATCCAATAGTCGAGATGATGAACAATTGGATTGCTTGCCTCGAAATACCAGTCTTCATCCGCGTGCCCCCTTTTAATGTTCAATCCAATGCTTCATGACTGAGGCTGTTTTCACCTCAGATCTACGAAGGAGATAGGGCATTTCTTTAGGGAGGAAAGTCTAGCAGATTGGGAATAAAGAGGTCCGTTCTTTCGGACTGGAAGTGCCTGAAAAGAATGGCGGGGACGACGGGACTCGAACCCGCGGCCTCTGCCGTGACAGGGCAGCGTTCTAACCAACTGAACTACGTCCCCACTCGCCATCGGCGCGAGGAGCGCGCCGCAAAATTATCCTAACAGTTTTTGCGCGATGACGCGAAGTTGTTCGACGCGAATCTCGCGTCCCTGAAAACGGAATGTTTCGCCCGACAAGCTTTACGATGATTCCAGATTCGTCCTATACCGTGGTAGAACCCATGTGCTCACCGAACCCTGATTGACGAATCGGTGCCGTTGCGACGAACATCTAAATGAAACCAAGTTCTCTGAATTCGGAGAGTTGCTTCAATCTTCGAATCAGTCCCAGCGGAGCAAACTCTGTCTCAGCCGATCGAAGAGGTCTCGCAAGTTCCGCAGCCGCCGGTTTCTTTTTTCCGCCGAACCTTTCAGGCATTCCATTTCCGGGATTTCCGATTGATGTGGATTGGCGCGTGTACCTCGCAGGTGGGCACGCAGATTCAAACCACCGCCCAGAGCTGGACGGTGCTGCAGCTTTCTCACAACTCCTTCTATCTCGGAGTGGACCAGTTTCTGGGACAAATTCCTGTTGCCGTGCTGGCTTTACTTGCAGGCGTGCTCGCGGATCGGCGGGATCGGCGGCGGGTGTTGTTGGGCTCCCAATACACCCAACTGGCCTGCGCATTCATCATGGCGGCGCTTGCGTTTACCGGGGTGCTGAAGGTGTGGCAGATCTGGTGTTTGTCGTTCGTGGTCGGAACGGCACAGGCGTTCGGATCGCCGTCCTATTCCGCGCTCATACCTACACTGGTTCCGAAGCAGCACCTGCCCAACGCGATTGCGCTCAATTCGATTCAGTTCAATCTTGCTCGGGTCATCGGGCCTTCCATCGCTGGAATCGCGTTGACGACTTTGGGCGCCGCGTGGTGTTTTTCGCTCAATGGGATTTCGTTTTTCGGCGTGATAGCAATTCTTTACGTCATTCAGGTCAGCTTTGTGCCGCAGCGTTCGAGCGAACGCGTTATGGACAGCATGAAGCAAGGAATTCACTTTATCGGAAGCCACGAAGGAATGAAGGGCATAATCGTGTTGGCGTTCCTAATCACCTTCCTCGGCTTTCAATCCATCGCCTTTCTGCCGGTGTTTGCCAGTGAGGTGTTTCACGGCAAGCCTACAACGTATGCGGCCATGCTGAGCTTTTCCGGCGCGGGCGCCGTGGTGGGAGCTTTGTTAGTTGCGGGCCTGGGCAAGGCTAAACATCAGGGGCGAAATGCGCTGATCGGCCTGTGTGTGTTGGGGATTCTTACCGCGGCGTTTGCGCTCTCGCCTTCAGTTCCGTTTTCCTGCGCCATGATTTTTCTGGCAGGAATGGCGCTGCTATCGGTCTTCGCAATGATCAGTTCGCTGATTCAGCTGATGACCCCCGATCAAATGCGTGGGCGCGTGATGAGCATTTTCAATCTGGCGCTCAGAGGCGGCGGCCCCATCGGCGCGGTGATCGCTGGCGCGCTGATTCGAAAATTCCACGCACCGATTGTCATCGCATCGGCAGGAGGGCTCATGGTCTGCGTGGGCTTGTTCTTCTTGAGCGTCAGTCGAAGGGTCGCCACGCTTTAGAATTCGTCTCCGGGCAGCCAAGATGAAAACTTGCCTTCTCCTATTCGCCTTGGGGACTTCGTGTTTGCGAGGGGTCCGTGGAGCGTATTAAGGGGATCAGATATTAATCGGCGCAGCTTTACGCGCCGCCGACGTCGCCAGAAGGTTCGCTTCTTCATTGCTCTCGCGCCGGATGTGAGAGATGGTGAACTCGAGCGAACGGGCGAGTTTGCGGCAGATCCAATTTAGCGAGTAAAGGCGCTCACTGCGGCAGTTGTAGTCGCCGAGCATCTGGCGAACTACTACTTCGGAATCAGAATAGACGTGGAGCTTGCGGGCCTTCAGGTTTACTGCGAATTGAAGAGCTTCGAGGAGCGCCAGGTATTCGGCAACGTTGTTGTCTTGGTTGCCGATCCACTTGGTGATGGTGATCCTGCCCGATTCGGCGCCTTCGATGATTACGCCAACCCCGGCGGGGCCGGGGTTACCGAGCGAGCCGCCATCTACATACGCAACTAAATCAAGCATTTGGCGACTCCCCTTCGCGGGCGAACCGCCCGCGCCACATAATCGAACTTAATACCTTGCTCAATATTCAAAATGCTTAAGAATTCCGCGCTCGTCAAGATCATTTGAGGTTCGGCCCGGCTCAGCAAAATCAATGCTTCAGCAGCACGGCTGTGCAAAGCGCTGTGAAAAAGAGCGCAAGAATTCATTTCTGCTTAACAAACGGCAGCAGCACAATCGTTTAGATGCTGTTGAAAACCGTGTGGGAAACGCTGGCAATGCACCAAATGTGGGCGTTGACTAATTAAATGCAAATGTTAAGGTTACTTCCGTCGACGGTTGAAAGGGTTGGCAAAAATAAATCGTTGCCGGTCCGAAGTAAACTGGGTGATAGGTCGAGCGGGGCAACCCGAGAGGCCGCCAAACCCGAAAAAATCGACTGATCCTGCGAGGGACAGTTGAGGTTTGGAACTGCGAAAGCAGTGGTCACATCAAGGGTCGTGACGGTACATGCATCCACGCTGTTGGCTTCCTCGCAGGAGCCGGTGGCTAGAGCATAACCACAGTCGC